>JAKUQA010000009.1 GCA_022450525.1 Dehalococcoidia bacterium | reverse complement strand
CCAATCCGTTTATTATTCACATTTAAATCCATTTCATTTTCTAACATAAATACCTCCTAAAATTTTGGTGAAATAAATTGAGTTAACCAGCTCAACCATTTCCTTCCTTTGCTAAAAGTTTTTTTCTTTTGAGGTTGGTGACCTCCATAGTTTACTTGTTCAACAGGATGATTAATTCCCCACAAGAGAATACCAACACTAGTTGAATAAGTAGGACTTTTTAGTGTTTCAGGCAAACCTAATATATCTCTTGGGGCAGCTATACGGACGTTACCAGGTATATATTCGTGGGTTAATTCTTCCCATCCGATAAGATTTGCTCCCCCACCTGTAAATACAATCCCACCAGCTGGCATTGCATCCAAACCGGCTTCATTAATTTTCAACAAAACGAATCTTAATAATTCAGAAGCTCTGTCGTTAAGCAACCGACAAATATCTCCTTTAGTAATTATTTTCTTCTCTTCTAGTCCATTGATGGAAACTTCAATTTGCTCATTAAAATCGATATCACTATCATCCGGAATAGCCATAGTTCTTCCATAATTAATTTTTAATTCCTCTGCAGTTTCATATGGTATTCCTAAAGTAACAGCTATATCATTAGTAAAATTAAACCCACCCACAGGGATCACTGCGGTATAAACCATTTTGCCATTTTTAAAAAATGCAAGATCACTTGTACCTCCGCCGATATCGACTAATATGGTACCAATTTCTCTTTCTTCTGCACTTAAAACAGATTCAGCACTGGCTAGTGGTTCGAGAACCATTCCACCCATCTTTAATCCAGTGTTCTCTACAGATTGCACTATGTTATCTAATGAAGTTATCTCCCCTACAACAGAATGAGTTTTAACTGATAGAGAATTACCCTTTAATCCGCTAGGATTTCTTATTCCTGATGTACCGTCGAGAGAATAACTTATTGGAATTACGTGTAATAATTCCTGGCCATTTTCTACTTTAGGTCGGGAATTATCTACTGCAGCATCCATATCTTTTACAGAAACAACTTTTTCCGATTTACCATCCATAACAGATGACTTACCTGTTGTTGTTACACTGACTATATGACTACCTGTTACACCAATACATACTGGAGGTATCTCAATATCTAAATTTAATGTAGCTTCAGCTATAGATTCTCGAACAGCTGCTGTCATTGCTTCTATATCAACAACCAGTCCTTTTTTCATACCTCTTGATTTAGATTTACCTGCTCCAATAATTTCAACTTCTCCTGTGGCCAAAATTTGTGCCACAAGTGTACATACCTTAGTTGTTCCAACATCAACTGAGACATATGCATTTCCTACTGATGCAACTTTCCCTAAATCTAATTCTTTCGATAAACGACTTATTACATCTTGATCTAGCTTTTCATCTAACATACTCATATTTCAATCCTAATCATTACTTTTTTAAGTTGAACCCTTTAATTAATTAGATTGAGGAGAACCATCAACATGAGGGTTTTGACCAACTTTTTTATTTAATTTAGCTCCAAAATATTCAATTATTTAAAAATTTTGCGCCGGAGGCGCTGATATACATCAACAGCCCCCCTCAACCTTAATATTTATCTAGTATCCCAAACTCTTATATAACTACGCATGCTCTTAAACGAGCACTCCTCACACGAGGATTTCCTAACATCTCTTCCGCACTTGGTTTGATAACCTTTTTATTAATTAATTCAATTTTCTTTGTATGATTGCACTGACAAACTAAAATACTTGTCGGGCACAAACAATCGCTAGACTCTTTTCTCATAAAGTTTTTTACAATTCTATCTTCGAGAGAGTGATAGGCAATCACTACTATTTTTGTCCCTTTAGTTACAAAATCCATCAGAGAAGATAACGTGTATTCTAGATTTTCCATTTCATTGTTTACAGCTATTCGTAAACTTTGAAATGTTCTTGTAGCAGGATTTGTTTTTCTGCCTCTTCGGGGTACAGCCTTTTGAATAATTTCGGTTAAATGTTCGGCATTGACTATTGGACGAGACTTTATGATAGCTCTAGTTATCCGATTAGCATTTGGATCTTCACCATATTTGTATATAAGGGAAGATAAATCTTTATATTCAAGAGTATTAATCAATTGAAGAGCAGTAGTAAATTGTTTGGAATCGAATCTCATATCGAGGGATTGGTCTTTAAAACTAAACCCTTTATCGGCAGAATCTAATTGCCAAGAAGAAATCCCTAAATCAAAAAGAATGCCAGATATAGGAGTAATCTGACTTTCCGAAACAGCTTGTTCTAATTTATTAAAGTTATAATTTTTCAAGCAAACTCTTCCTTCGTACTTTTTTAATCTTTCAAATGCTCTCAAAATTCCTTGATCATCAGCATCTAACCCAAGAAGGCGCCCGTTCGGTAATGTAGAATCCAATATTGCTAGAGCGTGGCCTCCGTCACCTAAAGTAGCGTCAACAAAGTTGTTATTTGATCTTGGTTCCAAGATCGTTAGCACCTCTTTAAGAAGTGCTGGTTTGTGATAGGAGAGACTGTCGATTGATGCAACCATTTTCCAATGTAGCCTTAGACGAACGAGCGACCCTTGGTATAAGCCACAGCTCCTTATATTTTTTTACCAACAGATGAAAATTACCATTTTAGAACAGGGTTGTCAAGAATATTTAGTAAAATATAGATATTTTTTTAGTAATATCAATATTTGTATTTAATTTTATTGCTATTTTTACTGATTTTTACTAATTTTACGAAATACTTTGGTTTTTTTTATTTTTTCGACAAGCAGAAGTTTTAATCAATATTGAAATTTACAATTTACAATAAAATTGCAAAAACCTTTTTGTGACTAAAAAGAATAATTACCAGTTCTTACTCCGGCAACGAAAACCGCAACATATAGTGTTTTCAATAATAATAATACGTTATTTTGTATTTGGCTATTGACAATAGAATCATTTAATGTGAGAATTAGGCTCCCGATTGTTGAATATATCAGTAAAGGTTCTGTTTATATTGACTCTTGGTGATGCAAATTAGCTTAAATATATAAATAGGGAGATACCAATTAAATGCTTTGTCCTCACTGCGGACATGGAGAATCGAAAGTAATAGATTCGAGAGACTCAAAAACAGCTACTAGACGTAGAAGAGAATGTTCTTTGTGCTCCCTCAGATATACTACATACGAACAAGTTCAGTCCAATGTTATAGCCATCGTCAAAAGAGATGGCAGAAGAGAAGACTTTAATAAAGAGAAACTCATGTACAGCCTAAAGCTAGCATGTACAAAGCGCCCTCTTCCCACAGGGACTTTAGATAAAATTGTATCAGATGTTGAATCTAACATATTTAAGCGAGGAAGAAGTGAGATAAGCAGTAAAACTATTGGAGAAATAGTCATAAGGAAATTAAAAGAGGCAGACAGAGTGGCTTATATAAGATACGCAAGTGTTTACAAAGATTTCCCTGACCTTGAAACCTTTAAGGAAGAACTTGAATCAGCTATCACTGATGATATCGAAGAGGAATCCGAAGATAGTTTACAGCCAACTCTCTTTGAATTTAAGAATAAGGATAATAAGTAATCAAAATAATTGTTATTAAATGAAAGGTAAAAAAAATATAATAAAAAAGGCTAACAATAAGTATCAAATTCCGATATATTTTTATTTATCGATTCCCTTTTTTTAGAATTATATCTCTAGTTTTATTTTAACCATACACGAACTATATAAGGAGTAAAATTAATAATGACAACATCTAAAATTGACCCTCAACTTTCGGATAATGCACTTACTATATTAAAGGTGCGCTACCTAATAGGAGATGAAACACCAAAAGGTATGTTTGAACGTGTGGCGAGTGCGGTTGCTTCAGCAGAAGAAACAGGGGATGAAAAACAATTTTGGGAAAATGAATTTTACAACTTAATGGCTAAAACTGTATTTATTCCTAATTCTCCAACACTTTTTAATGCAGGAACAGGACAGGGAACACTCTCCGCATGTTTTGTTTTACCAGTTGAAGATACTATGCATAGTATTATGGAAGCTGCTACTTCTTCCGCTATGATTCAAAAATATGGAGGAGGTCTTGGATACTCTTTTAGTAAGTTGCGACCAAGAGGAAATCCAATAAAAACCACACAAGGTAAAGCCTGTGGATCAATAGCAGTGTTAAATATGCTAAGCTCCTTATCAGACATGATCACCCAAGGTGGCAAACGACATGGTGCCAATATGGGTATTTTAGGAATATCTCATCCTGAAATAAAAGATTTCATTCACATGAAAGATGATGATAAAACAGCTCAAAACTTTAATATATCTATTGCTATAACTGATGATTTCATGAAAGCAGTAGAAAATGACGAAAACTGGGATCTGATAGTTCCACAAGATAGTGAAGCAAAAGATGCTGGTACCATTATCGAAACAGTCAAAGCCAGAGAACTTTGGCAAGATATAATCTCTTCTGCATGGAAAACAGGTGATCCAGGTTTGTATTTCATTGATGAAGCAAATCGTACAAACCCTACACCACATATTGGAAATCTCGACAGCACAAACCCTTGTGGAGAAGTTCCATTACTTGCAAATGAGGCATGCAATCTTGGATCAATTGATTTAGGTAAATTTATAAAAACTGATGAAGATGGAAATACTTCTTTTGATTTTCAAGAGCTTGAATCTGTATCTCGAACGGCAGCTAGATTTTTAGATGATGTTGTTTCAATCAATCAGTTCCCTACAACCAAAGTCAAAGAAGCTGTCGATCTTACTAGAAAAACTGGTCTTGGCGTTATGGGATGGCATGACTGTTTGATAAGATTAGGAATTGATTATGATTCTGAAGAAGCATTGACATTAGGATCTGATGTTATGCAATGTATCAATGATGCTGCAAGAGATGTCTCAATCAACCTTGCCAAAGATAGAGGTGCCTACCCAGGGTGGCAGGTTACTGAAATGGACCCAAACCCTATTAGAAATGCAACTCGAACTTGCATAGCACCTACTGGTACAATTAGTGCCATTGCAGGAGCTAGTAGTGGAATTGAACCCATATTTGCATTAGCTTTTGTAAAAAATGTATTAGATGGAAGAACTCTTACAGAAGTCAATGTTGATTTCGAACGAGTAGCTAAAGAAAGAGGATTCTATTCCGAAGACCTGATGGCTGAAGTGGCCAAAACAGGTTCTTGCCAAGATATTGAAGGAATTCCAGATGATGTCAAAAAAGTCTTCAAAGTTGCTAATGAAATTCCTGTTGACACTCATGTAAGAATGCAAGCAGCTTTCCAAAAGCATACTGACTTAGCTGTAAGTAAAACTATCAATATGGCTAACTCAGCTACCGAAGAAGATGTTGAAAGAGCTTATTGGTTAGCATATTGGAATAAATGCAAGGGTATTACGATCTACAGAGATGGTTCTAAATCTATGCAAGTACTCGAAGTGCAAAAAGATAAATCAAGCAATGATGAGACTACTAATGTTTCAACTTCTGGCGGATTAACCCCTAAGCAACGCCCCCAAACTATGCGAGGAATTACAGAAAAAATACACACAGGGAGTGGTAATACATATATAACACTTAACTTTGATGAAGAAGGTTTACCGTTTGAAGTATTTGCAACGTTAGGTAAAGCTGGAAGCATTGATTCTGCTAATTTGGAAGCTGTTAGCAGGCTTGTTTCCTTAGCATTAAGATCAGGTATCGCAATGGAATCCGTTATAGATGAACTACAAGGAATAACATGCAACCCTGTCTGGGACCAAGGCGTATTAGTACGCTCTGTGCCTGATGCTTTAGCTCATGTATTAAGAAAATATACTTCTGATATGCCAAACATCTCAGAATCAAATTTGGAAACAGCAGTTGAACAATTAGGACTACCATTAAAAGCTATAGCTAATTCAGAACCTCCTGCAAGTGTAACTCCAATACCTGTAGAGGCTGTTGGGTTCTCTTGCCCAGAATGTAGTTCTCCAGTTACTTTTCAGGAAGGATGTGTAATGTGCCATTACTGTGCATGGACGCAGTGTGGAGGATAAAATAATCGACCATATGTAAACAATGAAAGGGGTACCACGTTGAATGAACAGAGTATGAGATGGATAGTAGATATAAATCTCCCACAAGTTCGAATTAATAATCCCGATGTTTTACCTCTAGAAAGTCTTACAGGAGATTTGTTTCTTCAGGCACATATAACCAATCGATATATTGTTTCGGCAGATTTTGAAAAAATCATCAATAAAATGCCTTCAATTAATACAAATACGATAGCTGTTTTATTTGATGAACAGAATGTAACTACCGAAGGATTGATCAGAAATTTGGTCCATTTTGAATTTTGTATGCAAAATAATACAACCTTTAAAAAACCTGGCAGCATTTATCTTATAGACACAGATCGGAATATATTTTTACGAGAAAGAAATGGTTCACTCGTTGAAATGGAAAGATGGAAACAACCCCAAAGGCTTCCTAATGCTTTCGAACAAAATTGGGCTAATTCAACACTTTTTTCTAGCTAAATTATTTCAGGTGAATCGTGTCAATTAAAAATGTTGTAGGCATCACCATGGGAGATCCCTGTGGTATTGGTCCAGAAATCATTCTAAAGGCTTTAAAGTCTTCTTATAGTAATTCTTTAAATGAATTTTTAGTTATTGGTAGCTATTATGCCATGTCAACAGTAAATCAAAATCTTTCCATTAATATGCCAGTTAAAAAAATCAATCAATTTGATGATTTTGATCCTAATGAGACTACCATGATCCAAATCCTAGACCCTGAGAATATTGATGCAGAGTATATCCAACCAGGAGTTTTATCAAAAGAAGCAGGAAAGGCATGTATGGAATGGGTGGAAATAGCCGCACATTTATGCCTGGAAAATAAAATTCAAGGAATGGCTACAGCACCTGTAAACAAAGAAGCTGCCTCACTAGCTGGATATGTGCAAATAGGACATATGGAATTGTTACAATCTATTACAAATAGCCCCGAAGTTGCAACAATGCTAATTAGTAAAAACTTAAGAGTCGTCCACCTAACTACTCATAAACCTGTACAAATTGCATGTGATTTCGTAACTAAAGAGAATATCTATAATATGATTAAACTAACAAATACAAATTTTATTAATTGGGGGTTTGACAATCCAAGAATTGGAGTTGCTGCATTGAATCCTCATGGTTCTGATGGAGGATTATTAGGAAGAGAAGAAAATGAAGAAATCAGCCCTGCAATTATTCAAGCAAGGCAAGAGAATATCAATGTCGAGGGCCCCATACCTGCTGATATTATATTTAATCAAGCAATCGACAATAGATTTGATGCTGTCATTTGCATGTATCATGACCAAGGTCATATACCTGTGAAAGTTTACGGATTTGAAGAAAGTATAACAGTTAATTTAGGACTTCCATTAATTAGGACATCTGTTGACCATGGAACAGCCTTTGATATTGCCTGGAAAGGCATTGCAGATAACACTAGTATGGTAGAGGCTATAAAATTAGCCCAGAATCTAATTTCTGGTTCAAATTTAGGAAATTAATGTATGGAAAAATTAAAATTATATAGTTGGAATGTCAATGGAATTCGAGCTAGTATAAAAAAAGGAATTGTTGAATGGATAAATAAAGAACAGCCTGATATATTTTGCACTCAAGAAACGAAAGCTCAGTTTCACCAATTACCAGAATCCATTATTAATGTTTCTGGATACACCTCCTATTGGAATAGTGCAGAAAAACCAGGATATAGTGGAGTAAGTATCCACACGAGATCTAAGCCGGAAAACCATGAAAATGGCATGGGTGCTGAAGAATTTGACCACGAAGGAAGAACTCTTATGATGAAATTTCAAAATTTCACTCTATACAATGTCTACTTTCCTAACGGACAATCAAAAGAAGAGCGTTTAAAGTATAAATTAGAATTTTACGATGAATTTCTAAAAATAATATTGAAGAAAAAAGAAGATGGAGAAAAAATCGTAATCTGTGGAGATTTTAATACTGCCCATCATGAAATCGATTTAGCAAGACCAAAAGAAAATATTAATAACTCTGGCTTTTTACCAATTGAGCGTGAATGGTTAGATCAACTCGTAGACTCAGGATTCATAGATTGTTATAGAGAATTTAACCAAGAATCTGGAAATTACACATTCTGGGATACTAAAACTAGAGCCCGTGATCGAAATATTGGTTGGAGAATAGATTATTTTTTCATTGATGAACAACTAAAATCTAATTTAATAAGTGCTGAAATAATGAATGGTGTTTTTGGCTCAGATCACTGCCCAATTGCTATTGAATTATATTTTGATTAACATAAAACTTATTTAATTTATAAAAAGTTATTAAAACAAGTGTTAGCCATCAAAAATATTAAAGAACTAATTAAAACTATTTTATATGCCCTAATATTACTTGGACTATTACAAATTTTAATTAGTAATTATCAAGTAGAAGGTCCAAGCATGGAACCTAACCTAATTGAAGCAGAACGAATTTTTGTAAACCGTTTGGTATATCATAGAATAGATCTTGAAAACTTATCTAAATTCCTCCCATTTTATGAATCTGTTGGGTATTCATCTTTATTTGGAGAACCCAATCGGGGAGATATAATAGTATTTAAGTACCCTCCAGATCCAAATAAAATGTTTGTTAAACGCGTAATTGGAGTATCAGGAGATGTTATCCAAATAGATAATGGAATTGTTTATCTTAACAACGAAAAATTATTAGAAACATATCTAACAAATAGTTATTCAGGCCGTTCAATAGGACCTATAGTTGTCGAAAATGATACCTTCTTTGTTCTTGGTGATAATCGTGCTGAAAGTAACGATTCTAGAAATGGGTGGTTTGTTCCATATGACAACGTTATAGGAAAGGCATGGGTACTATATTGGCCTTTAAACAAGCTAAGTTCGATTTAAAGAGAATTGACAACAAAAAAATGCTAACCTATAGTTTATATTCTAATTAAATTGGGTATTGGGTGAAGTAATGAGAGGTTTATTTAGTTTTCCACATCCTGTTAATGAATATGCCGCGCGCCTCGTTGCCGGGATGGTTATAGTATTAATATTAACAATCTTATTTACAAATCAAAGTGTGCTTCTTTGGGTACTGCTTTATGGATTCACAGCTCGAGTTTTAACAGGTCCCACATTGAGCCCCATGGGTTTAATAGCAACAAAAATAATTGTTCCAGTTCTAGGTAATCCTAATAAACCTGTTGCAGGTCCACCAAAAAGATTTGCCCAACTTATTGGCTTTCTACTTAGCTTATTGGCTATCATCGCTGAATTTGTTTTTTCATCAACAAATATTGCTTATTTATTAATTTCAGTTATTGGAATTTTTGCTGCTCTGGAATCAATACTTGGATTTTGTGCAGGTTGTTATGTTTTTGCAATTTTAATGAAATATGGGTTAATACCTGAATCTACATGCGAAAAATGTAATAATATCAACATCTAGATTTTTAAATTACTCTACAAAATGGAAAAGTAAGCTCAAGTATTGTAATATAGAAAATTGTTGTGTAATTTTTTGGGCCGTTAGCTCAGTTGGTAGAGCAGTGGACTTTTAATCCATGTGTCGAGGGTTCGAGTCCCTCACGGCCCACCAACCTTACTAATTAATTGATTTTTACAAGATTTCGTTTAATTTTTCTAAAAAAAGCGACTGCCCATCTTTAACAGTTCGTTGCCAATCTTCAGAAGCTGTATTATCAGCTTTATCCGATATGTATTTATAGCTTTGAAAAGGAATATTCATATATTTACAAACTTTTGCTAAAGCATAACCCTCCATATCTACTAAATCACATTTTACAGAAGGTGTAGAAGTTACAAAAGAGTCACCAGTACCACAAATAATTCCAGATTTACCTATTATAATTTCTTCCTCAAACGGTGTTTGACCTAATTCAAAACCTAAATCATGCCCTGTAGCATCCATGTCTCTTTCAATAAATCCAGTTACAGTAATTAAACCATGTAAATTATCAGATATGGCACCAGCTGTGCCAAAATTAAAAACTCTATTGGGTTTATACTCATATATAGCCTTAGTTAACGCAAAAGAAGCATTTACTTTGCCAACCCCAGTATAAATAATTTCTAAATTATCAGGCTTGTGTGGGTGTTCAAACTCATCTTTTAAAGCTACTACCAATAAATCCAAATTCTTCTCCTTTAGCATATCTTTAAGTGATCAATTATATTATTATACATATCAATCTAATTTTTCACATATGAATCGATTACAAAAATTTCAACTAAAACTAGCTCAATCCTTACCATTTTACTATGGCTGGGTGATTCTTTTTTCCGCAGGTACAGCAGTTGTTGTACGTAATACCGCTTCAGCTTTAATCCTATCAGTATTTATGATACCAATGTCAGATGATCTAGGATGGAGTCGCACTTTTATATCTGGAGCAGCAACATTTGGAGGTTTTCTTGCTATGACCTCTGCACCTTTTGCTGGTCGAATGATAGACAAATTTGGATCACAAATTGTCCTAGTTATTTCTGTTGCTATTTTAGGATTTACTACGCTTTCTTTAGGATGGTGGGCTACACCAATCGGGTTTTATTTACTATTCGGAATCGGAAGAATGATGTTTTCATCACCTATACAGGTCGGAACAGGTACTGTGATTTCTCAATGGTTTATTAAAAGAAGAGGTAGGGCAAATGGATTTCTTATCACTCTACATTCTATAGGAATGGGAGGATTTCCACTAATTGCACAATACCTTATATCAACAGTCGGATGGAGAGAAGCATGGTTTTGGATGGGTATTATGGTGTGGGTAGTAGCTTTAGTACCAATTATTGTTCTTATGGTTTCAAAACCAGAAGATATAGGTTTAGAACCAGATATTGAAATAATGTCTAAAGAAGAATCTACTGATGATTCAGGAACACAAGAAACAAATGAAATCTGGACAGTTAAAGAGGCTATGCACACACGAACACTTTGGATTTTGGTGTTTGTAAGTTCATTCATGTATTTTATCCATTCTGCTATAAATATACATCAGGCTGCATTATTAATTGACAAAGGTATTGATCCTCTATTAGCTGCATCTGCTTTGACTATGGTTGCCATAGGAACAGGTATAGGTGGCACAATATGGGGATTCATCGTAGAAAAAATAAAAATTAGTTATTGTTACGCAATGGTCGTCAGTGTTTTAGGTATTGTATCTTTAATGTACCTTTTGGTTAACGGACCTTTATCGGCATACTTAGTTGCTTTTTGTTTTGGATTAGGATTAGGAGGTTTAACAACTGTCCCTTCAGTAGCAATTGCAAATTTTTATGGAAGAAATTCTTTAGGATCGATAAGAGGTATTAATGAAATATCTATAGGGGGTGGCCAAGCTTTAGGTGCAATATTTTCTGGAATAATTTATGACTTAACCCAAAGCTACACTCTAGTTTTTCCCACCTTAGCAATAATGGCACTATTTAGTGCTTTAGCATTTTTATTTGTTAAAGCACCTCAAAAGCAATAGTTATATATTGACAGAGGAATTGATTAAACAGACAATTGAAAAAATTAATCGAGCATGAACAAGTAACGGGAGATTTGTATGGATTTTGGGTATATGAATCAAAATATTGATTTAAGAGATAAAGTTAAAAAGTTTATCAAAGAAAATCTCACACAGGCAGTTAAAGATGAGTTAGAAGCTTCAGAACGCACAGAAAATATTTCTCATGTAGAAATTGAAGGTTCTGAAGGGAAAGCTCTAAGGGAGTTTTTAGATAAAATTAGAGATAATGGATGGCAGGGAATTAGTTGGCCAAAAAAATATGGAGGTCAAGACGGATCAAGACTTGATCAATATATAGTCGAAGAAGAATTCGGCAGAATAGGTATTTCGGCAGGTGGGGCAGGTGGTACTGCAGCTGCTATTATGGCTGCTGGTACCGAAGAACAAAAAAATTACTTTATACCCGGTATAATTAATGGTGATATAAATTTTTGCCAAGGTTTCACTGAGCCAAGCGGCGGTGCTGATTTGGCTTCGCTTCAATGTAGAGCTGTATTAGACGGCGATGATTTCATAGTCAATGGACAAAAAATATACACATCAGGTGCTCATGCAGCAACTCATGTTTATTTAATGGTACGAACAGACCCAGAAGCCCCTAAACACAGAGGAATTTCTATTTTGTTAGTGCCCATGGATACGCCTGGTATCACCATAAGACCTTTGTATTCAATTCAAAATGATCCTCCTGCACCAATGGGAACTACTTATGGTCATAAAAAAACCAATGAAACATTTTATGAAAATGTTAGAGTTTCTAAATCTGCACTTTTAGGTGAAATTAATATGGGATGGTATGTAGGTGCAATGGGATTAAATCTAGATAGAGTAGGTGCATCGAGATATTTACTTTCAGTAAGACGTGACGAAGATATTATTAACTGGATGAAAAATAAGAAGTTAGGCGAATATGATATAAGAGAAAATGAAGCGATACGTGATAAAACAGCAGAAATGTGGATAGAAGCTCAAGTGTGTCGACTAATGACAATGAGGAGTATGTCTATAGTAGAACATGGTGGCAATTTTTCTTATGAAGGGTCTGCTGAAAAAGTATGGGCGCCAGAGCATGGAGTGAGAGCGACTGAATCTTACGTACAAATGCTTGGACCGTACGGACAACTACTAAATACTTCAGCTAATACAATTAGCAGTGGGATATTTGCTCATAATTTACTTGGAGCTTTTCAGTCAGGGATAAACCATGGAAGCGTTCAAATTATGAGAGATCAAGTAGGGCGAAGAGGATTAGGTTTACCTAGAGGTTAATTTAGGAGGTTTCAAATGATTTATAATGCACAAACAAAAGATATATCTATAGCAGTAGGCGGCGATGCTATGATAACGAGAAAAATGAGCCCGCATAATGAAAAAGATTTTTTGAAACTTATCGATATTTTACGACAAGCAGATTGCTCTGTCGTAAATCTAGAGATGTTATTTCATGATTATGAGCACAGTTGGGAATATAGTGGTGGAACACCTACTCGATCCGACCCAAGAAATATCACTGAATTACAGTGGATGGGAATTGATGCTGTAACCACGGCTAATAATCATGCTTACGACTTTTCAGAAGGTGGATTTTTAACGACATTAGAACATTGTCGGGAATTTGATATGCCACAAGCTGGAGGCGGAAAAAACCTCGATGCTGCTAGATCTCCTGCTTATGTAGATTCGCCAAGAGGCAGAGTTGCTATTTTATCTTCATCTACAACATATAGTGAACAATCCAGAGCTGGGCTAGGAAGACCAGATTTCCCAGGCAAACCGGGAATTAACGCAATACGTCACAATACATCCCATACAGTGGATAGACCAATTTTCGATGCCTTATCAAAAGCTAATGAACAACTTGGTTACAGTGATATGCAGGAAAGAGGCCAAAAGTTTGGATTTGGTGGTGTTAGTGAAAAAACAGATGCAAATGTAGAAATAAGCTTTATGGGTGGAAAATTTGTTTTGGGTGAAGATTTCACCCGATCAACAAGTGTTAATAAAGAAGATTTAGAAGGCGCTAAAAAATGGATTAATGGAGCAAAACAACAAGCTGACTGGGTCGTATATGGAACACACTGTCATGAAAGTGGTAATGATGGAGAAATACATGGCCCATCTCTAACAAGCCCTCCTCAATTTCTTGAAGAGCTTGCACACTGGGTTATAGATCAAGGAGCAGATGTTTTTGCAGGTCATGGACCTCATTTTTTACGTGGTATTGAAATATATAAAGGCAAACCTATCTTTTATAGTTTGGGAAATTTTATATTTCAAAATGAAACAGTTCCTTGGGCACCTGATGAAGGATATAGAAGATTTAACTTATCCCATGATGACACACCGGGTGATTACTTGTCTAAAAGATCAAATTTTGACCAAATTGGATTTCCTTCTGACCCTGTTTTCTGGAGAAGTGTTGTTGCTGTCAATAATTTTACTAATGGTGAGCTCAGTACTATTTCATTATACCCAATTGATATGGGTTATGGATTACCAATACCCCAGAGAGGCCGCCCAACGCTCATGGAAAAAACACTTTCGAATGAAGTTCTAGGATGGCTTCAAAAACTATCGGAACCTTATGGAACAAAAATTGATATTAAAGATGGTATTGGGACAATCACAATATAATTATTGAAATAAAACCTATTAGGCAAACTCTTTACCCCCTACCAATGAATGGCATTTTTGTAGCCATAATGGTCATGAATTGAATATTCGTTTCTAATGGAAGATTTGCTATATAGAGTACTGTCTCTCCAACATGATTAACATCAAATGTTGGTTCTGGCATAGTATCTCCGTTAGGTTGTGGCACTCCATCTTTCATACGGGCAGTCATAGGAGTACCTGCATTTCCTATATCTATTTGGCTAGATGCAATATTATATTTTCTACCATCTAGTGATATTTGCTTTGTTAAGCCTGATATAGCATGTTTTGTCGAAGTATAAGCAACACCATCAGGTCTGGGAGCATAAGCTGCAATAGATCCATTATTAATAATTCTTCCTCCCATAGGAGTCTGATCTTTCATAATTTTAATAGCATGTTGAGAACATAAAAAACTTCCTGTTAAATTTGTATCAACAACTTTTTGCCATTCTTCTAAAGAAAGATCTTCGAAAGGCACTCGAGGTGCACCAATGCCTGCATTATTAAATAAAACGTCTAAACGTCCGTATGTTGACTTTATTGCATCGAAAAGCTTTTTGACATCTTCTAGATTCCCTACATCTGTTGGCATAATAATCGCTTTAGAATTTGAAACTCCTGACTCTGCTACTACCTCTTCTAAATTTTGTACACGTCTGCCAGCTAAGGCCACTGAGTACCCATCTGCAAGTAAATGAAGTGCAGCACTTTTACCAATGCCCGTGCCTGCCCCAGTAACAACGGCAACTTTTTGGTTTGATGTCATATTAGAGGACTCCTTTTTTAGAATAATTAGTAACTAAAGATGAAAGTCAGGTTACTTTATCACAAAATATATCTTAATAAAATGTTATTTTTAGTATTATACTATGACTTCGTTCATCTTAATTATAAAGGAGTTGTTAATGTCAGAAATTATGACAGGGAAGAAAGCTTTGCTAGAAATGCTTAAAGCTGAAGGAGTGGAATATATTTTTGGAAATCCAGGAACAAGCGAAGGGCCAATTATTGATATGCTTGGTGACTACCCTGAATTTAAATATATACTTGCTCTTCAAGAAAGTGTTGCTGTAGGTATGGGTGAATCATATGCACGGGCAACAGAAACAGCTTCTTTTGTAAGCCTTCACGTAGATAGTGGTTTGGCTAATGGTATAGCATTAATGTTAGATGCTTTAAATACTGGTACACCTATGGTTGTAACATCTGCAAACTATGATGTACGCAAAATTACTGAAAATAAAACTGACTTAGCAGAACTTGTCAGACCTGTAACAAAATGGGCTGTTGAATTAACTCACCCTGATCAAATACCTAGCGCTATGAGACGCGCTTTCAATGAAGCAAATAGTCACCCTAAAGGGCCAGTATACGTTGGATTCACTGCTAATGCTCTAGAAGGTAGTGCTGAGATGAACATTATTCCATCAACTAAAATTTTTGATGAAACAAGACCTAGCATCCAAGGAATAAAAGAAAGTGCATCTCTGTTAGTTGAATCTGAAAAACCCATTATGATTGTTGGAGATCGAGCTTCTGATGACCACGCAGTAAATGAAGCTATCGAACTTGCTGAGCTATTAGGGTTACCTGTATATCAATCCAGAGGTGCAGAGGTAGCATTTCCTACTACTCATCCACAATTCATGGGAAATTTATCTTTACGTGTAGCTGACCATAGAGAAATATTAAAACGTGTTGATCTTGTACTAACAGTTGGTATGGATACATTTGAAGAACTATTTTATTGGGGAGACCCCATATTAAATCAAGATGTAAAATTAATCCATATAGACCCAGTTCCTGGTAAAGTAGGAAAATCCGAACCTGTTTCTGTTGGAATAATTTCACATTGCAAACTTGCTCTTAATGAATTAATAAAAACTGTTAAACCTCTATTAAACGACAAAAGTAATGAAATAATTTCAAAAAGAAAAAATACTATTTCAAAAGAATTTGAAGAAAGTCAAAAAACATATGAAGAATCTTTGTCGGCTAAATGGAATCAAAGCCCTATGATACCGGCAAGAATGATGTATGAAATTGCAAATGCAGTACCTGAAAATGCCGTTATTTTAGATGACTCAATTAGTAATCGAGCTGCATTACGATACTACTTTAAGCCTGAGAATCGTGGCGATTTAAGAGCCGTAAGAGGTCAATCTATAGGTGGTGGTATTGGTGCTACTATTGGTAATCAATGCGCATATCCTGACAGAACTGTTTTTGGAATTATTGGTGATGGTAGTGCAATGATGACTATTCAAGGATTATGGACCGCAGCCAACGATAATATTCCTTGTGTATTTATTATTTGTAATAATGGTATGTACCGTGTTTTGAAGGTTAATTTTAACGTATATCAAAAAGATATATTAGATTTGCCAGAAACTGCAGGCGCTAATCTATTGTATTCTGATTTTAATACCCCATTTGATATGGCAGCTATTGCAAATAGTATGGGGGTCTCAGGAACAAGAATCACTAAACCAGAAGAAATAAAACCAGCAATCGATAAAGCTGTAGCATCTGGAAAACCTGCATTATTAGATATTGTTATTGATGGATCTTTATAATATAAATCCCAAATACATTCCTAGCGATATAATTGACGCACCATAATACTTAAATAAAAAAGATCTTTTCCGATTTTTATGTTTTATCGTATATATTGTCAAAACTCCTAATAACCATCCTCCTGCTAAGGAAAGAAGGTAAAAATACTTTTCAGGAATTCTACGTTGGTTATAGATTGCATATCGTTTATCCAATGATAGTAAAATCAACGAAATTAGGTTGAGAATAATAACGATTAATAGAAGCATTTAGTTTATAAAGTAATTGTATGCTTCTGATGATAAACGAGCTACCAAATCACAAGCTACTCCATGACCTGCTCTACCATCTGCCAAACTAGTTGGAACATTTTCAGTAAAAACAGTCAAAATAAACAAAGGAGAATCCTCTAAAAATATTATCCCTGCATCGTTATAATTTCTTGCACCTGTACCTGTTTTATGAGCAACTTTAGTGCCTTTAGGAAGTAGTGCTGGTAGTTTATTATTCAGTTTTTGATTTAGTAAGATATCTAGAGCAATCTGGCATAATTCTTTGGAAGAACCAAGTTTATTTGCGACTTTTTCATCATTTGTACCCAGTAAAATTAGTTCTAAAATTAGCCCAACATCGTTTGGTGTAGTACTATTTGTATAATCTAAAGAATGGTCTATTGATAAGTCTAATGGTGGTAATTTGTGACGATGAGTTGTACCTATCATTCCAATAGATTGGGAAAATTCATTAATACTATCCAAACCTAACAAATTTGCCACAATACCCGTAGATGTATTATCACTTACAATAATCATCATAGTTAATACATCATAAAGTTGTACGGTAAAACCAGGGCGAAGATATTGAAAGCAACCAGATGAATTCCCGACATATTGATTCGTTTCATCAATACGTATAGGTTGATCTAGTGAGAGTTTCCCTTCATGTATCCATTTCATAGCATTCATTAATATAGCAATTTTCCTTGTGCTTGCAGAAGGAACCACAACATCACCATAATAATTAGCACTTTCATTAGTTTGTAAGTTTTTTAGATACCATCCACTTTGAAATGGAGATTCCAAACACATAGCATTCATACGATTTATTAATTCTTCCATATTTTCACCTCTTTAGTAACCCTGTATTAACCAACATGTTTTTCTCTGGCAAAATTATATATAAATACCTTAGTACAATTACATTTTTTATACTTAACTTAGCCTTCATAACTTGGTCTCATTAATTCAAAAACATCATATGTATGGGTATACATATTTCCTGCCAATCTACCAACTGGTTTTAGTTTTTCATGATTTATTCTATGACCTGAAATAATTTCATCATCAATATGCAACTGAATAATTTCTCCAATAACTAATCCTTGTGGATGAGCCTCAGTTCCAAGAGTTATAATTCTCTCTAATTTACATTCCATGTTCACTGGACTCTCACTTAATCTAGGAGGTTTAACTAAATCAGAATCAATTTGTGTAAGATTAGCAACATCAAATTCATTAACATCTTCAGGATACTCTGCTGCAGTTTTATTCATTGCTTCTACTATATTTTCATTAACTATATTTACGACAAATTCACCATTTTGCTCAATATTAGATAAACTATCTTTCAATTTCCCATCTGAAGTAAATTTGGAGGAAGAGAAAATAATTAACGGAGGATCATAAGATACAGCATTGAAAAAAGAATACGGAGACAGATTTACATTTCCTGAATTTGAAATAGTTGAAACAAAGGCTATAGGGCGAGGTACTACAACTCCAGTTAATACACGATTAAAGCCTTCAAATGTTTTTGGATTTATTTTCAATTTTCTACACTCCTGTCAAAATTATTTAATATGAGGCATAACTTTTGAAGCAAATGTTTCTAAAAGTTGCATACCTGAATTTAGACTCATACCAGGATACATCATGCGAAATATGCCATATTCCATGCCAAGTTCTTTATATTTTAGTAAGTCTTGAACACAATCTTCAGGGTTTCCAATAACAAATCTGTCTTTGGCTAGTTCTACAAATTCATCACTAAACTCGTCATCCTCAGGCAATGCTTTATCTTGCCCCCACTGCGAGTAAGCTTCATATTTCCCACCCAAAAATTTATTAGCTTCTGTAAATGCAGTTTTTCGATCGTCATGAACAAACACTTCTCTCATTATAGGCAGTTTTTTAGGAGCCCCAGAATCTGCATTTTCAGCAGTCTCATGATAAAGTTCAATTTGCCTCTTAATTGTTTCATATCCAGCATGAGGATTTACATACCATGAATAACCTCTTCTAGCAGCTCTCTTTATAGCATTGTCATGATTAGCTGCAATCCAAATAGGTGGGTGCGGTTTTTGAATCGGTTTTAACATAGCTTCTACATCATTAAGTTGAAAAAATTTACCATCATAAGTAACTTTGCCCTGAGTCCACAATTTTTGTGCTATATCTAAACATTCTAAAAATCGAGCAACTCGTTTCTTTGGATCTATTCCAAATGAATCATATTCTTGATCACGGTAACCTAACGCACATCCTAAATGAAACTTACCCCCAGTTAACACATCAATAGTTGCTACTCTTTCTGCTAAATCTACAGGTTGATGTAATGGAATAACAAGTGTTCCGACAATACCCATACCTTCGATTTCGGCTGATAACCTTGATAGTAACGGTATTGTTTGTAATTGTTGATATGGATGTGTTAAATAATGTTGACCTTGATACACCAAATCAAATCCTAGCTCTTGGGCTTTTTTAGCGTAAGTAACAATATTTTTAAAATTTTGAATCATATCTGTCCCAACTGGTTGTTGGCACATACCACTTAAAGAAACTCCTAATTTCATATTTTCCTCTTAATCTTTATTGAATATTGTAAATATTATAGTAATTAATGTAAGAAATGCTAATACACATTATCTAAGTATATTAGGTATAATGTATTAATTTGACGAAACAAAAGTTTAACTAGATTAAACTAACTGGAGGACTAAATGAACCTTGCTAAAAGAATGGAACGACTAGGTACTGAAACTGCATTTGAAGTTTTAGCAAAAGCTAGAAAATTAGAACAAGAGGGTAAACATATAGTTCATTTGGAAATAGGTGAACCTGATTTTGAAACAGCTGATCATATAAAAAATGCAGCTATAGAAGCTTTAAATGGAGGATTTACTCATTATGTTCCATCTGCAGGAATATTAGAGGTACGAGAATCTATTTCAAAAAATATTGATAATACAAGGCAGGTTAATTATAACCCAGATCAAATCATTATTACTCCCGGTGCAAAACCCATCATGTTTTTTACAATTCTTGCATTAGCAGAGCCTGATTTTGAAGTAGTATTTCCAGATCCTGGATTCCCTATTTATGAATCAATGATAAATTTTTGTGGTGGCAAAGCTGTACCTATGCCATTACGTGGTAATCTCAACTATCATCCTGATATAGAAGAACTAGAAACTTTGATTAATGACAGAACAAGATTACTCATTCTTAACTCCCCTAATAACCCATGTGGCTCAGTCTTAAATAAAGAAGAAACCGAAGCTATCGTAGCTTTAGTTGAAAAGTTCCCTAATTTATATGTACTATCCGATGAAGTTTATAAGGATATTATTTATACGGGACAACATTTAAGTGTTTCACAGTATGAAAGTATTAAAGATAGAGTAATCATTCTTGATGGTCTTTCAAAAAGCTATGCAATGACAGGTTGGAGATTGGGCTATGGTGCATTTCCTGAAGAATTGGTACCACATATTACTAAACTGGCAGTAAATAGTGTTTCTTGTACAAGTGCTTTTTCTCAAATGGCTCTTATTGCAGCATTAGAGGGAGATCAATCAGGAGTAGTTAGCATGGTTGAAGAATTTTCTCGTAGACGTGAAGTAATAGTATCTGGTCTTCAAAATATCAATGGTATTAAATGTCCAAATCCTGAGGGCGCCTTTTATGTTTTTGCAGATATAACCAACACAGGTATTACCAGCAGCGAATTTGAAACCAAATCTTTACAAGAAGCTGGAGTTGCTGTTCTGTCTGGTACAGCATTTGGAAGTTATGGAGAAGGATTTATACGACTTTCATACGCAAACTCTATAGAGAATATTAATATTGCTATTGATCGATTAAACAATATGGTAAGTTCTCTTTAAGAATTTACGGTTGCTGTAAAATCAAGTTCAATCCTTAATTCATCATCTAATATTAAAATGAATCTTAGGTCTGGTTTATTTATATCAAAATATGAAAAATCAAACTTTGTACTTGCTTTACCTTTCACCTCTTTATTAACAACATTGGCTTCTACCGTCCATTCAACAGGTTTTGTGATTCCATGCACTGTCATATCACCTAACATTGTAAAAGTATGGTCACCTTCAGTAGGAAAAGGCCATTGTAACCCTTGTATTGTTTCAGGTATAAAAATACCTTCAGGATATTTATTTGATTCTAGTGCGTTTCTTTTTATATAATCATCTCTTTTATCTGAGTCACTTTTTAGGTTTTTAAGATCTACTATAATTATTGATTCTTCAGGTATAATTTCCCCATCTTTACCAAAAACTAATTTACCTTCAGTTACTTTTGTTTCACCCACTACATCTCTTGGAGAAGCCCAACGGACCAATTGTTCATAAACGATATAACGAGCAATAGAATTAGGATCAATATCAACTGATAAATTCCCTTCAACATTTGTTTTGACAGGTTCTTCTTTAATTTGAGATTCTTCAGTAGAAACTTTTGGTGTTAGTGTAGCTACCTCTTGTACTGAATTTTCATTTACCTTTGTTTCGATTGGTATTTTTGTTTCGACTGGTGTTAAGGTAGCAGTGGGTGTAGGAATCTCTATTTTAGTTGTTTCTTTTTGAGTATTATCTATTTGACTACTTTCATTATTAGAACATGAAAGAATTATCATAAAGAGCAGAAGGACTGGGAAAAATTTTATCTTCATATATTTCCTCTTATTTTATTTATTCTAATATAATTATATACCACATTTCTTAACAAAAAAAAGAAAGAGCCCGGATTTCGGGCTCTTTAAAATTCTTCTTTCCTATTAATTAAGCTATAGAAGCATTAATCTTTTCTTGCAATCTATCTCTCTTTCTTTGAGCTTGTTCTTCAGTAATCACTCCTGATTCTATAGCGGATGCCATTTTTGATTCTAATTCTTCAGGAGTCATTAACCTTGGTTTACCAGGAATTGTAAACGATTTAAAGTGATGTACATGATGCCTTGACTTAAAATGTTCCAAACCTAACTTATCACCTTTACGGTCTAACTTCTGGTTAAATCTTTCACGCTTACTTTGTGCTTCTTCTTCAGTTATACTGCCATTGGCAATATTTTCAGCTAATTTTTCTTCTAATTTTTCGGTTTTCATTTCAGCTATAGCTGTAGTAAAGGCTCCAACCAATTCAGTTTCACTGATCCCTAAAATTGAAGCAACGCGAGCAATCAGAGGATTATTCGCAATTCTATCAGATGTATTATCAGCTAATACAGCTGTAGAGGTCATACCAATAACTAAAACGCTAAGAACTATTGAACCCGTAATCCATTTTTTCATTTTTCTCATTTTATACCTCACTCTTATTTATTATATTTTGTTTATACAAACAGTTTGTATAGATATAAACGAGGAACCAATTGAAATGTCAGGTTATGGCAAAAGATCTTCATGAGGAATTGCCCATGCAGCTTTGCCAACAAATGGTCTTGGTAATTTAGCTGTATCAATCATATCTACATCTATTAGTGCAGGTCTTTCAGCAGCAATTGCTTCAGCAATAGCATCACCAACTTTATTTGGATCAGTAACTTTAATACCAAGAGCCCCAAATGATTCAGCCATTTGAACAAAATTCGGATTCACAAATTCAGTCCCATAATCTCCAGTCCAATCTTCTTCTAAGTCTCTTCGTACATTTCCATAATGATTATCGTTAAACACAACAGCAACCGTATTGATTCCATATTTTACAGCTGTTGATAATTCTTGGACGTTATACATGAATCCTCCATCACCGGAAATGGATACTACTGGAACTTCCGGCTTTGCGACTTTTGCACCTAGTGCAGTTGGATATGCATAACCGAGATTTCCAGAGTAACCTGAATCAATATATGTAGAAGTGTAATAAGTTTTCCAAAATGCTCTGGAATAATACCCCATTTGAGTCATATCCCAAACAGTAATTGTTTCTTTTGGCATTCCAGCACGCAAAGAATCTAAAATTGAATTTTGAGGTTCTGTAATTTGGTCCCCAGAGGTTATCTGTTCTCGTATTTTTGCAACAATTTCTCCAGGGGAATTTAACGAAGTCCCTCCCATACTCTTTATCTTATCTGTTAATTTCTTTATAGATAGCTTGGCATCGCCATTGACAGATGTTACAGATTTTTGTATTCGACCCTCAAGTATTTTTGTTTCTTCAGGATCGATATCAAGATGTATTATTTGACAACCGTCACCGGCTGGATTTCTTAGAGCAAATCTTGACCCCAGAACTATTATTAAATCAGAACTCTCCACTAAATCTTTTATTGGTCCTTTACCACTTAATGAAGAACCTAAACTATGTTTATGGTCATCTGAAATAACTCCTTTAGAACCAGCACTATTTATAACTGGAATATTTGTAGCTTCCGTAAGTTGAATCAATTCTTCCTCTGCCTGAGATCTAACCACTCCAGTTCCAGCATAGATTATTGGATTATTAGCATCGATGATTAATTTTGCAGCTGTTTCAATTGATTCATCAGAAGCAGCAACACGGAGTTGAGGTGCAGGTTCATATAATTCGACTTCATCTTTCTCAACCATAGTTTCAGGTGGCATTTCTACTTCTACTGGTCTAGGATGGCCATTTCTTAATTCAGAAAAAACTTCAGCCATTGAATCAGGAATATCTTTTAAATTCATGATTCTTTTTTGAAATTTTGTGACAGGTTTTATCGTTTCTAGTTGATCATTGACTTCATGAAGACCACCTAAATTTTTTCCTATAGTAGCACGTGGTATTTGGCCTGCAATCATTAGTACTTGCGATGATACTGAATAGGCTGTTGATAAACCAGCAGCAGCATTATATAAGCCTGGGCCAGGGACAACCATTGCTACCCCAATCCCTCTACTTGCTCTAGCATAACCATCTGCCATATAAGTGGTTGCTTGTTCATGTCGAGGAACTATCATTTTTATAGCTGGATTTTCTTTAATAGCTGAGACCACACCATACATTTGAACACCAGGTAACCCAAAAATAACTTCTACCCCTTCTCGTACTAAAGAATTTACAAGTGCTTCACCACCGGACATTTTTGACATAATACTATCTCCAATAAATTTCGAAATTAAATTAATACACATACTATAAATTAATATAAAGGTTATGAATAGTTAGTTTATAGACTTAGGAATTATAATACTTCGATTATCTTCAGGATTTCGTATTACATCTAATCTATTTCCAAATATACTCTGTATAAAATCTTTCTCTATTATGCCTGACGGAGGACCTGTTTTAACAATAGCGCCCTTATCAATAACAATAAGATTATCACAATACAATGAAGCTAAATTTATATCGTGTAAAGAGGTAATTATTGTAAAGTTTTGTTCATGTACCAAGGATAGCAAAATATCCATGATTTGTATTTGATAGGAAATATCCAAATTTGCAATAGGTTCATCTAAAAGTAATATCCCAGTTCCTTGAGCCAATCCTTTGGCGATAAACACTCGTTGGATTTCTCCTCCGGATAATGTATCCAAAGTTCGTTTTGCAAATTGATCAACTCCTGTAGATTTCATTGATTGATATGCAATATCTATATCTGAACCATTTGGCCATCCACCAATTGGTATATAGGGATTACGCCCCATAAGTACAACATCAAGACAAGAAAACCCTAACATATTTGTGGGATTCTGAGGAACTGTCGCAATTAATTTTGCTATATCTTTATCAGGTATAGAATCTAGTGAAAGGTCGTCAATATCTAAACTTCCTTCTGTAGGTTTAATAAGGCCATTTATAGTATTAATAAGACTAGTTTTACCAGAGCCATTTACTCCAATCAAACCGTTTAGAGTCCCAGGTTTAATATCTAAAGAAACATTATCAAGGACTTTAGTGGAGCCTAGAAAAGATGTGACATGATTAATTTTTAAAATACATTTTTCATCCATAAAACGAACTTCGACCTTTGATAATTAAAAAAATAAAAAAGGGAGCACCAATAAATGCCGTTATAACACCCACAGGTAACTCTTGAGGGTATAGAATTGTTCTTCCGATTGTGTCAGCTAATATAAGTATTATAGATCCTAATAATGCACTAAATGGAATCAAATACTTATAATCATAACCCCATATTAACCTTACGGCATGTGGTGCAACTAAACCGATAAAACCTATAATCCCACTTACAGATACAGCAATGGCTGTTAATAAAGTACTAATAAGAATTAATATGTATTTCGTTTTGTTTACTTCAACACCAACAAGTTGTGCTTCTGAATCGCTAGATTGAATAATATTCATAATCCTACGATACCTAAATAATAATATTGTTGAAATTAATACATAAGGTATAGTAATTAAAACTTCATCCCAATTAGCAGTATTGAAGCTTCCCAAAAGCCAGCTAAGTAAAGGTCTAACGTCAGGATCAGAACTTATAATAATTAAACTTGTTATAGCATTAGCTAAAGCACCTACTGCTATACCGGATAAAATTAACGTATTTGAACTCATAGAACGAGAAGAAAAAGAAATCATTACTGTAATACCAACAGCAATCACACCTCCTAAAAAAGAAGCTAATGGTAAAATAGAAATTTGCATAAGAATAATGGGGCCTATTAGCATTAAAACAATCGTTGCACCCAAAGCAGACCCGGAAGCTGCTCCAATTAGGTATGGATCTGCTAGGGGGTTCTTGAATATAGCTTGAAATGTGGCTCCAGACAATGCTATTGAAAAACCTACAATTCCTGCTAGTAGTATTCGAGGTAATCTGAGCTGATTAATTATAACAGTTAGGCTTTCTGAAATATCGGCTTGATAATCAAAAAATGGTATCAAAGTCAACAGAGAGAAAAATATATCTTTTGGATAAATTATTACTGACCCAATACTAATAGACAGAACTATAGTTATTAATAGCGTGGCTATTAATAAACTATAAGTTCTATATATATCTAATTTTTGCATGTCCTATTCGTAAATTATGTTACTAATTTCCTCTATAGCAAGAACTATATTATGACTGGCTATACTTAACGAACCGTTTTGCAATACATACACTTGATTATTTTTTATAGCAGAAACAGATTGTAATGCTTGTTCAGATTTAATTTGATCTATTCCCCACTCGTCAGTAAAAATGTATTCAGGATCTTTTGCAACTATCTCTTCAAGACTTATTTGATTATACCCAGATAGGTTTTGTGAAACCATGTCAGTGTTAAGTAATTCAAAAATATTTCCAATTAAAGTATCTCCTCCAGGTGTCCAATAATCAAAAGTATGATAATAAACAGTAGGTTTTGTCGATGCAGTAGGAATAGTATCTGTTACCGCATTAAGTTTATTGTCAAAAGTTTCTATAAGTTTTTCAACGCCTTCATCATTTCCAGTTATAAGTCCCCAAATTTTTATATGTGCACGAATATCTTCCAAATCGCTATCCAATGAATTTAAATATAATACTTTGATTCCTAAATCTTCTAACTCTTTCGTAAAAGTGTCATAAAATACAAAAAATAAATCAGGATCTAATTCAACTACTTTTTCATAATTAACATTGAAAGCATCCCCAACTCTTTGTATTGGGGAACTGTTTTCAGGTAATTCAACAAATTCATGAGTTGCAATAATTTTATTTTCTTCACCCATTGCAAGTAATATCTCTACAGCTGCTGCATCGTAGACCACCATTTTTTCTGGATGGCTTTCAAATAAAATTGTCTGTCCATTACTATCTTGAACATTAAAATTCACAGCTTGTGCTTCATTTGAATCTTCCATCAATGAGCACGATAAGAGAAAAAACATCATAGTTATCATAAAAGTAAAACGGGTTTTCATTTCGAACATTTCTCCTTATAAAGTCAAATAAAAAAAGGTCTCACGACTTCTACGTAAGACCTTTTTATTTATTTTAATTAAATAAGCTGCCTCTTTAAGCGAAGAGAGTCGCTGACTAAATATAGGCAGGTCTTCTGACTTACTGAATGTTACAAAATAGACTTCTCGATATAAATCAATGTCTATTTATTTTCTTTTCTCAGTTTACAGCGGCGCTACCGTCCTGGATTTTCACCAGGTTCCCTATTCTCTGTAGAAACAGCACCTATATTAATATTAAGTTTTCAATTTTGGATTTTATTATTTTTTTTCTCACAATACAATACATAAAAAATATCAATTATAGCCAGTAAGTTCCATATATCCTTCCCCTAGCAAGCTATTATTTTCACTTAAAATATCAATAGCTCCTTCCCAATATGTAATTGTACTATTAAACTCTTGTTTATTAATTTTAGGGATAATTCGTATAGATATATCTAATTCTGCAATCTCAATTTCCCATTCTAAAGGATAATCAATTTTTGTAGCTTCGCTTTCCCAGTATTTTACAGGACTCAATTTGAACTGATCTTCTTTTAAGCTTGTCACTTTATTATTTTTATCAATAAATGTTCCAGCACTAAAATCAGTAGGTAAACCTTCTGTATTTCTTAGTTGATACATCATTAATTGTGAACTGTCACTAAAGGTTATTGAAAACCAATCCCACCCTATTACATTTTTTGGTAACACACCAGAGCTCCATTCATGGTCATACCATGAATTTCCAGTCACCTCATAAACACTTTTATCGATAACAATTTCACCTGTTGTTTCATAATCTGTAACTGAATAATAATAAGAAGCATTAGATCTATCAGCTCCTTTTTTACTATAACCTTTGTTGCCATGTAAAATAGGAGTACTGCTACTATTCAATATTAAATCTAATATTATTTCATCTTGTCTTGCATATAAATGAACATCATTGCCATCAAATTCTATAGTCCAATTACTAATCCATATTTTATTGTTATCTATATCAGATCCAGCAAGCCCTAAATCACTTTTTCGAAAAAATATTTCTTTGTGTATATACTCTGAATTATTAATATCTGAAATCGCTAAATGGCCTAGATATATATCAGAAGCTGACCATGAGGAAATAGAATTACCTTCATTATTATCAAATCGAAATATTGTAAACTGATATCCAAATTCTTGTTGATTTATATCTTTAAGATTCCCTGTAAAGTACCACCATTCATTTCTAAAGTTTGGATGATCGTAATGATCTTGAGGAAACAAAATCTCTTTATTTGGTTCGGGAATTTCACCTGCAGAGATACTGGAATTATCACTAAGAAGATTCAATAAGGATAAATTTGATGATTCAATTGTTTTGGGTTTATTAGTTGCAATAACAGAAAAGTAAACTATTACGACAATAGTAAAACTAATTACAATCATCAAAGAGTATTTTAAAAACTTCCTCAAAATTTTATTCCCCCATCAGTGCTTTACGGATATTATTGCGACTAATTTTTATACTAGGATAAATACTTGCTAATACAGACGATAAAATAGCTACCATTATCCCTTCTACAAATACTGAAGGTAAAAGTTGCATGGGGATTGACCAACCAAAAGATTGTTTATTAATTATTTGAATAAGAAGGTTTGTAATTATTATTCCTAATGGTATGGAAATCAGTCCTGAAATTACCCCTATAATGAATGTTTGGTTACCTATGATTGTTCTTAATTGATTATTTGTAAATCCAATAGATTTGAGTATGGAAAATTCTCTGGCTCTACTCAAAATAATAGCACTTATAGCACCTAATATCCCTATAAATGCAACTATGAGGCTAATTGATCGCAATACAAAAGTTATTTCAAAAGTTTTATCAAAAATTTCCATGGAGGCATTATTTAATTTTTTACTCGAGATGATTTGTAAATCCCAGTCAGTATCAAATTTATCTAAAAGTTTGTTAAATACTACCTCTGAGTTTTGTGAATCATTTAAATAAAGTGCCAAAGAAGTAACTTTTGAATTATTCCAATAATTGTCATAAACCTGTTTACTAACCATTGCAATTCCTGAAGTTGAACTGTAGTCATAATATATGCCTCTTACGGTAAAACTTTTCAAACCAGTATCAGTCAGTATGTCAAAAGTATCGTTTATTTGAATATTCTTCTGAAAAGCAAGAGGTTCCGAAATCAATATTGAATCTGTTTGTACAAAGTCGTTCCAAATATCTTTTTTTTCACCTTCTTTTAATTGGATAACTTCATCAAAAATCTTTTCAGCAGAATCCACCACAATTAAATTTAATAAATATCCATCTTTGAAAATTTCGAAAGAGCCTAATTGGCTAATATACTCTATTTCAGGTATATCACTAACATATTTAATAAATTCATCATCAATTCCTTTAAGGTCTTGTCCAAAACTTAGTGTAGGTGGTGCTATATAAATATCAGCTACCAATGATTGATTTAACCACTCTTCGACTGTCGCACGAAATGACTGAATCATACAGCCTATTCCTATTGTCATAGCTATACTAACACTTAAAGCAGCTATACAGATGGCTATTGTGTTAAGAGAATTTTTGATTGTCTCTACTGAAAGAGTAACTATAGTAGGTCTCCCTATTTTCTCTAAAATTGAGCTAATAATTAAAAGAACTATTTGAGTTGTTGTTGGTACAGTTAAAGATAAACCAACAATTACCAAGAACATGGCTATAAATCCAATAATAAGATTTGTTATTGGGGCTAAAGTAATTAAATAACCAATAGAACAAAGCAGTAACCCTAAGAAAAACAAAACCATATGATAATTATTATATGTGGAGTATTTACCATAAATATCTATAAGTTCACGGGGCTGAATTCTTGATGCACTCCAAGCAGGAATCAATACTGAAACAATTGAACCAGAAATTCCCAAGATAAGTGCTTGATAAATAATAGTTATATCTAAAGCTATTGAGTTAGGTGAACTTGAAAAAAATTGATAATTTATAGTTGAACTTATAAGCCCTAAAAGAAAATATGCTAATAATATACCTAACATAATTCCAAAAATTGCACCTATAAGCCCTATAAGTAATCCTTCTACAAGAACCAAGAAAAATATTTCATTTTTTGTAACTCCAATTGCCCTTAAAGTTCCAAAAAGATTTTTTCTTCTATGTATCGAGAATGTCATCATGTTGTAAATTAAATACAAACCTACAAGTAATGCTAATAAACTTAGAGCAAGTAGATTTGTATCAAATGACTTAGTAATGGATTTTCTTGCTTCAGAATACGTATAACTTGGTATTAACTGGACTCCTGAAGGCAGTAAAGAAAACCATTTATCCAAAGCTATTTTTTCATTCTGGTCATATACACTAGATATATCTATTCTTGTAAGAATACCATTACTATTGGTGATATTTTGTGCTACAGAAATATCAGTAATTATTACATTTTGCATCAACTCTCTTTGTAAAGAATTATCACCTTGAAAAAAACCAACAATACTTATTTTATTATTAGTATCTTCAACTAAAAATTCATCAGCAATACTTAATTGTTTTTTACTTGCGAGAATTGATGAAACAAAGACTTGGTTCTCGGCAAAAAAATTGAAACTTGTTTGTGAAGAATTTAAAAAATCTATTCCATACTTATTATTTCCGGATAATACATTTTCATTAATTACATTTATACCCAACAATCGATATTTATCTTCTACTCCATTACTGTCGGTTAACGTAATTTGTTTATCGATAATAGGTCTGATTATATTTAATAAAGGTTGTAATTCTGCAGATTTAACTACGTCTGAATAAACGTTTTCAGATATACCAGATGTACTTCCCATTAATTGAAACTCTGTGTCGCCAAAAATACTAACAGCTGAGTTTCTAAATGACTGTTTAGCACTATCATTAGCGAGGTCTACTGCTACAAAAACGGCTATTCCTACCGCTACGCCTAAAACAGCAAGAATACTCTGAGTAAAACTACGGAAATAATATCGAAAAGCATTAATCCATAGAATATAAGGAGGAAACGAAAAAATATGTTTACTTTTCAATTAAAATACCACTCTCTATAGACATAATCCTGTCAGAATATTTCAAAACTTCATCACTATGAGTAGCGATTATAATTGTAGTTCCATATTCTTTAGCTAGAGAAACTAATAACCCCATAAGCATAGAACTGTTGTTAGTATCTAAATTTCCCGTTGGTTCATCAGCAATAATAAGTTTAGGATTATGAGAAAGCGCCCTCGCTACAGCTATTCGTTGTTGCTCTCCACCAGATAGTTTGTCGGGAAAACTTTTTTTTCTGTCTAATAATCCTACATGTTCTAATAATCTATCAACAGTTTGATTTGTTGTCTCAGGATCAAACTTATTTAATTTAAGAGGAAGAGCTATATTTTCCTCAATGGTTAAAGTTGAAACTAAATTGAAAAATTGAAAAACAAATCCAATATTTTTTCTTCTAAATAAAGTTCTTTTAGTATCAGATAATTTATTGATAAACACTCCGTCTATAGTGATATCTCCAGAATCGCAGACATCAATCCCACTAATTAAATTTAACAGAGTAGATTTACCTATACCACTTTTGCCAATAAATGACACAACCTCAGTTGTTTTGATTTCAGCATTAATATCGGTTAATATTTCTCGATTATCAGAACCTTCTTCGTAATGTTTAGATACATGATTAAGTTTTATAAGTGTATTTTTCATATTTTTATGTACTATTAATTCGTTAATTACTATATATTTATTTTATTATAGAACTGAATAACTTACACTAATTTCTAAAAATTAAATAAGGAGTCAGAAATGATCTATGAAGCTGAATCTGGAGATATAGAAATTTGTTTAACAGGAGAATCTCTTATATCCCGGAAACTGTCTGTTTTTCGTGAAGAATATTTTTTAAAACTTCGAGAAATAATTTTAAATGCAGATGTAAGCTTTTCAAATGCCGAATGTTTATTTCAAGACTATGCTGATTATCCCAATACATATGCGGGTGGCGGAAGCGGACAAGGTACTTATATGGCTGCTCCTCCAGAAAGTATTGAAGAATTACGATGGTTAGGAATTGATATTGTATCTACGGCAAATAATCATGCTTCAGACTTTGGTGACCAAGGGATAATCTCTAATTTAGAATTTTTAGAAGAGTCGGGAATGCCTCATGCTGGTACAGGAATGAACTTAGCTGAAGCAAGAGCACCTGCTTATCTCGACAACCCCAAAGGAAGAATTGCACTTATGGCTGCTGCTGACTGGGGCCCCAGAGGAACTGGTGCAGAACCATGGCCATTTCCTATGGGAGTTATGGCCGGTGAACAATCACCTTATTCTATTGGCAGACCTGGTTGTAATCTAGTTCGCCATAAAACAAAATTTACGGTAACTGAATCTGTATATAATGAACTTAAAAAATTAGGAGAAAGCCTGTTTAATGTTATTGAACAAAATCAACAAATCAATTTATTTGGTTCAACATTTGTTGTTGGGAAAGAATTCTCAATGGAAACAATTGCAGAAGAAGAAGATTTAGAGGAAAACTATAAATGGATGAGAGATGCCACTAAAATGGCAGATTGGACCATTTTTAGCTTTCACAATCATGGTGCTAGTAATTCTCCAGAACTTCCATCTTCTCATACTCGTACACTTGCAAAAGGACTAATTGATAATGGAGCAGATATATTTATAGGTCATGGCCCACATAGAGACCGTGGTATCGAAATATATAATGGCAAGCCTATTTTTTATAGTTTGGGTGACTTCATTTTACAAAACGACACTCCTCAATGGATACCATATGATGTGATGAAAAGATTTGGATTAGGGCATTCTGATACTCCTTCTGACTTTCATGAAGAAAGAAAGAAAAGAGGGTGGAACTCTAGAGTAGAAGGATGGGAAAGTGCTATAGCCACATGTAAATTTACAGAAAAAAAGCTCAGAGAAATTTCACTTTATCCTATTGATTTAGGCATGGGATTGCCTAGATCTATTGCTGGCAGACCTGTATTGGCAGAACCAGGAAGTGAAGTAAATGAACGTGTTTTAAAAAGGTTCCAAGACATGTCTAAACCCTATGGTACTGAAATTAATATTGAAGATGGAGTAGGAAAAATAAAAATTTCTTAATACTATTCTATAGAATCTTTTATTACACCTAGTGATTTAAATTTATCTATTTCATTTGGGCTGTAACCAAATTCAATTAGTATTTCTTCATTATGCTGACCAAAATGTGGTGCTGCCAGATATACACGGTTATTAGTATTACTGTTTGAAAGTTTAAATGGGGTGTTTACTGATTGGACTACACCAACTCCTGGCTGCTCGTATGAAATAATCATATCATTAGCAACAACCTGATCATCTATCCAAACTTCTTGCCATTCTTGTATCACACTAGTTGGTGAATTATTTTCTTTTAAAATAGATTCCCATTCTTTTGCCGGTTTTGTGTTTATTACTGCAGCAATAACTTGAAATAGACTTTCGGCATTTTCCCCTCGTTTTTGGTGAGTATCAAATTGTGGATCATCTATCAAATGTTCTAAATCTAACGCTTTACATAAGTTAACCCATTGACGACCTGATGCCGAATGCACATGAATATATTTCCCATCACTTGCCAAATAGGATGTAGCTAATGCAGTTAAAACTCGACCTTGGTCTGTAGGATTGTCATTTTCAGTTTTAACCATCTGAACTGCTTGCAAAGCTAAATAGTTGTGTAATAAATTTAACTCGATTTTTTGTCCTACGCCCGTAGTATTTCTTTCATGCAATGCAACCATTATTGCATATGCTCCTAACATAGCAACTGCCATATCTGCATAGTATATAAAAGATCCAATTGGTGTTCCATCTGCATTCCTTCGAGTTGTTGTAATACCCGACTTAGCTTGAGCTATTAAGTCGTACCCAGGCAACGTTGCATCAGGACCTTTCTCTCCATAAGCAGATATGCCTGCATATATGATCTTTGGATTTATTAATTTAAGATACTCATATGAAATTTTTAATCTTTCAGGTACGCTAGGTCGTAGATTACAAACTACAATATCAGCCCATTTAACTAATTTATAAGCAATTTCTAAACCTTCAGGCTTTGTTAAATCTAAAGCTATCGTCCTTTTGTTTCTATTTAATGCTACAAATCCTCTACTTAAATCATTAGAACCTGGAAATGGCACAAAATTTCTAGAATTATCCCCTTCAGGTGTTTCTATTTTAATTACTTGAGCTCCTTGATCAGCTAGATGCATAGTTGTTGCAGGACCAGCAAAAACTTGGCAAAAATCTAATACTTTAATATCTTCTAAAGGTAACGACATAGTAGATTAAACTCTCTTATATTTCGAAATACTCCTAAGTTCGCGAGGAGGATCCATTCTTGAACCTCGTATAGTATATGAAACTTCAGAAACATATATCGATCCTTCAGAATCAACTGCTATCCCATGTGGTGCAAAAAATTGTCCAGGTCCATCACCTTCTTCTTTTTCGCCAAATCGAGATACTAAATTCCCATCAAGATCATATATTCCTACCCTATGTCCCATCCCGGGAGCGTCATCTAACCCTCCCATACCATTCAATTCTCCAATATATATGTGATCTTGCCATAAAACCATTGAATCCGGTCGGTGTATATTATTCCACATTCGTAAGAAATTCCCTTGTTGATCAAATATTTGAACTCTATGAGCTTCCCTATCTACAACATAAATATTACTTTTTTCATCAACAGCAATATTATGTGGTCTCATAAATTGACCTGCATCTATTCCTGGGCTTCCCCAAGAAAATTTATATTCACCATCGCCTGTATAAACATGAATTCTCGAGTTACCATATCCATCAGAAACATAAATATCACCATTACTAGGGTTTATTGCTGCGGAAGTTGGTCTATTAAAAGGATCACCACTCCAAATTGGTTTAGGATTATTTCTTTCGCCAATTTCCATAATTTTTTCACCTGATGGAGAAATTTTTTGTATCGTGTGAATCCCATCATCTGCAACAAGAAGCGTATCGTCATGTGCAACATATAACCCATGAGTTCTATTCTCACTAAACAAACCTTTACCAAAAGTGTTTATAAAGTTGCCTTCTTTATCAAAAACAACAATCGGATCTTTACCCCTAGTTAACAAAAAAACATTATCCTGAGAATCTATACCTACACCAGGACATTCTAAAAGTGTTATATCTGCAGGAATATGAGGCCATCCCTCAACGTGTTCATAAGTAAACGAACCATTTCCAAATACTTGTGCCATAATTTCCCCCCTTATAATCGTTTTAAACTGATAATACAGGTCTATCCGGGTCAGGATCAACCTCAAATGAATTTAGTACAGAACCAAGCATATAATATTGACCGATAGTCGAAGCTAAATCAACCACACCTTCAATTCCAAAAGCTTTTTGTGCAGTTTGAAACAATTGATCACTAACCCTATTATTTTTTATTAATTCAATTGTAAAATCTACAGCAATCTTTTGTCTATTTGATAATAATTTATAATTAATTTCATGTTTTTTTTCTATTGAATCAATCACTTCAGTAGGAACACCTGATTGTAATGCTCCTGGTTGATGAGCAGACCAAACATAAACACAATCAATTTGACGTGCTACGATTATTGTCACCAATTCTCTTACTTCACTCTCTAACGTTGTCTCTTTTCTAATTTGATCTGCAGTATTGCATACAACTTCTGCTAACTTTGGTTTATATAATAAAACCCTATATGGACCAACAATACGACCATTATATGATTCTTTCAATTTATCTATAATTTGGTGTACCTCTAAAGAAGTATCTGTAGTTTCCCTAATTTCTTTCACTCTTGTCATACTATTTCCCCTATACTATTTGCACAATTTGCTTACCAAAATTTTTTCCAGTTAATACACGTAACAATGCCTCAGGAGTATTCTCTAAATTAATTATAATATCTTCCTTAGTTTTTAATTTGCCATCGGTATATAATCTTTCTAAAAAAGAATATGCTTGTGGAAAATCTGAAGCAAATCTACTTACAATAAATCCTTCAACAGTTGCCTGATTAGTAAGTATATTCCGAAAATTTGTTATCCCATGAGCAACTTCATCATTGGCTAAATTATATTGAGCAATTTGACCACAAACAACGATACGAGCTCTAAATGCAAGGTTTTCTAAAACTGCTTCTAAAATCTCACCACCGACATTATCAAAATATATATCGATACCATTAGGACAAATCTCTAGTAATCTTTTACATACATCTTCTTTTTTATAGTTAATAACATAATCAAAATTTAATTCATTTTTTATATACATTGCCTTAGGGTCTGAACCAACAATACCAACAACTTTACAGCCAGACAATTTTGCTAATTGTCCGACAACTGCTCCTACAGCTCCAGAAGCAGCAGATATTACAACAGTATCGTTTGGGATAGGCCTCCCTAAGGAAAATAGTCCAAAATATGCAGTCAAACCTGGCATACCTAAAGCACCTAAAGCTTTTGATATGTCGGATTCATTTATTGTTAATTTTCTTGCATTCATCCCATTTGAAATAGCATACTCTTGCCATCCAAATCGACCTTCAACCAAATCCCCAACTTCAAATTCGGTATTTCGGCTTGAAATAATTTTACCTACTGCACCCCCAACCATAACATCGCCGATTTCAACAGAAGGTGCATATGATTTTTTATCACTCATCCTACCCCGCATATATGGGTCAACAGATAACCAAAGAATTTTAACAATAAATTCTCCAGGGTTTAATTCTGGAATATCAATTTCAATTAACTTAAAGTTAGACTCATCAGGATATCCATCAGGGCGAGAATTTAATATCAAAGCTCTGTTTTTCAATTCATCCACAATAATCACCTTTCTTACCTGAGATTATGGCAAAATTAAATATAATTTTGTCATAATGTGTTATTTTATTAACTATAAAATGTAAGCCTAAATGTAATAATTTTTACTGTTTATTACAAGGAGTACGAAATGAACAAAACTATTAAATTATTAGAAAAATTATCAAATGGTCATGGTCCTACTGGATTTGAAGGACAAATTAGACAAATTATTCGTGAAGAAATAACCAATCCTGAAATTAGTATTGATACGGATGGCCTAGGTTCCTTAATTTGTAAAATTGAAAAAGACAAACAGTCACCGAAAATAATGCTATCTGCACATATGGATGAATTAGGTTTAATGGTTAGATATATAACTGAAGAAGGATTTATCAAATTTCAAACATTAGGTGGTTGGTTAGACCAGTCAATAGTAAATCAACGCTGGATAATTATGACCAAGTCAGGAAATATTAAAGGGGTAACTGGAATCAAAACAGTACATGTTATGACTGAAACAGAACGTAAACAAATATTTCCAAAAGATAATCTATTTATTGATGTCGGGGCAAAAAATAAACAAGATGCTGAAGAAAGGTTAGGGATATTACCAGGAGACCCAATAAGTCCAGATAGTTCATTTGAATTCCTTAATAGTGATAATCTATTGTTAGGTAAAGCTTGGGATGATCGAGTTGGCGTTGCCTTACTAATTGAAACATTAAATTCTTTGGATAGTAAAAAATTGCCCAATAATGTTTTTGGTTCATGTACAGTACAAGAAGAAGTAGGGCTTAGAGGCGCTATTACAAGCAGTTATACCATTGCACCAGATATAAATATTAATCTAGAAGTTGGAGTTGCTGGGGATTATCCAGGTATGAATCCAAACTTAGCTCAAGAAAAAGTAGGTGCTGGTCCTTCTATATTTCTTCATGACAGTTCAATGATCCCAAATTTAAAACTACGCGATTTTTGTATTGATACAGCAAAAAACCTCAATATTCCAATACAATTTTCTGTAATCTCAGGTTATGGGGAAGATGGTGCAGCTGCACAAAAGTCTTTTGGTGGTATTCCTGCAATTAATATAGGAATTCCCACAAGATATCTACACAGCCATAATGGAATAATAGATCTTAATGATTTTATTAAAGCAAAAATGTTAGTTAAAAACTTAGTTGAAAATTTAGATGAGACTACTGTCAAATCAATTAAATCTTTTGATTAATTTATTAAAGGTTTGTATTAAATGAATATTTTGTTTTGGATTATTTTAATAGCAATTATTTTAGAATTTATTATTGATACAATATTAACTATTTTAAATATTAGATCTATTAATACCACCCCACCTAATGGACTAGAGGATATATACGATTCTCAAGAATATAAAAAATCACAGGAATACACTTTAACAAGATCTAAATTTTCATTGGTAGTCAATTTGACACAAATTATTGCTATGATGATTTTTTGGTTCAGTGGTGGATTTAATTTTGTCGATCAAATTATTCGAACATTAGAATTTAATGAAATTATTAATGGGATTCTTTTCATATTCATATTGAGTGGACTAAGTATGTTACTAAGTTTACCTTTTGATTTATATGGAACATTTGTTATTGAAGAAAAATTTGGTTTCAATAAAATGACACTATCCACTTATATCACAGATACTATAAAAAGCCTCATTCTTTCAATAGCAATTGGAGCTCCTTTAATTGCAGGTATATTGTTTTTCTTTGGGTACTCTGGGGCATTTGCATGGATATATGCCTGGATATTTATTATCATTATTTCACTGATCATCCAAGTTATTGCACCTATATGGATAATGCCAATTTTTAATAAATTCACCCCTTTAGAAGATAGTGAATTGAGAAATTTAATTATTGAATATACTAAATCAGTTAATTTTACTTTTGGTAACATTTTTGTAATTGACGGTTCAAAAAGAAGTAATCATTCTAATGCATTTTTTACTGGATTTGGTAAAACAAAACGTATAGCGTTATTTGACACCTTGATTGATCAATTAAATGAACAGGAAATAGTTTCTGTTATTGCTCATGAAGTGGGGCATAGTAAAAAGAAACATATAATTACATCGACAATTTTAAGCATAATTAATACAGGTGTGATGTTTTTCCTTCTATCGTTATTTATTGAAAATAGTCTTCTTTTTGAAGCTTTCTATATGAAAGAAGTTTCGATCTATGCAAGTATAATATTTTTTGGTTTATTGTTTACTCCTATAAATTTAATACTATCACCAGTCTTACAATTTATATCTAGAAAAAATGAATACCAAGCAGATAAATGGTCTGTAGAAACTACTAAAGACAAAAATTATTTAATTTCGGGTTTGAAAAAATTAGCTGAAAAAAATCTCTCAAATTTATCACCACACCCACTATTAGTTTTTTTTCAATACTCTCACCCACCAATTATAGATAGAATAAAAGCAATAAACTTATTAAAAGAAAAGCAATAAACTTATAAATATTTTAAGGAGATAATAATGAAGGTTACTGGAGTAAAAACCTATGTGGTTGAAAATGAACCCGGTGAAAGATCAGGTGGTGGAGACCCAACAATTAGGTGGTATGTAGGTGGAAAATTTTTCCTAATTTTAGAACTTACAACAGATGAAGGTATTATAGGTATTGGAGAAAAAGTAACAGGAAGCTCTTTTACTGGAGATATGACATCAGATACCTTTCAATCTCAAATAAAATTAGTCCATGAGACTGTAGAGGCTTTTGTCATAGGCCAAGATCCATTTAATATTGAGAAAATTTGGTACGACATGTATGCAGGTCGTCATGATTATCGATTACCAAGTATGCATTACGGAATGGTTTTATCAGGAATTGAAATGGCTCTTTGGGATATAGTAGGTAAGGCAACTAATCAACCAATATATAATCTGCTAGGTGGTAAATATTGGGACAAGCTGAGAGCTTATGCTTATATGCCTCCTATACCAGAAGGGAAAGCAGAGAATGCTGGGAAAATTGCTGAAAACTTATTGAAAGATGGTAACTCTGCTTGTAAATTCGACCCTTTTCATCCAATTCAAGGACCAGCAAGAGATATTGGATTACCAGAAATAACTTATTGTGAAAATATATTTAAAAGTATCCGATCTGCTGTAGGTAACGAACTTGAAGTTGGTCTTGGAACTCATGGCCAACTTACTACTTATAGTGCTATTAGGGTTGCTAAGGCCATAGAACCATACCAACCATTTTGGTTTGAAGAACCTGTTCCACCAGAAAATATTGATGAGATGGCAAGAGTAGCTGCTCATACAAGTATTCCTATTGCAACTGGTGAAAGACTAGCAACTATTTTCCAATTTTCAGAAATAATTAGAAAGCAAGCTGCACAAATTATACAAATTGATATTGGACAATGCGGTGGGATTATGGTTGGCAAAAAGGTTGCAGGTATTGCTGAAGCCAGCTATGCCGTTATTGCACCGCATATGTATTGTGGCCCAATAGCTGCTGCTGCAGCTTTGCAAGTTGCTGCATGTTCTCCTAATTTCATGATAACTGAAGCAAATCAAGGTCCATTACATAAAAAAATATTCAAAGAACCTATTGAGTTCAAAGATGGATTTATTCAAATTCCAAAAGGTCCAGGATTAGGTGTTGAGCTGGATAATAAAGTTATAAAAGATCATATAGTAAGTTAGTGAGAAAAAGAATCTCTAATCAGTTTTATAAATCTATCTGTATTTATATTAATTGCGTGTCTGATTTTTCCTTGGCCTTTAATAAATTCTGATGCTCCTGCATAATCATCATAACTACAATTGATACGTACAGAACCCTGTTCATAATCACAGATATCTGGAATCATAGATACAGCAACCGCAATAACATCACATGGTTCATATCCTCTATTACTCAATTCCCCCCTAAATTCAAACCATTTGCTTAATATTAATTCTGTTACTTTTCCATATACACTTTCGGTCATTAAGAGCTTACATTGTTCTTGATTTAAAAAAACATTTTCTAAAGAATTTAGTGTGATTAAAGTAATATTCTTTTTTAAATTTAATACAAGACTGGCTGCTTCAGGGTCATTATAAAAATTAAACTCTGAGTGAGGTGTAATATTACCCTTGCCAAATGCTCCTCCCATAACAATTATTTCATCAACTTTCTTTAATAAATCTTGGTTTTGTTGAAATGTTTTAGCTATGTTTGTCAACGGACCTAAAGCAATAATTTTAACGGGTTCAACAGAATTTTCTATTTGAGATGTTATGAAACTAATAGCATCCAATTGATAATCTACATGATAGCCCTCTGTATCTACACCCATACCATTAAGCCCATGATAATCATATCCATATCGAAATTGTCTTTTAATCGCATTAGATGCACCAGGTATGACAGGAATGTGAGTGTTGTTAGTGGTATCCAATAAATACAACGTATTTTTTACACAATCTGTCAATGAAGCATTTCCCCCTGTAATTGTTATTCCAAGTATGTCCCAATCGGGGTTATTTAATGCAAGAAATAATGCTATTGCATCATCCGTTCCAGGATCACAATCTATTATTACTGGCTGTTTCATTTTTTCACCTTATCAATATTTTTTAATATTGCCAAAACTCTAACAAAAAGTTACTAGATTTATCAACGAAATACTACTACTATTATTTTAAAAGTATGACTTATATTAAGGAGTTAAACAGTGAAAACCTTAGATATAATTGCAGAAATATTAAAAATTGAAGGTATAAATTACCTTTCAGCATTTCCAACAACAAATATGATTGAATCAGCTGCAAAAATAGGTATAAAACCTATCATTTGTCGTCAAGAACGTGCAGGAGTAGGTATAGCAGATGGGTTTTCACGAATAAATAATGGATCTCCGTTGGGAGTATTTGCAATGCAATATGGTCCTGGAGCAGAAAATGCATATTCTGGCATAGCTACAGCATATTCAGATTCAGTACCAATGTTATTACTACCCCTAGGACACCCCACAGATCGGGATAGAATATTTCCCAACTTTAGTTCTATTGAAAGTTTTGCTACTATCACAAAATATGCAGAACAAATCAATTATCCTGGTAAAGTAGTTGATACAATGCGAAGAGCCTTTGCTAATATTCGGATGGGGAGGCCAGGTCCTGTACTTGTTGAAATACCAACTGATGTAGGAGAAGCAGAAGTTTCTGCTGAATTATTAAAAGGTTACTCCACTACTCCTTCCATAATCTCACAAGGAAATCCATCAGACGTTGATAAAATTGCTAAAATACTCTTAGGTGCTAAAAACCCAGTTATATATGCAGGTCAAGGAGTATTATATTCAGAAGCAACTTCTGAATTAGAAGAATTAGCTGAGCTTTCTGGTATTGCAGTGACTACAACTATGGCTGGTAAAAGTGCATTTTCAGAAATTCATCCTTTATCACTCGGGAGTTCATCAGGTGTAATGAATGATGCAGTTTATCATTATATTGATACATCAGACGTAGTATTAGGAATTGGAACAAGCTTTACAAAGCATGGTATGACAACAACCATACCTCAAGGTAAAACATTGTTACAGATAACAAATGATCCAAGAGATATTTCAAAAAGTTATGATATAAAAAATGCAGTAATTGGAGATTGCAAATTAGTATTACGTCAATTAATTGATGCAATCAAAGATATACAAAAAAATAATAACATTGAAAAATACAATGAAACTGTAAAAAATATCGAGGTACTTAAAACAGATTGGTTGAAAAAATGGGAACATAAATTAGATTCTAAAGAAGTTCCTATGACACCTTATCGTGTGATTAATGAATTTATGAAAGTTACTGATCCTAGTAAAACAATTGTTACACATGATTCAGGTAGTCCTCGCGATCAAATAATGCCTTTTTACAAATCTGATGGGCCAAGGACTTATATTGGTTGGGGTAAATCCCACGGATTAGGTACAGGACTTGGACTAATCATTGGTGCCAAACTAGCTGAACCTGAGAAATTTTGTGTAAATTTTATGGGTGATGCAGCGTTTGGTATGATAGGTTTAGATTTTGAAACTGCTGTTAGATCTAATATTCCAACGCTCACAGTTGTATTTAATAACAATACAATGGCTATTGAAATAAACAACATGCAAGGTTCTCATGATATATATAATACCCGAGACCTTAAAGGAGATTATACGGGTCTAGCTAAGGCAATGGACGGTTGGGCTGAAAAAGTAACTGATCCTGAAGACATACAAAATGCCTTTATGAGAGCTAAATCAGCTACAGAAAACGGACAAGCTGCGTTATTAGAATTTATCACTAGTGAAGAACAGGATTTTTCTAATAGAAGAGCTTTTTCGTAATTTCATTAAAACCTAAATGGATCATTATCTGATTCTCGAGAATATTCAAAAACCCTATCCGGACTAAGCATTGATATATCCATATCAATATTAGAACCAGTAACCAGTTCAGAGGTTAATTTTCCCATCAGTGGGCCATATAATATACCTTTTCTACCTCCACCAGTAGAAATTATTAAATTTTCAGATTTTTCTGTAGTTCCTAAAATTGGTAATCCATCAAGGCTTAATGGTCTTAAACAAGCTGTATGTCCAACAACTTGTGCATCTAATAAATATGGAAAGATAGATAGAACAGAATCAAGCATGGACTTTCTAGCTTCATTAGTTGTTTTTTCATTAAATCCAACACGTTCTTCAGTGGTACCCAACCAAATTAAATCATCAGATTTTGTTACTATATAATTTGAACCCCATGAAACATATGTTAGTGGAGGACCTTCAATATTCATTTTCAATATTTGACCCCGTAATGGTTCTACAGGGATATTTATCCCTGTCCATTCTTTTGCAAATTGAGTCCATGGGCCCATAGCAAAAACAACTTTCTCAGCAATGAGGTTGTCTGACTTTGTTTTAATCCTATAATAACCTTCTTTTTCTAAAGTTACTGAGATTACTTCCGTATATTTTATTTGAGAACCTAGCTTTTCTGCTCCCATTAAAAAGGCTAGTGTAGTTTTATATGGATCAACAGTTGCGACATTTTGTATTATTGAACCTCCAATAATATTAGGCGAAATTCTGGGCTCAATAGCTAATATGTCTTCTTTTGATTTCCATTCAACATTAAATTTGCTAACATTTTGTTGCCATTTTAGTTTATCTTTGATTGCTACTGATTCCTTATCAGATATAGCTAAAGTAATGTGGAGATGACTATCATATTCAGTATCTACCCCAGTATTTTCAAACAATTCTGAATGAATATTGGTATGTAGATCAAAAGATTTTAAACTAAACTCACTAAGGGGACCGGGTATGCCAAATCCTCCCAAAGGATTTAGTCCGCCTAACGCAAATCCTGAAGAATGGCCTGCAACAGTATCTCTTTCTAAAATTAGGGAACGTACACCTTGTTTAGCTAAAAAATAGGATGCAGCACATCCAACAATTCCGCCTCCAATAATGACAACTTCATACTGGTTTTTATTGAGGGTCATAAATCAGCCTTATTAATTTATTGCAAGCACTTAACTACTTCATTATACTACAAAAAATACTTAAACGATTTTAAGGATTCAATCATGGCAGGACAAAGCAATAATACACAAACAGAATTAGCAACACTCGGTGGTGGATGCTTTTGGTGTTTAGAAACTATTTATCTCAGAGTCAAAGGAATTAATAAAGTAATATCAGGTTATGCGGGTGGACAAACTGTTAATCCAACTTATGAAGAAGTGTGTAGCGGCAATACAGGACATGCCGAGGTTGTACAAATAGAATATGATCCCAATGAAATCAGTTACTCGACTATACTAAATATATTTTTTGATATTCATGACCCTACCACGTTAAACAAACAAGGTCCTGATACAGGTACTCAATATAGATCCGAAATCTTTTATCATAATGATATTCAAAAAAATATTGCAAGCGATAAAATTAAAATGCTTTCTGAAAATAAGACTTTTGATGATCCCATAGTAACTCAAATATCGGAGCTTGATGTATTTTATCCAGGAGAAGATTATCATCAAGATTACTTTGCAAATAATCCTATGAATCCTTATTGCACCTATATAATAAATCCTAAATTACAGAAATTCCTCTTACAAAACCAACCGAAATAACTTATTCATAAGTTAGAGCTTCAGCAGGATAAATTTTTGAGGCTTGTCTAGCAGGTACCCAAGTGGCAATAAGAGCAAATAAAACAGTAACTGCAGTTATTCCAATAAGGTTAATCCAAGGCATTTCAAATGTTAAGTCTTCTACGGTTTTTCTAATTTCTTGGACTATATTCCATGAAACTAGAGTCCCTAATCCTATGCCAACAATAGAACCTAATATGGCTATAACTGCTGATTCAAGTAGAAATTGATACTGTATCATTCTTCTTGAATATCCCATAGCTTTCATCATTCCGATAACTCTTCGGCGTTCAACAACAGCTCTAAAAGAAATAACTCCTAAAGCTGCAACACCAACTATAAGTCCTAAACCTTGAAAACCTTGAAAAAGAAGATTAAATGCATCATCCTGTTCACGTTGTTCCGCGAGTTGGGTAACAATTGCAGTTGCTTGCATAGAATTTTCTAAGAAAACAGTTTCAAGTTTTCTTGCAATCTCTTCATCCTGTGTAGGGTCGGTTAATTTAAATCGATAGACGTTTGGGGTAATATCAATAGGTGAAATTTCCTTCACTAAATCAGTATTTGTGTAAATTGCTGATCGGCCTTGCCCGTCAAATCCATCTAATCCTCCAGCTATAGGATCTACCACCCCTATTATTTTTCTTGTAACGATATCTCCATAAACACCTTGACCCAAAGGTAATTGTAATTCAATAAATTGACTAGTCATCTCTCCTTGTTCAGCTGCTTCTACGCCTTCTAGTCTAAAAGAATCTGAAGACTGCGCACCAGGACCCCCTTGATTTGCTGTTGATAAAGCATCGCCTCGTATCAAAGCAAGACTTGAATCTTTAGCCAATGCGTTCCAAATTGATCTAGAGTCAGTACCATAAGCTGGATCATAATGAGTAATTTGCAATAGGTTTGTTTCTAAATAAGTGGTATCAAGAGCTTTTATTGAGGCATTTTTAAATCTTGAATTATCCGTACCTTCTTGTCGAGCTTGAGCCCTAAAATTTGTTTGACTACCTATAACATCAAAATCTGAAGAATTGACTATATCAGAATTGTTTATGATTGTATAAACATTTTCTATAGGAGTTTCTCTATTAATATTTGCTCTGATTTCATATCCACCACTAACTCTTTCTGGATTATCTTGTATCTCATTTCCAAGATTATTTAAAGTTGCAAATATCACCAGAGTGAAAATTACTAGTGCAAACATTGTAACAGTCAGACCAGTTCGAAAACGAGATGCCATTGGATATGCAACAGAAATCTTAAATACTGCTTTGAAGCTACTAATAGCTCCGAATGTTTTATTCCCTATCCATACTATAATCTCAGCGTTGTACATAATAACAGTCATCACTGAAACAACTAACCAAAGACCTGGCAATACAAATGTAAGTGGAGAATCTTCTAGTTTTCCTGTTAAACTCTCAAAGGTATCAAAAGGCATACCCCAGAAGAAAGCCAAAGCTAAACCAGTAATACTTGCTACTAATCGATCTATAACTCTTGGAAGTAATGAAGTGTAATTTAATACCCACCTCAAAGTCAATCCTACGCCTAACAAAGTTAAACTAACTCCTGAACCGAATAATGCAGCATCTTTATATACTGGAGCATCTTGTAATCCAAAAACTGTAAATAATAAAATTGGTCCTAGAATTAATAGTGGCCAACCAGTTCTGAAGAATCTCAATATGATGGTAATTAATTTCCATACCGTAACTAATAGCCAAAAAGAAATAGCATTTTGTATATTTTGATCTGGGACAACAAAAACTGATACGATTAATCCAACCCAAATCAAAGATAAAATAACATTACTGACAGTAAGTATTCTTCTGTCACGCATCATCATAGCTACAAGATATATTGGTCCAAGTAACCATTTAATTGAACTAAAGAACAACATTTTAGTTGATATCTGTTTATCTTTTGCAAACTGTTCGGGTAAGTTTCTGATAGCAACGACGATATTGAGTTTACTTACACGATAGGAAGATATAACAACTGTTATAAACGTTAATAACATTCCAGATGAAAAAGCTAATGCTAATGCTCTAATATTTAACGAATATTTTATGACAAATCCGTCATTTTCATCACTAAGAGCTGATAATCCAATTGATACTAACGAATAACTTGCAAGCACTCCAATAAGAGTACCCAGAGAGGCAGCAGCTAAAGCATATGCTGTTCCTTCAAAAGTAAACATCTGTGTTAGATGAGTCCTTTTCATACCTATAGCTCGAGATATTCCCATCTCTGTACTACGAGAAGCAGCAAGCAAAATAAATACTAGAAATATTAATAATAAACCTACTGTTATGGAATACGTTCCAAAAATACTAAAAAATGTTGTTATAGATGTTCCGACTGTATTAGCTAATTCATTTAACCTATATTTTATAGGGTCTACATTGTAATCTTGAAAAGTATATAGTAATGGTCCTACTGACTGAATTTCATTAGTTAGATTTGCATCCTCTAATGCACCTAATATTAACCCACGATTTGTTTGATCTCCAATTAATGTTATAAATTCGTCGCTCATCGTACCAGAATCTAGTTCTATAACTAATGAGTCCATATCATCTTTAATACTCTGAGGTAAATTTTCGTTATTTAATTTATATGTATTTAGAGAATCAGTTACGGCTGTTGTAGCAAGAATATTAAAAATATCGGATGCCATTTCTTGGTCTGAAAAATCTAAATAAAGCTTTTCACTCAACTCCTTTGATCTTTGAATACCCTCATCCTGAGTTCCACTCGTTGAAATTGCAATATTATTAAATTGACCAGGTCTATTCAGTATGTTTTGGAGCTCTGATATGTTCATAAGAACTCTGGGGTCAGAGGCAGCAAGATTTCCTCTAGCAGCAACTACACTTATTACAAAAGGATACTTTCCTGCAGGTGTTACTATGTTCAATGTGTCACCAACTTTGGCATCTATTTTTGACGCAAGAGCACCTGATATAACAACTTCACCTTCATTCAATTCAGTTAGGGAATAGGTATTCCCGTCAGGTAAATTAATATCTCCAAATCCACTTAAATATTCTTTATCTAATCCCAGAATTAATGTTTGTGAATTTGTTTTTTCTGTTGAAGGGAGATATACCGAAAAATCTTCACGAATAAATGGGGCAAAACCATCAATTTCATCGTATTGACTTGTCTTGGATTTAATTATATCGAAATCTTCTTTATCAAGATAATTGTCACCGAAAACAGATGATTGCGTTGAAGTTATGTATATATCTGAATTGCCTAATCCTTGAAGAACCGCGTACCGAATCGAAGTTGTGACGGTATCACCTATACTCAAAGCAGCACAAATTATTGCTGTACTTAACGTTAGGCCAAACATAATAACTACTGATTGAGCAGGCCTACGCGGAATATTCCTAATCGCCATTTTAACTAATAACTTATTTCTAAAAGCTAACACAGCAACTATTAATACTGCAACTAACATAATGCTGGTTGATACTCCAGCTAAAATGTCTATATCTACTCCAAATAATTCTTCCATTTATATCTCTCTATTTTCCATCATCTTCAATTAATCCGTCCCTCATACGTATAGTTCTATGTCCAATAGAACCAACTTCATCCGAATGAGTAACAATTATAAAAGTTTGATTGTTATCTTTATTCATTTTGCGTATTAAATCTATTACTTCATCTTGTGTTTTAGAATCCAAATTACCCGTTAATTCATCTGCCCATATTATTGCTGGATCGTTGGCAAAAGCTCGTGCAATAGCTACTCTTTGTTGTTCTCCTCCAGATAATTCGGTAGGTAAATGAGTATACCGATCAGCAAGTCCTACTAAGTCGAGTCGATCTTCTGCTATATTTTTTGACTTACTCTGTGAAGTTCCAGCTAATACTAGAGGTAGTTCAACATTTTCCCGAGCACTCAACACTGGTAATAAATTGTAGGCTTGAAAAACAAATCCCATATTTTTACCTCTGAAATTTGTCAGTTGATTATCAGTCATCTGAGTGATATCAGACCCCCTTATGATGATTTCTCCTGAGTCTATTTCATCAAGTCCAGAAAGACAATTTAACAACGTAGTCTTACCACACCCACTAGGCCCCATAACAGTAACAATTTCCCCCTGATTAACAGATAAGGAAACCCCTTTAAGAGCCTCAACTTTTACATCTTTGGACTGGTAAGTTTTGTAGACATTGTTCGCAACAATTATTTCATTAGTAGACACTACAAATCCTCGTTTCTAATTACACAGAAATTAATTTTAACAAATAACAATTTTATTCACGGTTTATTAAGGTTTGGATATCTATACCAAAAGCATTTCCAATTCGCAAAAGCACACCTAAGGTTAGATTTTGTTTTCCATTTTCTACAGAACTTATATATGTTCTGTCTAAACCAGATTCATCAGCTAATTTTTGCTGATTCCATCCCTTTAATATTCTAGTTCTTTTGACTTTCTCTCCGATAAAGGAAAGATAATCTTCTAAATTACCATTCAAGGTTGTTGATGAAACTAAACGTGAAGCTTCGATAATGGCACTTGAAACATCTGAGGATATTATGTCCACATCATTCAACAAGTTTTCATCTATACTCTCCACACCAGAGCCCCCAAGCATAGTTACTACTGATTTATCCATTGCTTTTACAGCTTTGACAATTTCTAAAACTCCAGGTAGGTTTTCCTCTAAGGTGATCGAGAGTACTAACAAATCAATTTCTTTTTCTCCAAGAAATTGAATAAGGTCTTCAGTAGGCATTTCAGTTCCCAAAAAATGCACGTTCCAACCTGAAAGTCGCATTAATTCTGAAACGACCTTAGGACCTATAAAGTGTTTTTCTCCAACTGGAGTACATATTGCAGCAGTACCAATAATCTCTCCATTAGGAACTAGAGATTGTGTCAATCTTTCGATTTGAGAGAGAGTTACCGTAACAGCCAAATGCTCTTCGGCTATATTCAACAATCCCTTCTTCCATAAATCACCGATATTAACTAATGAAGGCATAAACATTTTCAGCAAAACATCCTTAACCGTTTTACCATCACTGATGTATGAATCGACAAGTTGGGTAACTTGATCAATCTCGCCCTCAACAGCTAATGTTATATAACGAGACAAATTATATTCATTATTTTTTATACTATTTGATAGGGATGTCACTCGCACCTCAGACACTCAGCTTGATTAAATTATCGAATACAATGTAGAATTATTATAACATATAATTAAACATTAGTGATTTATAATCTACATTAAATCGCTTTTTCTGTAAAGATCAGAGGATGAATATGCAGATTGCATTAACAGGCGGAACAGGATTCATAGGGAATTATTTAACTAATAAATTTGTAGAAAATGATCATCAAGTTGTTGTTCTTACAAGGGATCCAAATCATATTAAAAAACCCATACCTAAGGTTAACTACATTCAATGGAATCCTAAAGATCCACAATTCAAATTGCATGGTTTAGAAAATTCAGAAATTCTCATCCACTTAGCAGGAGAACCTTTAGTTGGTCCCCCAATTATTGGACGATGGACTAAGTCTAAGAAAAATAAGATATATGAGAGTAGAGTTTTAGGAACTCAAAATCTAATTCATTCTCTTTCTGTGTCAGATCACAAAATCAATACATTCATAGGTATGATTAGTGGTATTGGTTGCTACCCTGATTCCGGAGAAAACATACTTGATGAAAATTCAAAAATTAGTAATGAATGGCTAGCTGACATCGTATTGCAATCGGAAAATTCTATGATTAATAATTTACCACAAAGCATACGCAACGTTATTCTAAGAGCTGGTATTGTCATAGGGAAAGATGGTGGTGGATTGAAAAGGCTTCTCTTTCCTTCTAAATTCGGAGTTTTAGGAAAATTTGGAACTGGCAACCAGTGGTGGTCTTGGATGGATATTGAAGATATTTACAATTGTATAGTGTTCTTCATAGAAAATGATCACACCGGGCTATACAATGTAACTACAGAAAATCCTGTTAGGCAAAAAGAATTTGTAGGCACACTTTCCAAAATATTACGTAGACCAAACACTATGTGGTTCCCTTTACTTGGTCATTTATACAAACTTGCATTAAAAATAATTCTAGGAGGAGTATCTGCTGAAGTCCTCTATAGTAGGAAAATAAATCCTTCTAAATTATTTAAAACTGGATTTACTTGTCAATATCCTCAACTAGAGCAATCAATAGAAAAAAATTTGAACCTAAAATAATTCCGAAGGAACTGAAATACCATCAAAGTCTTCTTCAGTAAGAGGATTTTCAGGTACAATATCAAGCTTACTCATATAATAATATAGTTGTTTTAAATGATGAACTGAGTGACCTAAACCCAAATCCATCAACTGATTTAATGGCATAGTCCCCATATAAGTTTTTACGGGAGTTTTAAGAACATCTAATTCAATATTTTCAAAAAACTTCTCTATTCTATCGATAACAGATTCTCCAAATTCTACTATAGATTGCACATCATGAGTATTTAAAGCATCAGTTATATACCTTTGGCGATCCTCTGCTTTATATTCTCCCTGTTCGTATGCCAGAATCATCATATAGGGTCTATCAAATAGATGAAATGTAAACTGTCTGAGGGTTCTATCTCTTTCAGGAGAAACCCAATCAATAGAATCGTCAGGAATTTGCAATGTAGCTCTTCTAGCTGCAGAAAGGACTTTCATAAATTTGCCTAACATCCATTCTGCATCAGAGTCAGTAATACTTACTTCTCCTAAATTTAAAGCTTCAGATAATGAAGGTCGGTCAAATCCTATGATAACTTTATCACCAAATGTTTTGGTACCTGGGGTCAAGCTAATTGTTGTTACCGGTATAACCTTCAAACCTAATTCCTCAAGCTCCTTCAGTGCTTGAGGATCTTTAGCTACATCCATAGGAATGTAGTCAATATTGTTTTGCGAAAGATACTCTTTCGTCCTACCACAAGTAAATCAACCCTGTCTAAAAAAAACTTTGACTTCCATATCAACTCCATTTTTCAAACATTAGCTAAAAAAGTAATTATCTTTTATCGTCTCTCAGATCCTCTAAGTCGTGGATCTAAAATATCTCTTAAAGCATCGCCAAACATATTAAATGCCAAAACTACTACCGTCATAACTAATCCTGGAACAAATGATAACCAAGGGTAAACAGTTAAATAGTGCCGACCTTGACCAGCTAACATTCGTCCCCAAGAAGGGTCTGGAGGTGGAACTCCAACTCCTAAAAAGCTTAAAGATGCTTCTGATAGTATTGCTGCTGCTAATGAACCAGTAGCAATAATCAAATACGGTGCTATACAATTTGGCATAATATGTCTGAAAACTATTCTAGCCCAATTAGCTCCAATCGAATATGCAGATTCTATGTATGTAGTATTTCTTATTGATAAAGCTTGAGCTCTTACAACTCTAACTGATCCGCCAATTAAGCCAATACTTATAGCTAAAACCACATTATTTAGACTTGAACCAAAGGATGCAATTATAACTAAAGCAAAAGCCAGGGTTGGGATACTTTGCATGATGTCAACGAAACGTTGACTTATTAAATCAAACCATCCACCTAAATATGCACTAATTAAACCCCAAAAGGCTCCTATGCCAGTACCTATAATAACAGAAACAAAACCGACATAAACTGAAATTTGGGAACCTGAAACTGTCATACTTAGCAAATCTCTTCCAAACTCATCCGTACCTAACCAATAAGTCCATGAAGGAGCATCAAATTTTTGGAAAATATTCATGTAAAGAGGATCATGACGGTTGATTATTTTGAAATATTCTTCACCTTGACTGGCGTCAATAAACCATTTATTAATCAATTCTTCTATATACGAAATACCTGCAATTAGCACTACAGCAAATACAATAAGGCCACCTACTGCACCAAAAGGCTTATTTCTACAAAATCGGAAAAAGCCTTGTCGCCATAATTTAAATTTTGAAACCTTAAATTCGATTCCAATTTCTTGTTCTTTTATTTTAGAATTTACTGACATTTATTAACCTAATATTTGTTATATTTTACGAATAACGTATTCTCGGATTAAGCCAACCATACAAGAGATCAATTAGTAAATTTACTAGAACGTGACCTGTTGTAATTATCAACACAAAGTTTTGTATAACAGGATAGTCTCTAAGTCTAACTGCGTCCACAGTTGCTGCTCCAATTCCTGGTAAGTTGAATACTGTTTCTGTTACTAATGCTCCACCAATTAAGTTAGCTAATTGGCTCCCCGAAATTGTGACTACTGGTATTAATGCATTTTTCATAGCATGACGCCAGAGAACACTAAATTTCTTCAATCCCTTAGCATTTGCTGTACGAATGTAATCTTCACGAAGTACCTCGAGCATTGTCGTTCGCATCATCCTAACTTGAATTGCTGCTTGAGAAGCCCCTAATACCAAACAAGGAAAAAATAATTGTGTCATATTCACCACTGGATCATCCCATGGAGTTTGATAAATTATTGGAGGAAACCAATTAAACCAAGCTGCGGCAAATGTTAAAATTAAAATACCCAACCAAAAATTAGGAATAGCTAAACCAATAATACTTATAAATCTCGGAATATAATCTAATGGTGTATCTTGTTTCACAGCACTTAAAATACCGATAGGAATAGCTATAATCCATGAAAGTAACAAAGCCATAAGGCCTAATTGCAATGTCATGGGCAGCTTTCGTGCCAACATTTCTGTAACAGGCTGGCGAAGAATAAAACTATCACCTAAATCCCAGGTTACAACCTGCCATACCCACTCACCAAACTGTTCGTAAACAGGGCGATCAAGACCTAATTGAACTCGTATTTTTTCTACTTTTTCTTCTGCAACAACTTCTTCACCTTCACTACCACCAACAGCAATAAGAACGGCTACATCACCTGGAATTACACGCATGATAGTAAATATCAATAGCATTGCACCTAATATTGTTGGTATCCCTAGTAGTAATCTTTTGATTATGTATCCACGCATATTTTATAAATCCTTAAGAAAGAAAGATTTTGATTTAAAAAACTATCTTTAAGCGTAATTTTTAATAATAGATATGTCAACAATATAAAATAGTTTCAATGCATATCAATGTACATATCACATAAGTTCTTTGGTAATATTATCGTAATACTGTTTTCTTATGAATAAATCAACTTTACTCTGATCTAAAACTTCAATCTCTGAATATTTACCATTAGCTTGCTTGCCGTAGCTTTCATATAGAGATTTCATAGTGGCATAAAAGTGAGCATGCCCTGCTAAAATAATTTTGACATTATATTTCTTAGCTAAATCTTCTTCTGAAAGTTTTTCAAACGAAGGTGCACTACCCAATATTAAAGGATGATCTGTGACAGAGGAGATTTCTACTAAAGTCTCCTCGGAATTAACCCCTGTCAGAAATATTCCATCTATATCTAATTCTGAATATTTCTTTACTCTTGCAATAGCTTCATCGATACCTACAAGATTTATTGCGCTAGTTCTTGCAATAATTGACATAGATTTATCTTGTCTCGTCTTTAAAGCTGCATTTAATTTCCCAACCATTTCATTGGAATCTATCAGTTTATTCTGATTTACTGCATCAAATGGTAAAGGTAACTGAGTGTCTTCTATGGTAAATGCAGAAATACCGGCATTTTCAAGCTCTTCAGTTGTTCGAGAAATGTTCATTGCATTTCCATATCCATGATCTGCATCAGCAAGAACTGCTAATTTGGAATATCTAGTAATTTTTCGAATTTGGTCTGCAAATTCATTCATAGTTAACAAAATATAATCTGGGGCACCTAATACTGTTGCAGATGCAATCGATCCAGCGAACATACCCAATTCAAATTGATAATGATCTGCTATATTAGCTGAAATTGCATCATGAATTGAAGCAGGTCGCGTAACTTGCTCTCGTTTCATTATTTCTCTAAATTTTAATCTTTTTTCTGTATCGTTCATTAAATTCTCCTTTATAACTTTAAGAATTTTGATCTAGGCTTTATTTTAAAGTTCTTCAATAAATAAGCTATTGTCACTCCAAATATAAATCCTCCTATATGGGCCCAATATGCAACACCTGAACTTCCAATAGCAGTTTGGAAAAATTGTAAAATCATCCAAAAGCCCAGTAGCCATAAAGCTTTAATTTGTACTACAGTTATAAAAAATGTAAAAACTAGTGTATTAATTCTACTATTTGGATAGAATATAAAATATGCACCTAGAACGCCAGCAATTGCCCCACTTGCACCAACAGTTGGTGTTTGTGATCCAACATCTGTTAGTAAATGACAAAATGAAGCAAATACTCCTGCAGCAAAATAAAAAAATGCATAACCTATATGTCCAAATCTATCTTCAATGTTATCTCCAAACACCCAAAGATAAATCATATTAGAAGCAAAATGAATTAGATCACCATGAAGGAACATAGAAGTAATAAATGTTATTAAATCTGTGAAAGGTGTCTGTATTGGATATGATGATACACCTGTATCTAATATCTGTAAGCTATTCCCTGATATAATTTCAGAAGGCAACAACCCATATTGATAAAACAGAACATATTTACCCATTGTGCCAATTAACAATTCATATAAGAAAACAACTGAACAAATCGATATTAATGTTATGTTAACATAAGCTGTTTTTCGAACTATTAAATCTGGGTCTGATAATGGTAACAATTTTCAATCTCAATCATTAATTTTAACCCTAATGTATTACAACTTTAGAGTAAATGCGGGATCAGTATTCCCCAAAACGGAAATGTCGACTTCTGCAAAACTCTGATTTATCCTATTTACATCTTTAATAGTATTTTCGATTCTATCATCTGCAATTGTAATACCGGTTAATTTTGAAAAGATCTTAAGGTCTTCAACTGTTAATTCAACATGATTAGAATTTGGCATTGTACCTCTTCCTTTGTTTTTTTATATCGTCGTAAGCTGCATTAATTTCCTTCATTTTATCTTCAGAAAGTTTTCTCAAATCCGGTCCCATATTTAGAGTCTTATCAGGGTGAAACTGTACTACAAGTTTTTTATAAGCAGATTCAATTTCTGAATCATTTGAAAATGGAGAAACATTTAATACTTTATACGGGTCTTCTTTAGTAAATCCAAATCCTGTTCTTGACCTAGAGTAGTTGTTCCCGTAACCAGTTCTACCCATTCTTCCAAAAAAGAACTGAAATATCTTTCCAAGAACCCAGTAGATAATAATAATCCTAAACATACTAAAAACTATCTCCATAACCAGTACCAACTTTTTAAACGCTTTTTATAAATTCTACTACCTCTTTTGTAAAAGCGTCAAAATTATCGTGAACAATAATATGACCTGCATTTTTCACTACTCTTATAACAATATCAGGGAGCAATTCTTTAAATATATTTTGCTGATCTTCTCCAACAATAGTACTTTGATCACCGATCATTAACAATAAGGGAGCTTGTAATATTTTTACATATTCCCAAAGGTCCAAAGGTATGAAATCTTTTTGTATATTAGGATCTCTTTTATATATATATTTTCCTTGGTCAGTAAGTTTGGTTAGATATTTTGCTTGATGTTGAAATACAGAATATGGAGATAAGATATTGTTACCCTTTAGAGCATTTGCACACTCTTCTAAATCAGAAAATTCAGGATCCCCAGAGGCTATCCGATCAGCAAAACCTTGCGCAATAGTAGCAGGTCTTACAGCTCCTACGTCTTCCATTATTACTGAATGAACTAAAGTAGGGTTTTTGGCAGCAAAAACTAACCCTACTCTTCCTCCAAGAGAACCTCCTACAACTATTATATTTGTTAATCCCATATTTTTTGCTATCTGTTCTACATCATAAGCATAATGCTCTGTAGTATACTCACCTTCATTAGCCCAATCACTATCCCCATGACCTCTCATATCTATCGCTATTACATAAAAATTATCACTTACAGCTGAAGCAAAATTATCCCATGTTCTAGCTTGACTACTAACATGATGTAGTAATATCAATGGCTGATTCTCTGGATCTCCCCATTCAACAATATGTATATTTAGATTATCTGAGTTTATGTATCTCTCACGAGGTAAATTTATTTCCATTTTATTCCCTTTGTCATTCTATATATTTGCTAAATTGAAGGTATAATTTTATCCTATTCAAGGTAAAGAAAAAACAACAAAACTAACAAATTATCTCTGTTTGATCAAACCAAAATCGAAACTTTACCAAAACTGTATCTATTAACTTGATCAATATTTTTTAGCATGATAATCTCTCAGGAATTACATTTTGTTTGCAGATTTTACCATGCAAATGAAAGGTTTTTCTAGCAAGTTTTAATGGTTTGTAGCTTGCTAAACATCCAGGTTTTTGTGTTAAGAATTTTCACAACTACCTAGACTAGGAAAGGAGATTGTAATGAGGTCTTGTGTTACTCAAGTTTCAATTATCAGTGATGGCACTTATAAGGAAGATGGTGGAGTTATATTTGGACAACTCCCAAAAGCTAGATGGGATCAAATGACCGCAGTCGATCGTAAGAACCGAATAAGTCTAGGTTTAAACTGTGTTCTTATACAAAATGGAAAAGAATGTATTCTTATCGATACTGGGATAGGTACAAAAGAACCTGAACCTGTAAAAAGTAGTTACGGTCTTGGTGCCAGTCGTTTGAATAGAGAACTAAAATCTCGTGGAATAAATCCTAAGGATGTATCAACAGTTATATTAACTAGTTTACAATTTGACCATTGTGGTGGTAGTACTCGAATTGACAGATCTGGCGAGGCAGTACCTACTTTTCCATATGCAAAATACTATGTTCAAAGAAATGCTTGGGAAGAAGCAATTTCTCCTAACGAGCGGACTAAACATTATTACCATCAAGATGATTTCCTGCCTTTAGAAGAAAGAAATCAGCTCGAATTTCTAGATGGTGATCAAAATGTGGTTCCTGGTATATCAGTCAAGGTTACAGGAGGACACAGTAGTGGACATCAAGTAGTATTGATCAACTACGGCGGTGAAAAAATTGCATATCTTGGGGATTTAATTCCAACTCATATGCATCTTGATCAAGGATTAATTTCTTCAGTTGACCGATTCCCTGAAGAAACTTTGTATGGGAAAGAATCATTAATAACTAAAGCTGAAGAAGAAGGTTGGTTAATTGTTTTTTCTCACGGTGTTGATCCAAAATCTGGATATATTGAAACAAGAAAAGGGTCTACTTTATTTAGGCCTATACATTTTGGGACTAATAACTAAATAATCCCAATAAGATAATCTGATTCCACTCTATCAATATTGATGTTTGTAATAGTATTTTGGAGTACATCTTGAGATTTACTATAAACTCTAGCATAGGTGTCAGATAGACCTGTCCAATACAACTCTGAATTCAAAGTTTTGGTATTTTCCCATAAAACTTTAAGTGAAGAACCTATCATATTATTTAGGTATTGTTTTTGATAATGAGTTGAAACAAATTCTAGACGTTTAGACCGATCTTTTATAACGCTATTATCAACAAAGTTATCTGAATAATATGCTGATGTCCCTGGTCTTTTGGAATAAGGGAAAATGTGAATTTTAGAAAACATAGCATCGTTGCAAGTTTCAATAGTATTACTGAACATTTCTTCACTTTCTTCAGGAAAGCCAACAATAACATCAGTAGTTATTGATGCATTTGGTAAAGAATCTCTTACAAATTGTAATGATTTTAAAAATTGTTCAGAGTTATAACGTCGTCTCATTTTTTTTAATATATAATCATCTCCACTTTGTAGAGGAATATGAAAATGCGGACATAGTCGTTCATTTTCCCACAAACTTAGTAAATCCACAGAAAACTCTTGTGGCTGAACTGATGATAAACGAATTCTATCTATTGAAGTTTCTCTCAAAATCGACTCAATTAATATAGGAAGGTCAACATTACTAAACTCAAAACCATAAGTGCCTAATTGAGTTCCAGTTAGAACTATTTCCTTATAACCTTCTAAATAAAGTTGATTTATTTTATTTATAAGATCTACTAAACCAACACTTCTTTCTCTTCCACGAACTCTAGGAACAATACAATAAGCGCAAATCTGATCACATCCCTCTTGAATTTTTACCATTGCCCTTGTCCTTTGCATTTTATCAATCATGGTTAAAGGGGAGGTATCCATTTCATTATGCTTGTCACCTAGAATATTAATAACATTTTCTACTAAATTACTTTTTGAAGAATTACCCAAGACCAAGTCTATTTCTGGCATATTATTTAGTTTTTCATGGGCCCACTCAGCATAACATCCAGTCGCTACAATTAGACAACTAGGATTATTATTCTTTGCTTTTCTTAAAGCATTTCGTGCTTTTCTATCTGCAATATGAGTAACAGTACACGTATTAATAATACATGCATCTGCATCAGCAATATCATCAGTTAATTGAAAACCTTTCCGCAAAAAACTATTGGAAATATTTTGCGTATCTGCTTGGTTTAATTTACATCCATGTGTTTCAATATATATCTTCAATTAAACACCTATACTACTTAGAAAGTGAGGCTATTAAACTAACCAAAGATCTAACTCCAAAACCTGTATGTCCTGCGACTTTATAGTCTTTTGTTGATGCTAATCTTGCCATACCTGCTATATCCAAATGAATCCATGGTGTGTCTCCCACAAATTCTTGAATAAACTTTCCTGCAGTAATACTCCCTGCCGGTTGGCCACCGGTATTTTTCATATCTGCATATATACTATCTAGTTGAGTTCTATAATTATCAAATATCGGAAGTTGCCAATATTGTTCACCAGTAATCTTAGACGTCGATATAAGTTGATCAATAAGTTCTTGATTATTCCCCATAACAGCAGCAGAATCATTACCTAAAGCAACAATAGCTGCTCCAGTTAATGTAGCAACATCAATAATGGATGTGCATCCTTGTTGTTTAGAATACTCAATAGCATCTCCTAAAACTAACCTTCCTTCTGCATCTGTATTATCAACTTCAACATGCTTCCCATTCATCATAGTAATAATATCTCCGGGGCGCATTGCACCACCACCTGGCATATTTTCAGCAGAGGCGACTACTCCCAAAACATTTATTGGTAGATTTAATTTTTTAATAGCAATCATAGCTCCTATTACTGCTGCAGCTCCTGCCATATCACCTTTCATTGCACCCATATTTAATGGTGGTTTTAAAGAAATACCTCCAGTGTCAAAAGTTATCCCTTTTCCGCAAAGTGAAATTTTTTGTGTCGAATTAGGATTACCTAGATGTTCCATCACAATCAATCTTGGTTCTTCGTGGCTTCCAGCAGATACTCCTAATATTCCCCCCATACCTAATTGCTGGATTTGCGATTTATCAAGAATAGTACAATCTAATCCAATCGAACTTGAAAACCCCTTAGTTCTATCAGCAAGTTCTCTTGGTGGTAAAATATTACCTGGCTCATTTCCCAAATCTCTAGCAATAATAGTCGAATCTGCCAAAATTAGCCCATCGTTAATACCATCTTTGATAGGTTGAATTTTTTGATCATCATTTTCAATCACTTGCAAACTCTCAATTGTTTCAGTAGTTGATTTAGATTTGTATTTAGAAAATTGATAAGTACCTAAAAGAGCTCCTTCAGTAATTGCTACAGCACATAATTTAGGATCTAATCCTGCTATACCTGATCCATGACAGATTGTAGCTACACGGCTCACCTTAATTTTTCGTAATTGCCTCATAGTAATTGCCATAATTTGACGAACAGTATCATAATTAAATTTGTCTTGTTTCCCTAATCCACAAATAATTATTCTTTCGAATTTAAATTCACCAAAAGTATGAATAATTGTAATTTCATTCTTCTTTCCAGATATTTCACCAGAATTTATTAATCTGGAAATTTTGCCCCCTGTAACAGTATCTATTGCTCCGGTTGCTCCACCAGGAACTTTCACATCTTCAAATAAATTTATTACCAATGCTTCGGTTTCTACAGAACTAACTTCTGATTTTAAACATGAAATTTCCACACTATCCTCCTTGATTCATTATTCTAACTAACTGCAAAAAGAAGACGTATTATTAGTCTTTCAATAAATTGAATCAATAATAACGCAATAATCGGGCTAATATCTAAGGCACCACCAATTGGGGCTGCAATTCTTCTAATTG
>JAKUQA010000008.1 GCA_022450525.1 Dehalococcoidia bacterium | reverse complement strand
CCTTCTTTATCAATATAGGAGATATCATCCGTGTTGATACCAGAACTGGAGAATATCTAGAAAGAAAAACCTAAAATAACATGCTAAGAATTGGATGGTTTTCTTCAGGAAATGGGATAGGGTCTATGCAACTTCTATCTAAAGTTAATCAAGAAATATCAGATAACAATCTTGAGGCATCAATAGAATTCGTGTTCACCAACAAAGATCCAGATGAAGGTAAAGGTGTCGAAAAATTTTGTAAATTTGTACAGTCTCTAGAGATACCGCTTATTAATATATCTTCTAACAAATTTAAATCAAAAAACAGTGCAAAAAATTTTGATGATATTCGCAGTATTTATGATGATAAAATACTAACGACTATTAGTCATTATAATATTGATCTTATAGTTATGGCCGGATATATGCTATTTACCGATAATAAATTATGCAATGAATTTTTTATGCTCAATCTACACCCTGCTCCACCAAATGGCCCTCAAGGAACTTGGCAAAAGATTATCGAAAATCTTATAAATAATGAATATTCATATGCAGGAGCACAAATTCAAATTGCCACAACAAATCGAGATCAAGGCCCTATTATTAGTTATTGCACTTTCCCTATCAATAACAATGAATTTTATAATAAATTATGGTTAAAATTAGACAAGCAAAGTAATATACAGTCATCCGAGTTATTCCATCAAATTAGAACTGATATATTGAAAAGAGAGCCTCATTTACTGGTGGAAACATTAAAATCATTAGTTAGTGAAGAAATCATATTAGAGAGGAAAGAAAATTTTAATTATATTTGTTTAAACGAAAAGATTGAAAAATCTATAAACTCAAATTAAGCAACATTACGTCCCAGAATTGGTATATCTGTCTTAATTGCTAATTCATTTTCGTCAAGCAAAACTATACCATTCGATTTTCCCGTAACTGCACCTGAATAAACTAAACATTTTTTCACATTATTTAAGGATGGTATATGATACATTAGGTCCAAAAGTGTATCTTCCAAAATTGATTTTAGAGCACGAGCTCCTAATTTCGATTTGATAGCTTCTGCAGCAACAGTATCGAAAAACTTACCTCGAAATTCGAGTGATATATCCTCTAATGCAAAAAGATATTTATATTGTTCAATAAGGGAGTTTTTAGGTTCTGTTAATATTCTTACTAAATCTTTTTCAGATAAAACATTAAGTCCTACAGCAACAGGAAGTCTTCCAACAAATTCTGGGATGAATCCATATGAAACTAAATCATCAGATGTAACGTTTTGTAATTCTTCATTTATAGATCGCTCTCTTCTAAATCCTAAGGAATTTCTACGATTTTGCTGCCTTGCATTTACAATATCAGTTAAACCTTCAAAACTACCACCACAAATGAATAATATTCCTTCAGTATTCATTTGGATAAACTCTTGCTGAGGATGTTTTCTACCACCTTGTGGTGGAACATTTGCAATAGTACCTTCCATAATTTTTAGTAGTGCTTGCTGTACACCTTCTCCAGAAACGTCTCTTGTAATTGATGGGTTAGAATCTTTTCTAGTAATTTTATCTATCTCATCGATATAAATTATACCAGACTCAGCTTTCCCTATATCAAAATTTGCATTTTGTAACAGTCGTAATAGAATATTTTCCACATCTTCTCCAACATATCCAGCTTCAGTTAATGAAGTAGCATCACAAATACAAAATGGGACATCTACTAAATTTGCGAGAGTTTGTGCAATCAATGTTTTACCGGAACCTGTTGGCCCAAACAAAAGAATATTATTTTTTTGAATCTTTAAATTATTACCTTCTTGATTTTCTCGTATACGCTTATAGTGGTTATAAACAGCAACACTTATAATCTTTTTAGCTCTTTCTTGACCAATAACATATTCATCTAAAAGATGATGCATTTCTTTTGGAGGTATAATATTAAAGCTATTTTCTGTGTTGGTGATCTCTATTGAATCTTGATCTTGAGGAAACAACATTTCATGCGAAAGTAAAACACATTCGTCACATATCAATGAATTATCTAAACCCTTTACTAAATTTTTTGCATCTTCAGACTTTCGACCACAAAAGGAACATTCCATACATTACCTCTAAATTACTCTTTGTCAGATAGATTAGCCAAAACTTCATCAACTAACCCATATTCCTTTGCTTGTTCTGCATTGAGATAATAATCACGATCTGTATCTTGCTTAATTTTTTCATAATCTTGGCCTGTTCTTTCATGGATAATTCCACGAATGATTTCTTGTACTCTAAGAATTTCTCGAGCAGCTATTTCTATATCGGATGCTTGGCCTTGTGCACCACCAAGAGCTTGATGCATATGTATTGTTGAGTTAGGGAGGGCAAATCTTTTACCTGCTGCTCCTGAACACAATAAAACGGTCCCCATACTTGCAGCCATTCCGACACAGATAGTAGATACATCAGGTTTAATCAAATTCATAGTATCATAAATAGCTAATCCTGAACTAATTACACCACCAGGACTATTAATGTATAAATTAATATCCTTATCTGGATCTTCTCTCTCGAGATAAAGTAATTGAGCAACGATTAGATTTGCTACTTGATCATTTATTTGTGTACCAAGAAAAACAATTCTTTCTCTCAATAATAATGAATATATATCAAATGCTCTCTCACCTCTCGCAGAAGTTTCAATTACCATTGGAATTACATTTTTATTATCTGTATTCTCATTTGTTCCATTAATGTCATATAACATATAGTTCTCCTTATTTAGATGATTTTGGCTTAGCTTTTGTTGCTTTAGCTTTTGTAGTTTTGGGTTTGGTAGTTTTAGGTTTAACTGTTTTTGTCCCTTTTTTAGAAGAAGTATTTTCACCTTCAGCAATTTCAATGAGTCTTTCCAATGTTTTTCTTCTTGATAGCATATTTCTTAAATTACTTCTGGAATCTTCTGTAGAAAACGTTTTTTCTATTTCTTCTTTTCTGTCTTCTGATGCCTCTATAGCATCAGAAATTTCTTTTTCCAAATCTTCATCTGTTATTGTAATACCTTCCAATTCCGCAAGAGTTTCTAAAGCATAGGTTGTTGTAAGACGATCAGTTGCAGATTGTCTTGCTTCTTCTTGAAATTCTTCAGGTTGTTTTCCAATAATCGATAAATATTGTTCTAGGTTTACTTTGTTTTGTTTTAATGTCTCTGCTTGATTATCAATAATTGCTTGTGTTTCTTGATCTATAAGTATTTGAGAAGCTTCTAATGTTGACCTATTTTTAAGCTCTTCCAATATTTTATTTTCATACTCTCTTTGGGCTGTTGTATTGGCATTTTCAAACAAATTATTTTTGATTTGTTCTCGTAATTCTGCAACAGTTTCAAATCCATCCCCAATACCTTTAGCAAACTCATCGTCTAATTCTGCTAAATCTTTAGCCTTTACATCTTTTAAAGTAACAGTAAATTCACATTCTTTTCCAGCAACTTCTTTGTCTTCATATTCTTCCGGAAAAGGTATTGTAAAAGTTTTGGTATCATTCAACACCATATCTAAAAGGTATGCATGGAAACCTTCTACTGGACGATTGTTATGTTCTGTAACCAAGTACACTACATCTGTTTGATTAGCTACTTCTTTATCTTCAACTTTAGCTATGAGATCTATAGTAATTTGATCATCGTTTGCCACAGGTCGTTCCATTGGCACCCAATTAGAATTTGCCCAACGTAAATCTGTTATTACTGCTTCAATTTGCTCTTCTGGGATTGTAACAGGTTCTTTTGGAACGCGAATCTCTCTATAAGCATCTAAAGTTACTTTTGGCTCTAAGCCAATATTAATTTTTAATGTTAGAGGGTCTTCCGATACTATATTTACTAAGGGTCTGCCAACACTTTCATCAGCATTATCTACAATTGCATTCTGTACTATTGAAGGCATACCTATGTTAAAGGCTTCATTTTTGATATATTCAACACCAAAATATGAATTCAGAATTGATTTAGGTACTTTGCCTTTTCTAAAACCATCGATTTTTGCTTGCTGCCCTACTTTTTGATAAGCTCGATCCATAAATGGATCAAGATCATCATCAATTAGTTCAACTGTAAGTTCAATTTCCCTTTCAGGTAATTCATTTCTGGTTACTTTCAAAATAATCCCCACATAAATAAGTTATTACTATAAACAGTCCATGATATATCACCGAAACATAAGTATACCATTATAATCAAAAGTTTTTAATAGTTAATCAATCTCAGATATCATTATATGTAACTCTTCTAATTGCTCTTTAGGAATTAATGAAGGTGTACCAAATAATGGATCACTACCGCTTTGAGTTTTTGGAAATGCTATTACATCCCTAATTGATTCCGCATTGTCTGTTAATAAGGTGATTAAGCGATCTATTCCAGGAGCGATTCCTCCATGTGGAGGTGCACCATATTCAAGAGCCTCTAAAAGTTGACCAAATCTTTCAATTTTACTTTCATCATCATAACCTAAAAAGTCTAATATCTTTTCAAGTTTTTCCCGAGAATGAATCCGAATACTACCACTAGCTAACTCCATTCCATTACATACTAAATCATAGTGGCGAGCTCTCATGTCACCTGGAGAAGTATCTAATAAATCCCAGTCTTTCTCTAGTGGAGAAGTAAACAAGTGATGGGATGGTTGCCAATTATTCATATCATCATCCCATTCAAAAACTGGAAAGTTTGTAATAAACGCAAAAGCCATCTCAGACTTGTCAAATAGTTCTTCTCTTTCAGCAATCTCATTTCGTAATTGTGACATACAAGTATTAACTACCTTGCTAGAATCAGCCATTATTAATATAAGACTGCCCGGACTAGCATTAGTAAAATCAATTATTGACTTAATTTCATCTATAGTTAATATTTTTGAAACTGATGATCGTATATCTTCTATAGTTAAATTGTCGATAGTACTAAGTTCCTCTGAAATTCCTATATACATCAAACCTTTACCGCCACGTGTTTTGACAAACGCAACAAGATCATCTAATTGCCTACGCGAATATTTATTCAAACCAGGGATCATCAATGCTTTTGCTATACCACCTTCATTTATGGGATTAGTAAGCACATGTGCAGATGAAGTTTTCGCAATTTCAGTAAGATTAATCAACTCAAGTCCAAATCTTAAATCGGGTTTATCTGTGCCATATTTATCCATGACATCGTCGTAGCTCAATTTTGGAAATGAACCAACAATAGTCCTATTATCAACCACATTTTCGATGATTTCTGTATAAAGATCTTTAATCAAAGTCATAACATCATCTTCATTTACAAAACTCATTTCAATATCTAATTGAGTATGTTCTAACTGCCGATCTCCTCGCAAATCTTCATCTCTAAAGCATCGTGCTATTTGAAAATATTTTTCAAAACCCGAAACCATAAGTAATTGTTTCAATTGTTGAGGAGATTGAGGAAGTGCATAAAAAGTACCTGGGTTCATACGACTAGGAACGACAAAATCTCTTGCTCCCTCTGGTGTGCTCTTAATTAAAATAGGAGTTTCAATCTCCATAAAACCTTTTTGACTTAAAAATTCTCTTATATGCTTCACTACGTTATGACGAAGAATTATATTCTGATGCATAGCAGACTTTCTTAAATCTAAATAACGATAGCGAAGACGAATCTGTTCATCTGTATTATCACTATCATCAGAGATTTCAAACGGTGGTGTCTTTGACTCATTTAAAACTTCCAACTCGGAACAATGAACTTCACACATACCACTAGGAATTCTAGTATTCTCTGTACCAGCAGGCCTAGGCATAACTTTACCTTTTATAGATACAACCCATTCCGGTCGTAAAGTTTGGGCATCTAAATAACTTTTCTCTGATATTCCTTGGTCAAAAACTACCTGAACTATACCAGAGTTATCTCGTAAATCTATAAATACTAACCCTCCGTGATCGCGTCTTTTATGCACCCATCCAGCAAGATTAATTGTTTGCCCTTCTTTATCTAATATAACATCGCTACAATTAGTATCTTTAATCACGATACTCTCCATTGATCTATATATTTTAAATTAAACAGTACATGAAATTATAATTGAAATTACTACGTAGTTCCAATTATTTTAAATTTTAATCTATGTTCAAAAACATACAACAGTCAATATATTGCGATCGACAATAAAAAATGGATATAATTACCGAACTAGAAATGTTGAATAAGAAGGTGTTTGATGGCGAATAAAAGAGTACTAATTGACAATAATCCGGGAAGAAATGCACAAACTTACGGTATAGCAAGAGAACTTGGCACAGAAATGGAATTAATCCACGAGCCTTCTGTGGGAGTGATAGGAAACAAAGGAGACTCTCAGTGTTATCTGGGAGTGCAACAAAAAGTTGAAAAAATTCATTCTACACTTTTGAAAAATATTGGGCTTGATGACAATAAAATTAAAATGCGATTAGTGCAACCTGAATATACTATTGCAACTTCTGATGGTATGAGAAACGGGACTAGAGAAATGAGATATTCTCTCATTGGACGAGAAGTAACACACGACTCCATATGTGAACACTTAAGTGCCACAGGATTAGAAGGAGTTATTGCAGTTGTTGCATGCGACAAACCTCCCGTTGGAACTCTAGCAGGAATTCTCGAGCATAATAGACCATCGATAATGATGTCTGACGGGACAATACGACCTGGAATAGATTCTATAACTAATGAAAAAATTGACATTATTTCAGGGTTCCAAGTAGCAGGAGACGAGAATGAGGCATTCAAAAAACGAATAGCTTCGGAAGCATGCCCAGGTTATGGAAGTTGTGGCGGGATGTTTACCTATAATACTATGCAAACTTTTCTTGGCGTAGTAGGTATGGAGCCATTACATATGGTTTCTCCTGCATCTCAAGATTCAAGAAGAATGAAAGAATTCCCAGAAGAACTCGTGGGTTATTTACGTAATTTAATTGCTAACCAAATTACACCACGCGATATTGTTACCAGAGACTCCATTAGAAATGCAATGATTGTATCTATGGCAGTAGGTGGATCAACAAACGTTTTGCTGCATGCTCCAGAAATTGCCAGAGCAGCAGGATACAATAATTTTTTTGAACAAATTATGTCAGAAGAAGAGTTCAACACTCTCTCACAGTATGTTGTTCCTGTTCTCATTGATGCTAGGCCTTTTGGGCAATATTCTATGGTGGACATAGACGAAAAGGGTGGCGTGCAAGTTATTGTAAAAGAATTACTAGAGGTTGGATTATTAAATGGGGAAACTTTAACTTGTACTGGTGAAACACTTACTGAGCAAGTGAAAAGATTAAACCCTCCTGCACCGGATGGAAAAGTTATATATCCCGTAGAAACTCCATACAAAGAAACTGGGGGTTTAAGAATTCTTGGAGGTAATGTTTCAACTGATTTTACTGCAATTTTGAAACTTGCAGGTGTTGAAGGGGGTCTGGAAAATAACATATTTAATGGTAAAGCAAGAGTATTCGATGGCGAAAGACAATTATTAGATGCCTTAGAGAATCGCCCAGAAATATTTGAAGATCGTGATATGGTAATCGTCAGATATGAAGGTCCCAGTGGTGCTCCTGGAATGCCAGAAATGTTGGATTCAACCTCTCGAATTACAACTTTATGTAGACAAAAAAACATAGTTGTTGCGTTAATGACTGATGCAAGATTTTCAGGTGGTTCTGTTGGTCTCGTTATAGGTCATGTCGGGCCTGAAGCAGCAATAGGAGGTCCAATAGCACTTATAGAAGATGGAGATAATATAGTTGTAGATCTTAATAATAATCAAATCAACTGTTTAGAATTATCTGATCCAAAAATTATGCAACAGAGGAAGAGTGCTTGGGAAAAAATAGTAGAATCTAATGGAGGAACACATCCATCCATTGGAGATGCTAATACAAGACTACTTAACCGTATGAGATTTTCATCTGTTTCGGCTAAATATGGAGCTGGCATGCATCCTAATAGAGATCTTTGGGTAAGTGAACCAAGATCTCCTGAAAAATCCACATTTACGCCTCGTAACAAATACCGCTAATGGAGAAAAATAACAATATTAATAGGATAACGAATCTCGACTTTATACGAGGAGTCGCTGTGTTAGGCATTCTGATCATGAATGCAATAACATTTGTACTACCTAAATCTGCTTATTATAACCCTTCCTCTGCAGGAACAGATAATATTCTTGATTGGATTTTTGTTACTCTAAGCCAAATATTTATTGCTGAAAAAATGATGGGGTTATTTTCCCTGCTATTTGGTGCAAGTATTGTATTATTTATAGAATCTCTAAAACGTCGTAATAGTAGTCATCCTCATTTACTCAGTATTTGGAGAAATCTCATTTTATTAATAATTGGTTCTATACACGCATCTATTTGGTTTGGTGATGTTTTAATACTCTATGCAATTTGTGCTCCAATTATTATTTTATTATATCGAATGAATAGATATTTCAATTTAATACTTGGGGTGTTCTTTATTAACCTTCCAGTAATATTTGCAATTATATTTCAACCAATTTTTGATACCCAAGGTAACTTAATTATGACCGGTTGGGTAAAAGATTTTGTCTTATCATCTCAATCTGAAGCTTCCAAAATTGGATTAGGTGAATTTTGGTTTGCCGATAAGACAACGACTGGGGAATTGTTTGATATTTATATTTTGATTGATGCTTTTGGAAGAGCTTTAGGAATGATGTTAATAGGAGTTTTCCTATATCGTTCAAATATCCTTCAAGGAAGCTATAGCAACTCTTTTTATACAAAAATGGCAATTGCTGGATTTACAATCGGTATTCCATTAGCAACGTATTCACTGATCTGGGGAATTACAAAAGATTATAGTCCAAGTATTGCTCTTATTCACTCTAATCCTCATAGAATTGCCAATTTACCTTTAGTACTTGGGTACGTGGGACTTCTCACAATATTAAATACAAAATTACCTGTTCAATTCCTTACGAGAATGAGGTCAGTTGGGAAAATGGCACTTACAAATTATTTAACCCAAACCTTAATAAGTACAGTAATTTTTACAATCATATTTTCTAATTTAATTCTTAGTCGATCAGAGTTAATACTATATGTAATAGTAATTTGGGCACTTCAAATTTACTGGTCAAAATACTGGTTAGACCATTTTCAATATGGTCCATTTGAATGGGCTTGGAGAAAATTAACATACATAAATACTAAGGGAAAAAATACTTAATTGCTGACCACTAATTCTGACCAGTGCCAGGACTCTGAATTACGTATATTAATTACACCAGGGTTGTAATTTTGTATTTTATTACTAATTAGTATTCCTACATGATCTGTTATTGGTTCGAAAAGCAAAGCTTGCTCGAGAACATATTTTTGAATATCGATTATATGTTTTTCTCTATTAATATTTGATGAGTTTTGTAATTCAATAAGTTCATCTAGGTAATCGATTTGATGATTGTTAATAGAATATTGCCCCTTACTATGTAGCAATCCATATAAATATGAATTTGGGATATCAATCGGTATTTTAGGGCCAAGTGATATATCATATTTTTTTTCAATCCAAACTTTCTGATAATATTCTTTTGGATTCAATACGTTATATTGAATCTTAAAACCTGCGTCGGTAAGCATTTTGAAATAGTTATCACCCAAATCGATATACTCATCACCATAATCTCCGACATAAAAATCAATGGTATGATCTAGGCGCTCAAGATTAGATGAATTCATCAAATCATAATTTTTCGATTGAGTAAGTTCAGGTAGATTCGTATATGAGTCTTCTGACTTAGTAGAAAGTTCCCAACTTTTCGAATCTAAAGGTAATCCAATACTTAATGAATCATAAGAATTTAGATCTAGATGTGAAAATATATATCGTCTGAAATGTACATCATCAATTGGATAAACTGAAGTATTCATTGCAAACAAAACACCTTTACTATAATTTGGATTTATATCTATACAAGGCAAAATATTTAAAGAACAATGAGAAAAATGATTTCCCGGTTTGTCATTACTTGAATACATATAATTTACATCTAGCTCTAACTCTTCTATGTCTAACAATTGCTTGGTTGACCAATAGTCAATCATCGAAATATCTACTTTTTCAGAAAGAACTAAAGCAATTCTAGTGTTCTCATTACTAACTGGAGTGATAAAAAATTCCTGAGCTTTAGGGAAACCTTCTTCAAAATAATTGGGATCTGCTGTAAATTCAAATCTATCAACTGAATTCTCATTATATATCCAGGGACCTGTTCCTATTGTAGGGCCAAAGCGCAGACCTTCTTTAAGGCTCTGTTGTTCATATGGAATTATTTTAATATTCCCGTGAGCTAATCGCATCAATAAATCTGCATCAGAATACTTGAGTAATATTCGGACTTTTGATTCTTCTATTTCTTCAACCATATCTAATGAATTTAATATACTCGAACTAGACCAATCGTTATTTTTTATTCTGTTAAGGCTTTCAACAACATCCTTAGCTATCAATTTTCGACCTGAAATTGGTATTTTATCATGCCAAAATACATCTTCACGTAATCTAATATGATATTCAATATCACTGACTTGAATCCATTCAATACAAATATCACAAGTAATTTGAAATTCATTAAATCGAAATAATCTACTATAAGAAATACCAGGACCCATAGATAGTAATGAATCTGAATTATCCTCATGTACATCAAAATGTTCTGGATTTTTAGGTGAAGCTAAACTAAGAGTTCCCTGAGGTATATGAGCAATAACATTTTTAGTTTGAACTCTTTCAAGTTCTTTTTCTAAAGCCAATGTTGGTGTAGGTATAATAACTGGAATTGAGACCAGAGGTGTAGAAGTAGGAGTAGCAACTGACACTTCATCATTTTCAGTATTGCAGGCAACTAATCCAATTGTAGCTAAAATAATGGATAATTTAATTAATAACTTTATATAAAACATAATTATATTTCTTTTAAATATTTTGTTTAATAATACCAAAAATTGTCTTAAATGATTATCGATATTAATATAGTGTGATTATTGGAGTTTATTTATGCTTATTGATTGCCATTCACATCTCGCAAATTTTAATGAAAATGAAATCTCTGAAATAATTTCAAGAGCCAAAAAATCAGGCATATCTTATATATTTTCAGCAGGAACTGACATAAAGAATTCTGAAAAAACCATCTATTTAGCTAATAGTAATGATGAAATCTATTGTGGAGTAGGAATTCATCCCAATAGAGTAACAAATGATATAAAAGATAATGATTTCTACAAATTGGAACAATTAGCTCAATCAAGTGATAAGGTTATTACAATGAGCGAAACAGGTATGGACTATATGCCTAATGCTCCTGAAAGAAAAAAACAAGAAGAAGTATTTGTGGTCCAAATTACCCTAGCAAAAAAATTAAAATTACCTATCATTTGGCACTCACAAATTCCTGAAATTAATTCTTTTGGTAATCATAAAAATACTTTAGATATCCTTAATCATGAACATGCAGATACAGTTGGCGGGATCATGCATTACTTTCAAGCAGATTATACAACAGCTAAAAAAGCTATTGAAAATGGATTTTTAATATCTTTTGCCAAACCACTATTAAGGCAAAAACACCAAAAAGAAATTGTTGAAAAGATACCTCTAGAGCATATTGTTTTAGAAACAGATTCATCGCCACAACCATGGAAAAAAAATCGTTCTCTTTGGACTGAACCAAAGGATATTTTACTTATTGCTAAAAAAATTGCCCAAATCAAAAATATTTCTCTTGAAACAGTAATGAACGCAACTAATGATAATATAAACCAACTATTCGACAACAAATTCAAAAAAGCTAATTAGTATATTGGTGCGATAACATAGTATCTAACCACATAGCCAAAAACAATTAATATTGACGCGACACCAAATGATGACATAAAAGATGCACCAATTAAAACTTTACAACACATCATAAGGGTCAATAACACCCAAATTAATGACATCACCAAGATGAGATATACTGAAAATGAAAGCCCAACCAAAGCAAACGTTAATGTTAGTAACCAGGGAGCGTGACAAAAACCGATTATTGATAATGAAGGTATAAATTTTATCTGATTTCTATATAAAAAATTTCCAATAATATAATATCCAATAGTTATTAAAAACCATTGAATAAATATTGATGCTGTTACAGGAATAATTACAGAGAAGGAATGCATATCTCCAATAATTCTACCAAATGATTCTGCCGATGAAATTAATATAATAATTAATAGAGATTGTTTAATTGAATTTGGTTCGTCAATTATTTCACGAAAAGTCATTGGACGTAACTGAATCACTTTAAATATGCGACCGATTAAACCTTCTAACAATTATTACCTCAATTATTCTTGTATGATTTATTTGAACGCTTATCAATCAATCTTTGCATTTCATCTTCAATAAGATTAAAGTCATTTTTCGGTATGAGATGTAAATCTCCTAAAAATGCCAAATGCCAATCCTCAGGACGCCAATTTTTTATAAATTGCATCCTAGGAGCAAGGATTTTTGCATCAATGAATTCTTCTTGATTTAATATACATTCTGGCTCCATATTAACTCTAAGAGAAAAGTCTTCTTTTTCATGAATATAGGTCCATTGTTTTGTATGATCTTCAAAATATTCAGATGTGATATTCAAACTAGTAGTAAATGAAGATAGTTGTTGTACATATATTAGTAGTCTATCGCCTACCAACATTCTTTTTATTTTTTTATGATGTGGAACCCGGAAACCTTGCACAGAGTAACCCAATTTTTTAGTCACTACAAAATTTTCTTCTGACAGAGAAAGCATCCAATAATTTCTTGGCATTATTCTTTCCTTTATTTATACACATAAGAAACTAATTACTATGGAATATAATAATTAATATCCATTTTATACGCAAATAATTCTATTTTACTGGTAAAGCTCGATTAATTTCATCTAAGACAAACGGATCATTTTCATATTCTAGAGATATTTTTAATGCATTTTGACATTCTGGTGTATCAATTTCACCTAATGCCCAAGCTGAATGCCCTCGCACCAATTCAGATTGATTATTCTTAAGTGTATCAATTAATGCTGGTATTGCTTCTTTTTGTTTCGTGTTACCTAATGCTACACATGCATTTCGTTGTAAACCTCGTAGTTTAGTTCGTTTAATGGGGGATTTGCTAAAACGCGTAGAAAATTCCTCTTGAGACATATATAAAATTCCTACTAAATCTAGATAACTAGTAGTCTTTTCTATAAAAGTGGTGTTTTGGGATATATCAATTTTATCATTAACAGGACAAATATCTTGGCATATGTCACATCCAAATATCCAATCACCCATTAATGGTCTCAAATCGTATGGTATAGCCCCTCTATTTTCAATAGTCAAAAAAGAAATACATTTATTTGCGTCTAGTTGATATGGCGATACTATTGCATTTGTGGGGCATTCAATAATACATAATTCACATTTACCGCAATTTTTCTTGACAGGTTCATTTGGCACAAGTTCTATATCTGTAATTAAAGCTCCAAGAAAAATCCATGATCCATATACGGAATTAATTAAATTTGTATGTTTACCAAACCAACCTAAACCTGCTTTCTCAGCAAATCCTTTTTCTAGTAAGGAACCATCATCTACAAATATTCTTCCATCTATTTTTATTGATAATTCTTTTTGAAGGTTTTCCTTATATTCATTTAACATTTTTTTAATGACTAAATGATAATCTTCCCATTGTGCATACATAGCAATTCTGCCATTAGAGTCACTGGTAGAATAAGAATCATCTTTATGTTTTTTATAATTAACCCCAACCACTATTACTGATTTGGGGCTATGTAGTAACTGGTCAGGAGATCCACCTTTAATGAGGCGTTCCTTATTTAACCAAGGTATACCTTCAAGGTAGTTTAATTCATATGCTGCCAATGAATTCTTTATATGATCATTTAATTCATTAGCATCTGAAATACCTACTAAATCAAAACCTATCGATTTTGCAAGTTCAACAACTATTTGTTCACGCGTTTTCATAAAGTTCCATAAAATAATAATGAAATTTGTTTAATTATATCAACAGCTCCCTTGACTGAATATAAAACCCAATTTATATTAATACAATTCCTAATATTTTTCGAAAATAATTATGTAAAGGCAGGTTTTATACTTATGGCTGAAGCGGGCAAAAGATATATAACACCAAGTGGTGCAGAGTTAATTGTTACTAAGGGTGGTGCAGGTACCTTATCAGATGGTCAAATACCACTACAGATAAAAGATGCTGGAGATGGATATAATGGCGCTTCTTCAAATGGAACAGAAGCATTAAGTCTGGGCAAAAGATTTCAGTCAAAAGATGGATCAGTTACTGTACTAGTTACTAAAGCTGGAGTTTGTGACTTACAGTACGACGGTGAGCCAATGGAAATTCAACAACCTAGAAAGTTGCCTTCTTCAGATTAGCTACTCACTACGAGTAGTATTTAACTGTTGCACTAATCGTGATTTTCTTCTTGATGCATTATTCTTATGAATAGCACCTTTTTTTGCTGCACGATCTAATACAGATAATGCCTTTGATACTAAAACATCAGCATTATCATCTTGCGCAACTATGGCTTTTTTTGCTGCTGTAACTGCTGTTCTAGCAGATACTTTTGCTAGCCTATTGTATCCTTGTTTTCTTATAGAACTTCTTAAAGTTTTTTCACTTGGCATTTTGTCCCTTTCAAATCAAACATGATTATATCATGCTTATGTACTAAATTCTTTCTACGCTAATAATTCCTTGTACTTCTTCTATCTTAGCAAATATTTTACTCAATTGCTCTATACTAGAAATAAATATATCCAAATTTACAAATGCTGTCCCATCGTTTTGGTTTTTACTTACAACGTCATTAACGTTGATTTTCTCAGAAGCAACAGCAGCTGTTAAATCTCGAAGTAACCCTACTCTATCCCAAGAATGTATCGATATTCTTACTGGGTAATAGCTCTTAGATTTACCCCAATTTACTTCTACAACCCTCTCGCGATCCTGCTCTTTTTGAATATTTTCACATCCTAGCTGATGAACAGTAATCCCCTTTGCACGAGTAATGTAACCTACTATATCATCTCCAGGTAATGGAGAACAACATTTTGCTAAATTTGTTAATAAATCCCCTACCCCTAAAACCTCAACTGATGAAGTTAAATCGCGTACTGCCGAACTTGATAGTGAGTTAATTTTTAAAGGGAGTGGATCATTTAATTTCGACAATACTTGTTGAATTGTAATTGAACCTGACCCAAGAGCAGCGAAAAAATCTTCCACACTTGAAAATTTCAAGGTTTTAGCTACTTCTTGCTCAGACTCTTCAATGTTAAATTTCTTTAAATCTTTCTGAAACATTTCTCTACCCTTATTCAGGCTAGTGCTACGTTCTTGTCTTCTAAACCAAGACTTAATTCTTTCTTTTGCTGTTGCAGTCTGTATATAACCTGCATGGACATTTAACCAATCTAGACTTGGGCCACGAGCAACTTTACTTGTAAGAATTTCAGCTGAATCGCCACTTGTAAGTTTATAATCTAGCGGAACCAATTTCCCATTAACTTTAGCCCCAATACATCTATGTCCAATTTCTGTATGAATTCTATAGGCAAGATCTATAGGAGTGGAACCTACAGGTAGTTCAAAAATATCCCCTTTTGGTGTATAAACATATACTTGATCTTGAAATATATCAGTTTTAATGTTTTCCAGAAATTCTTCTGGCCCACTAGATCCTTTCTGTACATCAATTAACTGTCGCAACCAATTTATTTTTGTTTCATATTTTTCATTTGATTGCTTGCCCTCTTTATATGTCCAATGAGAAGCAATACCAAACTCTGCTAACCTATGCATTTCATGTGTTCGTATTTGTACTTCTAAAGGCATTCCATTAAGACCCATTACTGTTGTGTGTAGAGATTGATACATATTCTCTTTTGGATTTGCTATATAATCATCAAATTGCCCTGACAATGGATGCCATAATTCATGTACTATGGATAATGTTGTATAACAATCAACTTTTGAGTTAACTAAAACTCTCAATGCAAATAAATCATGAATATCATCAAAATCTTTTCCCTGCTCTTCATAAGCTTCAATCTTTTTATAGATACTATATAAATGCTTTGCTCTTCCCATCACTATAGCATCAATATTTGATTCCTTAAGAGAACTGTTTAGCATATCTTGAACCAAATTAATATATTTCTCTCTCTCAAGACGTTTTCGAGAAATTAAAGATGCAATTTCCTTGTAACTATCAGGCTGAATATATCTAAATGCTAAATCTTCTAGTCTCCATTTAACATCCCACATACCTAATCTATGTGCCAATGGAGCATATATTTCTAATGTTTCTTGCGAAATCATAATTTGTCTATCTTCTGCTAATGAAGAAAGAGTAGACATATTGTGTAACCTATCTGAAAGTTTAATAAGAATTACCCGTAAATCTTTAGACATTGCTATAAGCATTTTTCTCAAACTTGCAGCGTTATTAATTCTGAGATCATTTGAAGAATTATCATCACTACTTGCTGCAATATTTATATCAAGTCTATTTAATTTCGTTACACCATCGACTAATTCAGCTACATGCCTACCAAATTCTCTTTCTAATTGGGTATAAGAAACATCACAATCTTCTATAACATCATGAAGTAAAGCTGCAACAAGTGTAGTAGTATCGCAATTTAAATCAGCCAAGTATCTAGCAGTTTCTACAGGATGAACAATAAATGGGTCGCCAGATTTACGTAACTGACCTTTATGGGCGTACTCAGCAAAACCTAAAGCTTTAGAAATTTTTTCTATATCTTCTTTAGGTAAATATGTATTTGCTATTTCCATTAAAGAATTCACAAAACCACCTTAAGTAATTATATCATTGAATGAATGAAATGGTGATAAGTATACTTGATATATCAACTTTACGAAATATAGACTTTATTTGACATAGAATATAATATCTTTGTATACGATATATGAAAGGAAATACATGTTACAAAGGCCACGAGGTACTGCAGATATTCTTCCAAATGAGCAAAAGTATTGGAAATTTATTCATGAAGCTACTGCTAAAGTCTGCGAAAAGTTCGGTTATAAACGTTTAGATACTCCCCAATTCGAGTCTAAAGACTTATTTATTCGAGGAGTAGGAACGCAAACTGATATCGTACAAAAAGAAACGTACACATTTCAGGATAAAGGAAACGAAGAATTAACACTACGTGCTGAAGGAACAGCACCAGCATGCCGAGCATATATTGAAAATGGAATGAAAAATTTACAACAACCCGTCCGGCTTTATTACCATGCTTCCATATTTAGATACGAAAGACCTCAATCCGGACGATATAGAGAACATCATCAATTTGGAATTGAAGCTATTGGAGACGATAGCCCGTTAATTGATTGTGAGGTTATACAAATTGCTACTGATGTTATAGAAGTATTGGGAATTCCTAATACTTCCCTGTTTATTAATTCTATAGGTGGTGCATCTTGTTGTAGAAAAGATTACCTCCTAAGTCTAAAAACATATTATAGTAACCATCTGGAGTTATTATGTAATGATTGTAATAACAGAATGGAAAACAACCCATTAAGGTTATTAGATTGTAAACAAAAACAATGCCAACCATTTCTAGAAGATGCCCCCCATTCAATTGATTCTTTATGTCAAGAATGTAGAGATCATCATGAAAAACTTCTTGGATATCTAGACTCATTACAATTGGCCTACATAATAAATAGTAAACTTGTAAGAGGCTTGGACTATTACAATAAAACAGTGTTTGAAATCCAACCAGAAACTGAAGGTAGCCAAAATACTATTATTGGCGGAGGAAGATATGATGGATTAATCGAACAAATAGGAGGACAATCAACTCCAGGTATTGGTTTTGGTTGTGGCATTGAAAGACTAATACTAAATTTGAAATCAAACAATATTGAACCACCAGAAATTTATGAAAAACCTGTAGTCATATGTCATATGGGAGAAGATGCTTTGAATATTGCTGTACCATTATCAAAAAAATTGAGAAGCAATAATATTCATACCATAATTGCTCCATACGGAAAAAGCATTCGAAGCCAAATGAGATATGCATCATCCAATGATTCTGATTATGTTGTCATTATTGGAGAAGAAGAAATAAAACAAAAAACATATCGAGTAAAAGATATGAATAAATCAACAGAATATGATTTAAATGAAAGTGATTTGATTAATTTAATATTAAAAATTTAAATTCATTTGGGTAATACTCATATCACCTTTAAATTTAGTATCAGCCGATGTCTTTTGACCTTCAAAATAAAACTCTACAGTTGCTCCAATATATTGAGAGTCATTTAGACCTAAGGTTACATTATAAGATCCATTTAATCCCACATCAAAATTCAACCAAATATCAACGAGATTATCTTTTGGTGCAACAACACGCACAAAGTATTTTTTGCCCAATTCAACAAATACATTATCCTTCTTTATTGTACCTTGTATAAATGCTGGCAATGGTGGAACTGCAGCTGAATTTAAATTTGGAGGTATTGTAAAATCTGTATTGATTTTCCCATTGTATAAATCAGGTAAGTGTTTATCAATCGTAGATGTTTCAATCATATACACTACTTCCTCTTCACTTGAAACATTGATCCCTTTAGATTTTAAAGTGTCTTTTGACATTGTTATTCCAACTAATGAATAATTACTATCAAATATTCCAAGGCCCTCTTCTATACCTTCAATTGTTTCGTCATTCATCAAAATTAGTTCCGAATATCTTATTCCACTAGAACTATCTCGTTTATATCTATTTACTAAGATCTCTGAATCCATCATGGTCCAGCCTGAATTATTGCCTTCACAATACAAACAAAAACCTAGACCTTGAAAAATCTCACTGACCTTACTATCGGTGATATTTTTACTTGGAATTATAGGTTTACTGCTGTCGTATATATTTTCTACAATGTTGGTTGGTAATGAATTAGAATCGATGATCTTAATTATTGCTAAATCTATTTCCTCATCTCTCCCCACAATCCATCCTTTAAATCCACTTCCTTGTTGCCATCCTGAAAAATAAAGGTCAACAAATGGACTAGAAGTAAACCCTTTTGCAGTAGTAACAATATGATTCGGGTATTCACTTAGCAACCAACCAGTTTTAAAGGTTTCTTGATTTTGTCTGCTCGATGAAGTTCCTTCTGTTGTAATTAAAGGCCATTTATCAGATTTATCTATTAGTGAAGAAAAATTTGATGCCTCAGTAAAATTAGGAAATTGCCCGACTAACACAGCAGATTTACCAACAATCAAAGAATCTTTATCTGTATTCCAAGCCCATGATGGCGTTGGGGTCGGAGTTGGAGCAGTAGCTTTAGTAGGTTCTTGTGTTTCTACAACCTTTGGGACAGATTCAAGAGCTTTTGCCACAGCAGCATCAATCATAGCTTGTACGTCTAAAGTAGATTGCGGAGTTAATGTAGCTGTTGGTGTAGGTGTAGGTTCTGAAGTAGCAACTTCTGCCAAACGTGCTGCTATCCCTGCGTCTACGGTAGCTTGAAAATCTATATCTTGAAGCTCTACAGAGACCTCCTCTGAACTTCCGCAATTCACAACGAAAATTAGCGATAAAGCAAAAATTAAGTACTTATATTTTTTCATATGCTTGTCTCAAATGATATATTTCAACTAAATTATAACACACAATAAATTGGAGAAATGCGTTGAACATGAATATTGATGTAAACTATACTTCAATATAAATATACATAAGTAATAGATTGTTAATTGAAATGTTAGAAAAATTATCAAAATTTGAACAAAGGTTTAGAGAAGTCGAACTTTTACTTGCTGACACAGCTAATTCGGATAATCCAAAGCTCCTTGCAGAATTAGGCAAAGAATACTCTCAACTTGAATCAAAATCAAAAACTTTTCATAAATATGATGACTTACTAAAATCTATAGAGAGTTTAAAGCAAATCATATCTTCAGAAGATGATAAAGAATTAGTAGAGCTCGCTAAAGAAGAATTAAATGAAGAATTACTCAGACAAACAAATTTAGAAGAAGAAATACAGGTCTTACTTCTTCCAGAGGATCCAAATGACCAAAGAAATGTTTTTGTAGAAATAAGAGCAGCAGCGGGCGGTGATGAAGCAGCATTATTTGCAGGTGATATATATCGTATGTACTCTAGATATTCTCAAATTGCAAATTGGAATCTTGAAATAATGTCGATGAACGAAACAGGTATCGGAGGGTATAAAGAAATAGTATTTTCTGTACAAGGCGAAAACGTTTATAAAAAACTAAAATACGAAAGTGGTGCACACAGAGTACAAAGAGTACCTTCAACTGAATCCTCAGGGAGAATCCATACTTCCACAATTACTGTTGCAGTATTACCCGAAGCTGATGATGTGGATGTAGATATTAATGATAATGACTTACGAATAGATATTTTCCATGCAGGTGGACATGGAGGTCAAAATGTAAATAAAGTTGCCACTGCAGTAAGAATTACCCACCTACCTAGTGGCATTGTTGCAGTATGTCAAGATGAACGTTCTCAAATGAGAAATAAACAAAAAGCTATGGATGTAATTAAAGCAAGGCTTTTAGACAAAGCTACACGAGAACAGCAACAAAGTATTAGCAGTGATAGAAAATCTCAAGTTGGAACAGGTGAACGTGCTGAAAAAATACGAACTTATAATTTTCCACAAGATCGTATAACAGATCATAGAATTAACCTTACAATTCACAATATGGAAAATGTACTAAATGGAAACTTAGATATCTTAATAGATCCTATCCAAGAAAAAGAAAAAGAAATGTTATTAGAAAATCCAGTAGTTTGACCAAAATAAAAGAAATCTTACTATCAACAAGAAATTTATTAAATGACAATGCTATCCTCGATAGTGATATAGAAAGTGATCTTCTTGTATCATATGCTTTAAAAATCTCTAGATCAGAATTGCATATGAATATTAATTCTGATATTTCAGCATCTGAACAAACAAAAATTCAAAACTTGGTTAATCGAAGACTCCATCATGAACCCCTTGCCTATATATTGGGATATAGAGAATTTTTTGGAAATTTATTTACAGTTAATGAATCAGTATTAATTCCTCGTCCGGAAACAGAATGCTTGGTAGAAGCGATAATAGACTACTTAAGATATAAATCAATAAAGAGTCCTATAATTCTAGATGTTGGATGTGGAAGTGGCATTATTGGTGCAAGTATTCTACAAAATGTTCCTAATATAAACCTTGTTTCAATTGATATATCTCCTAGTGCAGCCAAAATTGCTAACGAAAATCTACATAAAATTACAAAAAGTGATAATTTTAATGTACTGATTTGTGATCTAATCGAAGGTGTAAAACTACCAGTAGACTTAATAGCAGCCAATTTACCATATATACCAACAAAAAGAATACCAAAATTACAAAAAGAAATTGTACTTCATGAGCCCAAAATCGCTTTGGATGGAGGAATTGAAGGCATTGAAACAATTTGTAGATTAATCAATCAAAGTACTAGAATCCTTAAACCAGATGGAGCAATATTTTTAGAAATTGATCCTGGACAAAAATACACTCTTGTAAAAGAAATAACACAAGTGTTTCCAGAGCATACTATTAAAGTTTTACCGGATCTAAGTGGTCTAGACAGAATTATATCTATAACAAAGCTATAGCTCCATAGTTATTTTCAAACTATTATCTAACTTTGCACTGTAAGTTTCATATGCTTTCTGAACTTCTTCAAATTTCATATTATGAGTAACTAAATAGGATAAATCTAATCTATTCTGTTCTACTAATTCTATGCATTCATTAACTGCTTGTGGCATATCCCAAGTTCTAGCACTGTTATGTACTTCAATGATCGGTAATTTTGAAGTCATTTCATCAAAGTTCAATTCAAATACGTCTTCATCATGAGATAAGCCAAAAAGTATTGCTTTACCTTGTTTTCTTATTATTTTCCAGATTCCATTTAGTGTTTCAGGTCTACCAACAGCCTCAACAACAATATCCGCTCCTTCTCCATTAGTCAGTTCAGCAACAGCTTCTTCAAGATTGTCTTTATCAGGATTGATGACATGTGTTGCTCCATTATTTTTTGCCACATCTAAACGATAATCTAATAAATCAACTCCAATAACTTTTGTAGCTCCTCCTTGAGCTAAAATATTACTAAAACTCAAACCAATTGGACCTTGACCTAATACTACAATTTTTTTCCCAATAACATTTCCAGTTAATTTACATGAATGCATGACTGTACCTACTGGCTGACACATTAATAAAGTGGACATATCTTTACCATCTGGTAATCGTACTAAACGCTCAGCGGGCTCAGCTAAATATTCTGCCAATCCATTTCCTCCATCAGGAAAAACAATAACTTTGTCGCCAATATTATATTCTGAGCTTTTTGTCTCAACGACAACTCCAGCACATTCATGACAAGGTTTACCATGTTCTATTGGATACATTTCTTCATCGAATGTACGATCAAAAATTCGTAGGTCACTACCACATATAGATAATCGCTCCATTTTCACTAAAACTTCCCCTTCACGAATTTCAGGGTCAGGGACTTCAACAAACTCGAATTGTTGTGGACTTGTTATACGAGCAATTTTCATACATCCTCCAAATTGAACTACATCAAATAATTAATATTTATAAAACATAATTTTGCTCGATTTCGAACAATTGATCAACCCCCATAATGACAGCTAATTCTTGTCTATAGTTTGATACATCAAAATCAATTGTGCCTGTTTCATTAAATTCGACCATACTATCCTTAACGGCTTTATAAATTACACTCGGTAGATAATTATTGGGAGATATTACATTAAAACCTAAATCTTCTGCAGTTGAAGCATCGATACTTTGTCCGTTATACGATTTTGGGATCCCAGATAATTCTTTTGCATATATCTCTGCATCTTCTGGAGTCTGAATACCTTCAATCCTTATCATATCTGCCCCAGCTTCATAATATGTTTTCACTCTTTTAATTGTGTCTTCCCAACCTGATACACTCAGTGCATCAGAGCGCCCAATTATCAAGAAATTATCATTTGATCTAGCTTTTACAGCAGCTTCAATTTTTTTTGCATGTTCTTCAATAGATACTACCTGCTTACCTTCAAAGTATGCACACCTTTTAGGAAAATATTGATCTTCAAAACTAATTCCACTCAATCCTGCAGATTCAAATTCTTTCACGGTTCTCCAAACATTTAAAGCATTGCCATATCCTGTATCACCATCAGCTGTGACAGGTATATTTACAGATCGTGCGACATATCCAGCAACATCTAATACTTCATTCATTGTCATCAATCCAGCGTCGGGGTATCCTTTAGACATTGATACACCGCCACCACTTATAGCAATTGCTTGAAAACCTAGATTTTCTGCAATTTTTGCTTGAAGACAGTCGTAGACTATTGGTTCTTTCAATATCTTTTGATCCATAATTAGTTGTTTTAGATTTTTTGTACCCATAAATTCACCTCAAAAGCAATAATTCGTAAACTTGCTTGGAAATATATAATATTTTATATTTATTACTAGTTACACATTCTACAACATGTTATTAGGCTAAATATACAAAATGAAAGAATTATTGAACATATTAATTATCGCTCCAGAAATACCACCAAATACAGGAAATATTATTCGATTATGCTCAAACTCAGGATGTAATTTACATTTAATAAAACCTATAGGTTTTAATTTTGATAATAAAAGTTTAAAAAGAGCTCGCCTAGATTATGACCATAATTGCAATATATTAATTTATGACTCCTATGAAGAATACATCGAAAAAAATAATCCAATAACTATTTACGCTACAAGCACTTCATCGAATACTATGTATAATGAAGTCAGCTATAATTTGGGAGATACAATTATGTTTGGTTCAGAAAGTGTCGGATTATCATCTGAAATATTAAGTAAAGTACCTGATGAAAATATTTTAAAAATACCTATGATTCCTCAAAATAGAAGTATAAATTTATCTAATGCAGTGTCTATTGTTGTATATGAAGCATGGAGACAATTAGAATTTATAGGAAGCTCTAAAATTAAACAAAACGAATATTATAATTAGAAAGGCTCACATGAGTGAAATAAAAGGATTAACAATCAAAAATCAGCAAGATTTAACTTCCATAGAAGCTTCTTCATCAAATCAACATGGATTAATTTACATTACTCATGGTGCTCCAAAAAACTGGGTCGCAAAACCCGAAGAAATGGTATCTCATACATTAGCTGGTTTATTTAAAGCCCTTGATCAAATTGATGATGCTAGAATACAAAATCTTATGAGAGATTATGGTCTAGTATACAGAGAGTTAGAAATTGACACTGAATAGTATATTCATTCTAGTTCAATTAACTCTTGATTGGGATCAAATGCATCTAACCCCATTTTCTCCAACATCACATTAAATGATTCTGGAATTACACCAGAAGTATTATAAAAATCATCCACCACACATAAAACTAACTTATCTAATAGATTTACTATGGGTTCATTAATGTCATTTTGTCTAAATTTAACAATCATACTTTTTGCATGATCAGTAGGAATAAACATGGTTCCTTTAACCCAATTCATAAGAAAAATAATATGGTCATTATTATCAGCTAGTGAAAGAATATGGCTTTTTACTTCTTCATAATCTTTTATTCCAAAAAGCTCAAAATAATTTGCTATTATACTTTGCACTCTAAAACTATCTTGCATAACTTATCCTAGAACTTGATAACTTCTTCAAACATATCATAATTTGATTTATGCATACCCAAATTGTTATAAACTTGCTGAGCTATTTTATTATTGACGTCTACATAAAGACGTATAGCATATACATCTCCATGTTCTTTAGCAGAATTACAAACAAATTCGTATAAGGTTTTATAAACACCACTTCTTCTATATTGTGGGTTTACATATACACTTTGTATCCACCAATAATATTTATTATGCCAATCACTCCATTCAGTGGTTAACAATAAGCTACCTACTATTTGATTGTTTATAGTCGCAACACAATATCTACCTAAATGGGAATCATCAAATACTGCTTGTACTCCTTGAGTAATTTCTTCGTTATTTAAAGCGATATCTTCAGTTTCTAAAGCCATTGATATATTAAAATGGACAATATCAAAAAGATCATCTCTCGATGCTAAACGTACCTGAGGAATTTCATGTTGATTACTCATTATCACTTACAGTAAAACCCACTGTATCAGCAGCTTCATGGCGTATGGCTGCAACTGGAGCATATTCTGGGGAATTTCTAAATGCATCCATCTGATCTATTGTAGGAAATTCTAAAATTACAATACGTTTTAGTTCCCAGTCAGTATTATCAGCAATAATTTCACCACCTCGAACAAGATATCGACCACCATATTGTTCGATAATTGGTGGAACATGTTTCATATATTCCTGGTACTTATCCCAATCTTTAACATTTATACTACTAATTGAATAAACTGCCATAACTTTCTCCTTAAAGTTTAGTTTGGTGAAATAAAAGAGCCCATACCAGAAGTTTGTTCACTAACTAAAAAAGTTAACATATCCTTACCTTTGTTAGTTTCAATTTCAGCATCAAATCTCTGACCACCTAAAGCGCCTATAAGTTCGTATTTATTCTGTGTATATAATTTTCCTTCATAAAATGATTCTTTGAGGTCTCTTTCTCTTTCCCCATCAAGATACATCTCTACAGCATCTCGCATCACATCAAAAACATCATCTTTATCCAAATGAGTAGGAGATTTTAAAAAAACATATCCCCATCTCATTCCTTTGTGTTCTAACATGTTGAAAACCTTAAATTAATACTAAAAGAAAAATATAAACCTCATTTATTAAACACGCAATGTTTTTTTAAAATCATATCGATTTACATTTGTTGCTGAACTTTTCATAATAGTCAGAACTTACAGAAATAAAACTAAAACATCGAATGGAGAAAATTATGGATTTAGAACTAGAAGGGAAACGAGCTCTGATTACTGGAGGAAGTAAAGGAATAGGAAAGTCCATAGCAATACAGTTGTGTCAAGAAGGAGTAAATGTAGCTATAGCAGCAAGAACCAAAGAAACCCTAGACCAAGCTGCTAAAGAAATTGAAGAATTAACTGGGAAAAAGGTTGAAACCATAGTTGTTGATACTACAAAAAAAACAAGTGTTGATAATATGGTTGAAAAAGTCGTCGGAGAATTAGGCGGAATAGATATTCTTGTGAATAGTGCGGCTATGGTTGGTGGACAAGTAAGAGGTTCCATATCGGAAGCTGATGAAAAAGACCTTATAGAAGATCTAGATACAAAAGTAGTTGGGTATTTTAGATGTATAAAAGCAGTTGTGCCTCATATGCAAAAACAGAAATGGGGAAGAATTATAAGCATAGGTGGAGTGTCTGCAAGACAATCTACGATCTATGGTTTAAGAAATGCAGCTGTAGTACATATGACTAAGACATTATCTGACCAATTGGGAAGTGATGGAATAACACTTAATGTATTACATCCTGGATTAACCCAAACACCTGCAATTCGTGAAAGAATGAGTGAAACAGCAAAACAGCAAGGTAAAACATTAGAAGAAGTAGAAGCTGAATCAGCAAAGAATGTTGCAATTAAAAGAACGATCAAACCTGAAGAATTAGCATTTGTCACTGCGGTGTTATCTTCTCCTAAAGCAGAATGTATCACTGGAGAATCAATAGCAGGAGGTGGAGGTGCAATAGGTGCAGTGTTCCAATAATAATAGTAAAGGAGTATTACAATGATATATGAAGTACGAACTTATACACTTAAGCCTGGAAGTGTACAAGCTTATGAAGAAAATTTCGAAGAAGCATTGAATGAGAGAGTCAAATTATCTCCGTTAGCAGCGTTCTGGCATACTGATATAGGCCCTTTAAATCAAGTAATAAGTGTATGGCCTTATGAAAATCTTGAAGAGAGAAACAGAATACGAGGAGAAGCAGTAAAAAGTGGGAAATGGCCACCGAGGCATGATGATCTAATAGTTAATATGGAATCAGAAATTTGGTATCCAGCAGAATTCATGCGACCATTTATGGGAGAACAAGAATTAGGGAATATTTATGAAATGAGGATTTATACATATAAGCCTGGTAGTATCAATGAAGCAATGAAAAAATGGGGAGATGCGATAGAATATCGTGAGAAATATTCAAAATTAGCATTGGGTATGTATACAGATATTGGAGGCTTAAATAAATGGATGCACGTATGGCCATATGCAGATCTACAAGATCGAAATGAAACAAGAGCCAAATCAATGCAAGATCCAAATTGGCCACCACCAACACGAGAATTTATTGTGAAACAAGAGAATAAAATCCTGATACCGTCATCATTTTCACCAATGCATTAGATATGTTAAAAGATGCAATCATTGTTGCAATAAAGATATTCGTACTGCTATAATTAGTGCAATAATTCAATATATATTGTGCAATATAAAAGGAGCGTATTATTAAAGATAATAAAACAAATCTCTCCACAAAAGAAATGCAACTTTATATTTTTCCTTGGTTCTCTGAAGCTGAAACAATTGCACGCGTTAAAGATAAAATTTCATATGTACAAAACAAACTTGTGCAGTACGGGAAGCCTCTTCAAACACGCCAAGTTAGTAATTTATGGGCCTCATATAAATCTCATAAATCCAAAATAGACGAATCTCTTACACAATCTGGATTACCTTGGCCAGACTTATTTATTGATTGGAATGACTCTACTTCTTTAATGAAATTTCCATTTATTAAAACAGAACATCTTCCAATGCTAAGGCAAATGTCAGCATGGACACAATCTACATTTAGTAATGAATTTACAATCAACATTACTTATCGTGAGGCTAATTGGTATTCGTATCTACGTACAAATGCTCCATCAATTGTAAGTGCTGTAGATATGTTTGCAATCGGTGGATTATTCGTAGAGAGAGATCGCCAGAGCAATCTTTCTGGTATTACTATGAATAATCAAGATTTACAAGATTTAATCACCTATCAACCCTGGCAAGCTAAGTATTGGGAAAACCAATATTTAAATATGATAAAACAACAAATTGTAACTCCACTAAAAAACCCACTGGAAGAATTTAAAACAAAACAACCACGGTGGTTTTCTGAAACAACTGAGGCATTAACATTCAAACATATGCTTATAATTGATTTGATATTTGAAATGTCTTGGCAAACAAAAAAGAATCAACCGTGGAATCTTCCGACAAAGAAAACTGAATTCCCCAAAAAATATAAAATCACTGATGATAAAACAAAAAAAGATCGTGAAATAATAGTTTTTTAATTGAGGTGATATATGAAAATAATAATAGCACCTCAAGCATTTAAAGGCTCTTTAGATTCAAAATCAGTAGCTAAACATATTGAAAAAGGTATTAAAGATGCCAGTCCTACATTGATAACAGAATGCTTTCCTGTAGCTGATGGAGGTGATGGCACATTAGATGTATTGGTAAAATACAAGGGTGGTCAAATATTTACTAAAGAAGTTATTGGCCCTACCGGCTCCCATGTAATAGCTCAATGGGGAGTAATGAGTGATAATAATACTGCAGTTATAGAAATGGCATTAGCATCTGGATTAGCTATTTGTAACAATATAGATTTTGACCTTAAAACAACAACTACTTTCGGTACTGGCCAATTAATATTAGAAGCAATAGAAAATGGCTACAAAAACATCATTATTGGCCTTGGGGGTAGTGCAACTAATGATGGAGGAATTGGAGCTATTCAAGCTCTAGGAGGTAATTTTTTAGATATATACGATAATGAACTATCTTATGGTGGTGGCGAACTAATAAAGTTATCTCACATAAATACCAATAATTTAAACCCCGATCTGAAAGAAATTAATATCACAATAGCTAGTGATGTGACTAATCCATTATGCGGACCTACAGGTGCTTCATACATTTTCGGTCCCCAAAAAGGGGGAACGAAAATTATATTAGATGAATTAGAAGAAGCTCTTAAACACTACAGTTCGGTAATTACAAATCAATTTGGTAAAGATTATTCCAGCAACCCTGGTGCCGGCGCAGCTGGAGGACTTGCTTATGGTTTGATAACGTTTACTAAGGCTAACATAAAATCTGGTTTCGAAGTAATTTGTGAAAAGCTAAACTTTGATCAAATAATAAAAAATGCAGATTTAATTATAACTGGTGAAGGTAAAACAGATGCATCTACTTTATATAATAAAACACCAATTGCTATTGCAAATAAAGCTAAAGAATATAACATACCAGTGATTTGTATTTCTGGATCAATTGGTGAAGGTTATGAAAAAGTTTTAGAGAACGGAATAAGTACTATAATTACTTTAGAAGAGTTAGCTAAATCTACTGAAGATAGTATTAGAAATACTGCTTTTTATCTTAGAAAGACTGCAAAGAAATTTGTCGAAACTACTATTAATTAATACTGTTTCAAAATTCTATTTCTTATTGCTTTTATCATACCTCTAAATATAAATATGTGTACTGGAAATAAACTATACCAGTAAATTAATCCAAATAAGCCTTTTGGAGCAAAAAAAGCGGTTTGGGTCAGTTTGCAATTATTTTCGTTTTCTACGATTTCATATTGCAACCAAGCTTTCCCCGGGACTTTCATTTCTGCTTTCAATCGAATTAATTTATTTTCTATTACTTTTTCAATTCTCCAAAAATCTAAAGCATCACCTTGATATAGTACCAAAGGATCTCTCCTACCTCTTCGTAAACCAACTCCTCCAAAAAGCAGATCTATATAACCTCTAATTTTCCATAAAAAATTGCCATATAACCAGCCAGTTTCACCACCTAGACTAGAAAGAAATGTGAATATATCTAAAGATGATTTCTCTATGGTAATTATTTTTTTATCATGTACCATACCTGATATTTCATTATAATCGACAACATCATCATTAAGTAGCGATATAGATTCAATCGAACCATCTTGACCATTACTAGAACTCAATGAGTCTGACCATGAAGTTTCAACATCTTGATCATTTAGATTTGATAAAGCGAGTTTTACTGCATCGTCATAGTTAATTAAAGAAATTTGGGGAAAATACTTTTGTACTTCTAAGTCATGGACAATACTCTCATTTTTCAAACCTTCTACTAAAGGTCTAGTAATTTTGGCAGAGACTGGAGTTGTCCAATGTATCCAATAAGAAGAAAGTTTTGGAGTCAAAACTGGAACAGGGATTAACAACCGCCGTAGCCCCCTTATTAATGCATATTTTTTAATCATATCACCATAACTTAGTACATCTTCTCCACCGATTTCAAATATAGCGTTTTTTGGCATATCTGTAGACACGCTGTGAATCAAATACTCTAATACATTTTCTATTGAAATTGGTTGAGTCTTGGTATACACCCATTTTGGGCATATCATAATTGGCAATCTTTCGGTTAGGTTTCTAATAATTTCAAATGACAAGCTACCCGAACCAACAATTACGCCTGATCTAAATTCAGTAACATCAACCTCTGAATTACGCAATATCTCTCCAGTTTGTTGTCTGGATAATAAATGCATCGAAAGATTATCAGATACTTCCCCTAAACCCCCAAGATAGATAATCTTTTTTAGTTTTTCCGATTCTGCAACTTCTACAAAGTTTTGAGCGGCTTGCATATCAGATTGATTAAAGTTTTTTCCTTGCGATAAACTATGAATTAAATAAAAAGCTACATCAATATCAGTGAATAAACCATCAAGAGAATCTTTATCTAAAACGTCTCCTGTGAATATCTCAACTTGTGAATACCAAGATCTATTTTGAATTCGATCAGGGTTTCTAGCTAAAATTCTCACATCAAATCCAAGTTGTAAAAGCTTTGGAATTAATCTTCCGCCAACATATCCTGTGGCTCCTGTAACTAATATCTTCATATATTAATTATAACGCAAAACATGAAGTATGCCGAGGGCGAGACTCGAACTCGCACGTCTTTTAGGACAATGGATTTTAAGTCCACCGCGTCTACCATTCCGCCACCTCGGCTCAAACTACATCATAATGTTAATGAATAGTATCAATTTGAATTGGAAAGTGCAATTATTTTGGATATATTATCAACATTTTCTAGATTATTTAAATCTTCCCATAGTTCCTCTGCTTTATGTCCACTCATTATTCTAGTAGCACAATAGCAGAATTTTTCTTTTCGTTGTTCTTTGGACATAGGGTTTTCTGTAGATCCTTGGAAATCTAAACAACTACCTGATATTTCAGATCCATCTTCCAAAGTTGCAGTAACTACTGCAGTAGTTCTTGTAGTTTTACCATTATTGGTATAAGTAACATTAGGTAGAAGGTTTTCCACATCTGTTGAAAATCTTCTTTTATCACTAAAGCTTTCTATATTTATCACCCCATCCAATATTGCAACAGTAGCGCAATACCACGCACTAAATTTACCATCTAGTCCTGATCTAGGTATTGGACCTGAATGACCAGGGTTACTTGTTTCAATGTGAATTTTAACAACTTTTGAAGGATCAAAATTATTATTTCTAAGGTTTAATGCAGCTTCAATTGGACGTTGCATATTTATTTGTGCAGGAAATCTTTTAATGTCGAATCCAGGATCAATTAATGAAAACCTTACACCTAAATCTTTTAAGAAAATATCCCAATTAACTTTGCCGTCAAATATAGCATCACTATATCCATTTTCTGTTTCAAAAATATTTTTCGTACTAGTAAATCCAGATTCAACAAGTAATGCAGACTCAACTCCCATTCGTGCAGCATTTGCAGGATGAGTAGACTTAACCATAGTACCAGTATTTGCTGTCAGTCCCCCTGTTCTAGAAGCAGCAATCCCTAAACATAATTCAGTTTGTTCACTATCGAAACTGAGTGCTTTAGAAGATGCTACTCCTGCACCAAGTGGACCAAATAATCCTGGAGGATGATACGCACCATTAGTTACACCTTCTGTAGACAGCCTCATTCTTGCTTGAATTTCCCATCCAAGAATATATGAAAGTATTAATTGTTTCCCAGAAATTCCTCGATTTTCACCTAATGCCAAAGCTGATGGGAGGCATGAAGATGTACCGTGAGTTGCAGGATGACCTTGAATTTCGTAATCAAGACAATGTCCAGAAACACCATTTATGAACGCTGCTAATAATGTACTTGTTTGGTAATTATGACCTATAACAGTTGATTGGTTATTGCCACCTAAAGATTGTACATATTGGGACACAAGTCCTGAGACTTCTTGGGTTGATCCAGCCATCATATTGGCAAACCCGTCTAGTATTGGAATTTTAGCTATATCAATAAGTTCTGAAGATAGATCGGAAAATTGGATATCTGAAACAAATTCAGAAAAGACCTTTGTAGGATTACTCATAATTTACTCCTAAAAATATATAGGCCCAAGAGAACTCTTAGGCCTATATAAAACTTATCTTAATTAAGGTCAATTAAGCCGGAAGTGCCTGAATCATTCCTAATTCAACATTTCCTGGTGTATCAAGTATTCCTTGTGCTACTCTTGCTCGATGCTCAAATGTTGAACCCATTCTCATTGACCAAGATGCAACTCGTCGATACCAAAGATGTATATCAAATTCCATCATAAAGCCCATACCACCATGAATCATTTGTGAATATACAGTCACATGTTGTAATTTATCATTACAGAATGCTTTAGCCTGTGAAACTTCTACCTGATAAGGCTGATCTTGATCCATTTTCCATATTGCCTCTCGGGTAAGTAGTTCTCCACCATCGATATACATAACAGCATCAGCTAACATGTGTGCAACAGATTGAAAAGCACCAATCGGACGACCAAAAGCTACACGATTTTTTGAATACTCAAGGCCCATTTCAAAGTCTTTCCTTGCTGCACCACACATTTGACTTGCATAAAAAACAGCTCCTAAATCTAGCATATATTCAGCTGTTGTCCATCCTTTGTCGATTTCTCCAATTACACTATCAGCAGAAACCTTGACGTTATCAAAAATTACAGCAAATTGCTTATCCTTTGCTGTTGGAACTTCTTTTTCTGTAGAAATTCCTGCTGATCCTGTATCAACTAAAAATAGTGTTAAACCTTTGCCAGTTTTAGCTGTTACAATTAATTTGTCTGCTTGATTAAAATTATCAACAAATAATTTCTTTCCATTAAGAACAAAATCACCACCATCAGCAGTAGCAGTAGTTTGAACAGCTGATTCTATTAAACGAGGATCTGTTTCCTGGAAAGAATATGTCAATATGAGGTCTCCCGATGCAACTTGTGGTAGTATATCGCTCTTCATGGCTTCTGACCCATCCCTAGCAATAGTTAATGCTGAAACCATAGTGCTCAGCAATGGAACTGGTGCCATATGACGACCTACTTCTTCAAAAATCAAACCTAAAAACTGTAATGGCTCACCAAGTCCTCCATACTGCTCAGGTAAAGACAAGGCTGTCCAACCTAATTCTGAAGCTACTTTTTTCCACATATCTTGGGAATAGCCTAACTCATCTTTTTCCATATCTCTTACTAGACTTGTAGGACATTCACCCTCTAAGAATTCTCTAGCAAGATTACGTATCATTTCTTCATTTTCTGATAACAAGACATCCATTAGATCACCTTCTTGATGTAATTTATATTTATAATATATGTTGCTTAGAGAATTATTATCCTCTAGGTAGACCTAATCCACGTCTTGCAACTTGGTCTCTCATAATTTGTACACTTCCGTGGTTAATTCCAGACTGGAATGCACCAAGCAGATTATGAGCAAACAAACCACTCTCAACATTATTTGCAGAGGTGTTTAAAAGCTGACCATATGGTCCAAGCATCTGCGCATAAGCTTCTGTTGCTCGTAATCCGTGCTCAGGAGCCCATACTTTTTCAGCCGAACCTTCATAAGTAAAGTTTCCACCGGATTCAACAATTGACATACTTCTCCAAGTCATCAAACGACATACTTGAGCCTCAATCCACATTTCAGCGACTTTATCACGTACGGTAGGATTGTTTCTAATATTGAGATATTCACTTGAATCACTTTTTGCCAAATTGACAATATCTTCATCTCTTCTTACTGATATGAGGTATCTAGATGCTCCAACTCTATCCAAATTCAATCCCATTGCTCCAACATACCAACCCATATTTAGTTCACCTAGTAAACTACTTTTTGGAATTCGAACATTTTCATAAAAAGTTTCATTGGTTCTTGGAGTTCCATAAGTTGTACCTTCTGGAGCTGGAGGATCATTTTGTATTGTCCATAATGGTCGTACAGTAATACCAGGAGTATCCATTGGTAGCAAGAAAATTGATATACCCCTATGTTTAGGAGCTTCTGGATCTGTTCTTGCCATTAAATATAAATGTGTAGAAACATGAGCGGAAGATGTATAAATCTTCTGACCATTAATTACAAATTCATCGCCGTCTTCAACTGCACGGCACTGTAAAGATGCAAGGTCTGCACCTCCACTAGGTTCGGTAAAACCTTGAGCAAAACTGATTTCACCTTTGATAATTCGAGGAATATAATAGTCTTTTTGTTCTTGTGTTCCTGCTGCCATGATAGCGGGAGCTCCACTACCTCCACCACCAACTGATAATCCCACTCTTGCAAATTCTTCTTCAACGAGATACTGAGTTAGACGATCACCACCTTGACCACCATACTCTTTTGGCCAAGAAATACCTAACCAGCCTCGCTCACCTATTTTCTTAAATAAATCATTCATCAAAGGACCTCTACCGTCTTCACCACGGCCATGAACCTCTTCGACTACATCTTGAGTCATGTTTTCTGCAATGAAATCACGAACCTCTTGACGCAGAGCTTGTTGGGAGCTAGCATACCCAAAATCCATATCGAACCTCCAAAACTATTAAAGTACAATAAAATAAATTTTCTTTAGAACTTTGTTGTCAGAATATTTTGCACCTCAGATTATACTATGTCAATAGAAAAGAGGTACTAACAACACACTACATATATTCTACTACGAATTTATCTAATCTTAAAGCTATAAAATATCCCCATTTTCTAAACTAATTAAATATTCCTTAGAATCTAAGCCTCCGCCATAACCCACAAGTTTACCTGATTTCCCAATTACTCTATGACATGGAATAATTATGCTTATTGGGTTAAGGCTGTTAGCATGCCCAATGGCTCTAACTGCTTTATGATTTTCTATATTTTCAGCTTGTTTCGCATAACTAATTGTTGTTCCATATGGTATTTGCAACAATGAATTCCAAGCCTTTACCTGAAAAACTGTACCCTCATAAAATAGAGGCAAATCAAATATTTTTCTTTCTCTTGCAAAATATTGCTCAAGTTGTAATTCAGTAAGATTAATTAAACTATTATCTCTAGGAGTAGCAGCAGAAATTAATTGTTCAAATTGTTTTTGTTTTTTCTCGTATATAACTGCTCGCAGATGCGTGTCGTCAGTTATCAGATACAAATAACCCAATGGAGAGTTAATTTTTTTATAAAAGTATTGATCCATTTACTCGTTCTACTTTTGATTGATAAAATCTTAAATTTATTTGAGATTTTACATATAATATGACAAAGATTACTATGAATATCTGTTCAACTATTTCACATGATCAAGAACAACACAAATTTGACACAATGATAAATAGTGTTATGGAGCTAACAATAATATCTCAAGAAAGAAACTGATCAAATTCTTCGGGAATTATAATATCTCCCCATTGTTTTTTTAATGCACTCCAAGCTCTGATTGTAGCATTTTGTGCCTGGGTTATTACTTCTTCCTCATCCATAGTTAAAACTTTACCTTCTTTCATAACCCATTCTCCGTCGACGATAACAGATTCAACGTCTGATGCTTGACCATAATGAACTAACGAAGATAACGTATCAATAATTGGAGATAAGTGTGCTCTATCTAAACGAACTATAGATATGTCAGCCTTCATATTTTTATCAATATTACCCAAATCTTCTCGTTCTAAAGAATAAGCAGGGTTTATAGTTGCCCAATTGAAAATATCTTTGGGTGTGGGAACTCCTGTGTCTTCACGCATACCTCTATTTAAAATTAAACCAACCCTCATTGCTTCAAACATATCTTCTGACATATTATCTGTACCAAGAGTCACATTTACTCCCAGATCCACCAAACCGGGCATATTAGCTAAACCATGATATCCTCGTCTAGCACTTGAAGCTGGGCAATGCGCCATTGAAGTAGCTGTTTCAGACAAAAGTCCAATATCAGAAGTTGTACAGTATGAACAATGTGCTGCTAAAACATCTCTTCCTAACCAGTCGTTTTCAAGTAAGTATTCAACAGGAGTTTTGCCTTCTGCCATAGACTTAACTTGGGTAACTTCTTGTGATGATTGAGCTAAATGTATAGTGCGTCTTAAACCTTTAGAATGAGCTATATCGTTAAGTTCTCTCAACAACCATGGAGAACAAATATCAGTTGCATGAGCAGCAACCATGCATTGTACTCTATTATTTTTTGTTGCATGATGATTATCAATTAATTGAAGTGTTCTCTCTAAAAAAGCATCACCCCATGACTTATCATATCTATAACCTGAAGTTCGAATTTCTGTTGTAACTGCATCTGCTGCCGATTCAGCCAAATATAACCTAAGACCGGTATTAGCCATAGTCTCGGCATAAGAATTAACAAATCTTAATGGATCCACTAGTGTTGTTGTTCCTGATTTTATAGCTTCCAGGCATCCAACTGCTGCTAAAGCTTTTCTATCTTCATCAGTCATAACAAATGAAATGGGCACCATATAACCATAAACTCTGTCTGCAGATCCGGCATTTTCAATTGCCCCTCTTAAAACATTTAAGACTGTGTGTGTATGATTATTAATAAGTCCAGGAATAATCAATCGATTTGTTAAAACATGTTTATCAAAATTTTGATACTTAGATTCAAGAATATCAGAATCGCCAACATCAATGATTTTATCGTTATCTATTGCAACAGCACCATTAGTTAAAACTTTATCATTTTGTTTCCCAGTAAGCACTGTAGCACGTGTAAGTAATATACCCATTTGTACTTCCTTTATGTTAGGTCTTTTAATTCTACTGCTGCATCAGGATCTTTAGGTCTCATCAAAAAATAATCTAATCTTCTTCGATATAAATCTAGGATTCTGCGTAATTCTTTAACAGCTGTACTATGCTCATCAACTCTTAAATCTACACGGGCAAACGTATCATTACCATAAACTAAAATAGCTGCTGAGTGGTAGGGTGTCATATCCTCAATTTCTCCACCTGCATCCAATCCAGCTTCTAAACTCAACATTAATCTTTGTTCTAAATCCTCAGCTGAATTATTTTGAAAAGTTTGCGCCATAGCATCAATAACCTCTTTGCCTACCAATCCATTTCCCAAGGCGATAAAGTTATCTCCCTCTTGATGCCCTGCCCATAATCCATTTAATTCACCAGTTCGAGCAGCAGTACGACCATCAACATCTATAATACCAATTTGTCTACGCTCAATATACGGATCTGATTTTGATAATTCATTCATGGTTGCTTGTGCTGAATACCCAGTAGATAAAAGTTTTAAAGCAAATTTACCTAATCGAGGATCAGTAGATGCTTGAGTTGTTATTGCTCCTACATTGGGTTGAACGTGAGGACATCTAGAACCGACTGACAAATCTGAAGTAGTTACTACAACTCCAAACATCCCCGTCCTGCTACATCGTCCTACTATTGAAAAAGTACTACTCTCTATACCTATCATAAGTCACCTACGATCTGGATTTATGTAAAGAATGATGGAGGCGACGGCGGGATTCGAACCCGCGAATAGAGGTTTTGCAGACCCCGGCCTTAGACCACTTGGCTACGTCGCCTTAATATATTCTTTGTAATGCCGAGGAGGAGACTTGAACTCCTACGAGCTTTCGCTCACGGCCCCCTCAAGACCGCGTGTCTACCGATTCCACCACCTCGGCCCATGGATTGAACTCTGGCAGGGGTGCGAGGGCTCGAACCCCGGACCTACGGTTTTGGAGACCGCCGCTCTTCCAGCTGAGCTACACCCCTAAGGTTAAAACATCGTTTATGCTCACCAGAAGCTACAGTATACAGAAATTTAGCATCGAAAATCAATTACGTCAATTTTTCTTTTTGCCCAGCTAATTCTTCAAATGAATCGGAACTATTATTGCGTTCAGATTCTCTATACCATTGGAAAAAAATTATACCCATAAATAAGAAGAAAACAAATGCTCCAGGAATTTTCATAATAAGTCCACCTATTTGTTGATCTTCAATCCGACTTAACCCCCATAATACAGGTAGATCACTATACCAAAGATAAATTTCTCCCCGAGAAAACGTAATAGCTGCACCTACAAAACCCATAGGTAGGGTTTGGAAAAATAAATATATTATTCTTATTGGATATCCTAATCTTTGAACTTGAGCAGAAGCTCCTAGCAATGGCCACCATAAAACTAATGCCCCAAACATAAAGACTAAATGCTCAACAATATGAAGCCAATGATTTGATAAAGATAAATCATAAATCCAAGGAACATGAAAACCGAATATGACAATATTTGATAAGAAAAAAGCTATTATAGGATTAGCAAAAACACGAAAAGAAATCCTTAATATTTTTAATTGAAAAATCCAAGTCCATAACCATGGAGGTATTCCTTTGATAAATAATGGAATAGAAACCAAGATGAGTAATAGATGTTGTGTCATATGAGCACTAAATAAAAATCTATCAGCAAGTTCATGTATAAAAGAAGTTAATGCTATATATACAATTATATTACCTAGGGTGAAATACAATAGTCTTTTATTGTCGATATCTGGTGCTAGATTGTATTTCTCTCTAAGTGGAATAATCGCATATATATACAATGATTGAAGTAATAAAACTCCAATAATTATTTCAAAATGTAAGTGCCATTCAGTCCAAGAAAATTGATCAGTCATATAACTATTATAAGTTAGTAGCTATTTTTTGTCTTATTCGTTATCAATAACTTTCAATCGCCTAAAAGTAAGAATAGTTCCCAGAATCATACTGCCACTAAATAAAACAGCAGAAATTATAGCCATAAAGTCAGCCATTTGATTCCAACCATCTTCTGTGCCAGTAGCAGTTATTATTTGGATGAATAAATATACTGCTAGAAGAATAATAAAAACTGCAGTAGCTGCGCCGATTAATTTTCTAAACAAAATATTATCTGAAGCTGCAACCCCTGCTGCACCTATAGCGATTAAGGTTATAATTGTCGCACCAATCACAGCATAAGGTTCTAAAATTCCGAATCTTTTATGCTCTAAGTGAGCGAGGTATGTTAATGCTTCTCCAATACCAAAAATGAGTCCTAGTGTAAAAAATACTACTATGAATGGAACCCAAAAAGCAGATAACAATCTGTCCATCAAACTAACCTTTCATTTATCAACAATTAAATAAATACACCAAACAACAACATAAGTGCACACAAAACATAGATCGCAAGTATCAACCCACTAGCAAACAGGATAGTAAATAGCTTGTGTTCAAATTTTAAATGCATGTAATATCCCACAACAACGACGAACTTACCTACTGAAAGAAGTAATAATATAGGTATTAATGCTGCAGCAAGTGCTTCTACGTATACAACAGCAACTTCAATAGCTGTAACAACACTTAATATTAGAGCAATAACAACGTACTTCGTGGAACTAGGATGTTCTGTATTATGATGTTCAGTAGCCATAATTTCTCCCTATACTAAATTAATGAACAATATTTGGTGCTTCAATAAGATAAACAACAGTGAATATCACAATCCAAACTATATCAACAAAATGCCAATACAAACCTGCCAATTCAATATTTAGACTTTGTTCTTGTGATAATCTACCTCTAAGCGACATTACAAAGAAAGACATCAAAATTACAACACCAAATGTCACATGTAAACCATGGAAACTAGTAAGTGTAAAGAAGCTTGATCCAAATAAATTACCTTGTAAAGTTACTCCTTGTTCAACAAAAACTGTAAATTCGAAATACTGTCCTCCAAGAAAGATACAACCTAAAATAGAGGTCGCAAGCAACCATATTCTCAATCTAGTGTGGTCTCCTCTTTGTATTGCACCTAGTGCTAAAACCATAGTTAAACTACTCATCAAGAGAACGAATGCACTCACGGAGGTGTATGGAATATTGAATACTTCATAAGGGTATGGACCTACCACACTTTTGCCTCTGTATAATAGATAAGTTGAAACAAGTGAGGCAAAGAACAAACAATCTGAGCCTATAAATGCCCACATCATAACCTTACGATTATCTAATCCTGTTGTTGTTGCATGACCTGCTGTTTCATGTGTAGTCATATTTAAGATACTCCCGTTCTTTAATGATGATCCTCAGGATCAGCTGGTTCAAAGCACCAACCGTATGCCCCGAAAAATGTAGCAAGGATACCAACAATGGCTACTGTCAAACCTACTACATTAAATTGACTATAAATTGCGAAACCAAACCCTGAAACTGACAATCCAATACCTGTTATAAATGGGAAATAAGACAAACCAGGCATATGTATATCTACTTCTTCATCTTCTTGATTATCATCTGAAGCACCTTGAGGAATAGGTGTCATATAACCTTGCTCATCAGTACTATATTTCGTATCCCAAAAAGAATCTAAGCCATTAACAATTGGAATTTCCTTAAAATTATATTCAGGGACTGGTGATGGAATTGACCATTCTAATGTCCTACCATCCCAAGGATCTGCAAGATCAGTACGTCGTTCTTGTCTCATAGTATAAAAAACGTTAACTATGAATACGATTGTACCTAATGCAATGATGTATGAGCCTATTGTTGAAACAGTATTCCAAAACTCCCATCCATATTCAGCGCCATATGTATAAATTCTTCTAGGCATACCATCCATTCCAAGCCAGTGCATAGGACCAAAACTCATATTCATGCCTATAAATAACAAGGCAAAATGTATTACACCTAGATTTTCATTCAAAAGTTTTCCACTAAATTTAGGCCACCAATAGTAAATTCCTGAGAAGATACCAAATATTGCACCGCCAAATAATACATAATGAAGATGGGCAACAATATAATATGTGTCCTGTTGTTGGTAATCTGATGGAGGAGCGGCATGACTCACACCACTAAGACCACCTATGATAAATAAAAACACAAAACCTATAGAGAATAACATTGGGGTCTTAAAATCTATTGACCCACCCCACATGGTACCAATCCAATTAAATATTTTTACACCAGTAGGAACTGCAATAAGCATAGTAGTAATAGCAAACGTAGCATTTGCTACAGGCCCCATACCGACAGTAAACATATGATGACTCCAAACAGCCCATCCCATGAATCCTATAAAGATACCTGAAAATATAATAAACGGATATCCAAATAATGGTTTCTTAGAAAATGTTGGTAGTACTTCAGAAACAATTCCCATAGCAGGTAAAATTAAAATATAAACCTCTGGATGGCCAAAAACCCAAAATAAATGTTGCCATAATAGAGGATCTCCACCTGCGCCAGGTGCAAAGAATTGTGTGCCTAAAATTCTATCTAAAGCAAGCTCAATTAAAGCTATAGTTATAACTGGCATTGCTGTAACAAGTAGTATGGATGTGATAAATGCCATCCAAGTAAATACTGGCATTCTCATTAAAGTCATACCAGGAGCTCTCATGTTTATTATAGTTACTAGGAAGTTTAAACCACCTGCAACAGATGAAACACCGAGGACTAGTAACCCAAGTGAGTAGAAGTCCATTCCTCTTCCTCCGCTACCATATTGATCGAGAGTTAATGGAGCATAAGCAAACCAGCCAGAGTCTGCTGCGCCACCGAGTATCCATCCAGCATTTAGTAACAATCCTCCAGAAAGATAAATCCAGTAGCTTAATGCATTTAAACGTGGAAATGCCACGTCACGAGCACCAATTTGTAAAGGTACAATGAGATTAAAGAATGTGACAGCTAAAGGCATAATTGCTAAAAATATCATAGTCAGTGCATGCATGGTAAACAGCTGATTATAGATATCAGGCGAAACTATTTCATTGCCTGCAAATGCAAGTTGACTTCTAATGACTACTGCTTCAAGCCCACCTAATAGAAAGAAAAATATAGCAGTAAAGCCATACATTATTCCTATTTTTTTGTGGTCAACAGTAGTAATCCACCCCCAAACACCTGTTGTGTAAGAAGTAGGTCTCTCCAAAAACCTTGGCAGAGATCCTGAATTAGCTGCCATCAATTTACCTCCATTATTTTATATTTCACTTATTTTCTATCTTAATGTTTGCAAATATGCAACCAGTGCCTCAACGTCACCTTCTTCAAAGTTTAACGTTGGCATATAAACTCCTGGTTTCATATTTTTTGGATCTGTAATCCAAGAAGTCAGATTTTCTTCCGTATTATCATAAATTCCAGAAGCAATAGTCGTCCTGCTAGCAATATGAGTTAGTACAGGCCCTGCATTACCTCTTATCTTCATACCTGCTACAGTATGGCACGCAGCACACATTTGGTTATCCACCTGTTGACCTCTTATGACTCCACTGAATTTTTTATTTGCAAATATATATGCACCCTTTGCAGCGAGTCCAGAACAATTTGCATCAGCAGATGTACATTCAATAAGGCTAGCATTTGCAGATTTTTGTTCATTCTCCACCCATTCATCAAATCCAGCTTGATCATGTACATAAACTTTAAATTTCATATTAGCATGTGATGTACCACAATATTCTGCACATTGTGCATAATATTCACCAGGTTCATCTGCAATGAACCACATTGAATTGTTATTATTAGGAACCAGATCCATTTTACCGGCTAATTTGGGTATCCAAAAACTATGAATAACGTTTTCAGATTTGAGAGACACGTTAATAACAGTGTCCGTGGGTATATGAAGTTCATTAGCTGTTATAACATTTATATTTTCATCAGTATATTCAAAGCCCCACCACCATTGATATCCTTCAGCAATCACTTCAATTTTGGGCTTATTTGTAGGGATATCATCATGTTCAAAAATCATACTAACTGTTGGAATAGCTACAGCTGCCAAAACGAAAATAGGTGCTATTGTCCAGGCAATTTCAAGTTTATCATGACCATGGACTTGTTTGGGAAGTTCATTTTCAGATTTTCTGCGGTATCTTATAATTGTGTAGACTAAACCTGTTTGAACTACAACAAAAACCGCAGCCATTGCCCAGAAAAGAATTTCAAACAAGTATCCCTGATCCCGAGCAATAGGTCCTTTTGGATCGAATGTAGATTGCAAATGTTCAGGTGTACAAGCTAAAGAAAGCCCCAACAACATAGTTGCAAAAACAATCTTTAAAATCCTCATGTGTTTCAAGTTATCACCATTCAAGCTTAATTATGTATCAATCTATTCTATCACAATCTGTGATAAATTTCACAGCGAAATATATCAAAGAGAGTTACACCAGTCAATACAAACTGTAATCAATTATTTCAAGTATTAAAACATGATTGTAAAAATAAACATTGTAGTAACTCAAGACCTGTTTTACAATAAGATAAATGACTACTGAAAAAAATGACTATACAACTTTATTTGATCTTTCTGGCGTAGGTTCAGGATTTAAAACAATTTTGTTGATTACCTTGTGTTTGCTTTTCGGCCTTATAACATTAGGCGGAATAGTAAGAGTTACTGATTCTGGTCTAGGATGTCCCGATTGGCCACTTTGTTATGGACAATTCATTCCACCTCTTCAAGACGTAACTTATGCAGGTGAAATTATTGAAGTACATAAAATTTGGATTGAATGGTCTCATAGAACATTAGCTGCTATAACTGGATTCCCGATATTGTTAGTGACAATACTGGCTTGGTGGAAATATCGTAAATTTTCCCTCATAACAGTACCTGCTACAATCGCTCTAATACTTTTAATCTTTCAAGTTGTACTAGGAGCGATTACAGTTTTAAGAGAATTACCGCCAGAAATAGTTACAACTCATCTAAGTACTGCACAATTTATATTTGCCACCCTGCTCTTTATGTATGTTATTTTGACTAACAAAATTCAACCTTTGAAAGACAAATTAATAATTGCTAAAATTCCAAACCTTTTACGATGGTCTATAATTGGCGCTGCAACTTCATTTATTATACTTATATCAGGATCATATGTTGTTGGTGCAGGTGCAGGCACTAGTTGTCCCAATTGGCCTCTTTGTGATAACACTCTTTTACCCCAACTAAATATTCAATGGCTACATATGTTTCATAGAGTCATAGTAGTACTGGGTACAATCACAATAGCAATTCCTGTCATCTATGCATACAAAATAAATATTCCCAAAATTACTTTTCCAGGATTACTTGTAGGAACTTTTCTACTCGCCCAAATTTTTATTGGAGCGTTAAATCCAGCTTCAGGGTTCCATCCCGTATTCAGAGTTCTTCATTTGTCATTAGCATCTGCATTATGGCTTGCCTCTATGTACCTTTTAACAATTACCTGGATGTATCAAAAACAAACAAACTTAAAATCTGAATTCAATTTAATACAACTACTATCTGATTATTTTGAATTATCCAAACCATTGATCATTTTATTACTATTACTTTCTGCTCTAACTGGAATGATTATTGCTGAGCAAGGTTTACCACAAATACATCTTATAGCTACTGTATTAGTCGCAGGTGCTTTGGCTTCAGCTGGGGCTAATGCAATAAATAATTTCATGGATAGAGACATAGATACCGTCATGTCTCGAACCAAATCCAGGCCTGTTGCTGGCAGTAGAGTTAGCCCTACCAATGCATTGGTTTTTGGCGTCGTATTAAACGTAATATCTTTCGTGGCTTTTTGGACAATAGTTAATTTACTTAGTGCTTTACTAACACTGGGTGCCACTTTATTTTATGTTTTTATTTACACGCTATGGCTAAAAAGAACATCTACTCAAAATATTGTTATTGGTGGAGCAGCAGGAGCACTTCCTCCTATCATTGGGTGGGCTGCAGTACAAGGCAGTATTGGTCTACCATCACTATACCTTTTTGCAATAATTTTCTTTTGGACACCTCCACATTTTTGGGCACTCTCAATACTTTTGGAAAAAGATTATGCTAATGCAAATATTCCAATGCTAAATGTAGTTATGGGTATCGAAGAAACGCGTAAATTTATAATGATGCATTCAATAATTTTGGTTGCATTAACTATACTTTTCTATACTGTTCCTCAACTAGGTCTGTTTTATCTTGTTTCTGCACTAATTTTAGATGTATATTTTTTGTATCTTGGTATAAAACTCTGGCAGAGCCAAGACCATTTATCTGCGAGAAAATTATATTTATATTCCCTGTTATATCTTATGCTTTTATTAATAGCAGTTATGATTAGTAGTGGTTTCGGTATTTGATAAATATACAAAAAATATACAAACCTTTTTCCTACAGTATTACTTTATTGGTTGTATTTCTACTTTGGACTATTCTGCTAACTAACTGTACACCTAATGAATTTAAGGGTACAACTATTACTAATGGACAAGAAATCCCCTCATTTACACTTACAGACCAATACAATAATTCTGTAATCAATGATGATTTAAATGGTCAAATTCTTGTTTTAACTTTTTTATATTCAGAATGTAAAGAAGAATGTAAAATCATTGTTCCAATAATTTCAAAAATACAATCTGAAATTTTGAACCAATATCCCGGCATTGCTAAAGATATAACATTCCTTTCGATTTCAGTGGATCCAAATAATGATATCCCAGAAAATACATATAAATACATGAAATTAAATAACAAGAATCCGGACTGGCAGTCAAAAGAAGTTGAAGCCAACTGGATTTTTCTAAGTGGCGAACTTGAAAAACTTGAATCTATTTGGAGTCATTATGGTATAGCAACAGATGCAGCAATTATGGATCAAGGCAATGTTATTGAAGTAATTTCGCAAAAAACTATGCAAGATTTATATAATAAGGACAGCTTTCCTTCCTATAAAATAGATCATTCTTTGCCAATTTATATCATAGATAAGTCAGGCGTTACACGATCTGTTTATAATGATTTAAAAATAGATACTGAAGATATAATCCATGATATACTTCTCATTGCGAATTAAAAATTACAGGGGGCAATTATGAATGGTACTGAAGCGATAGCAAGAATATTAAAAAAAGAAGGAATTGAATGGATATCCTGTTTTCCATCAAATCCTGTTATTGAGGCAGCTGCAAAAGAAGGTATTCGACCCATAGCTTTTAGACATGAACGTGGGGGCATGATGGCAGCAGATGGATTCAGTCGTATGAGTGATAGAAATCAATTTGGAGTTTTTGCTATGCAAAACCAAGCTGGTGCAGAAAACTCTATGGGTGGAATTAGTCAGGCTTTCGCGGACAATATTCCTGTTTTAGTATTACCAGGCGCCCCAGCTTTGCACAGAATTAATATAAGACCAGAGTTCTCTGCTGTAGATACATTTAGAAATGTTTTAAAATACGGTGAGTTAGTTAATAAAGCAGATCAAATACCTGATGTCATGAGAAGAGCATTCCATCAACTTAGAAACGGACGACCTGGCCCTGTCATGATTGAACTTCCTAGTGATGTAGGCGCAAGTGAAATAAATATCGATATAGATTCGTATCATTCCCCTACAAAAAGTACTCAACTACCTTCAATATCTAGTATTAAGGATACCGTTTCAGCCTTACTAAAAGCAAAAAATCCCATAATTTGGTCAGGTATGGGTGTTTTATTTTCTCAATCTACTGAAGAACTCAAGGAACTAGCAGAATTACTAAGTCTACCAGTATATACCAGTATGCCTGGCAAATCAGGATTTGATGAAACTCATCCATTATCATTAGGAGCAGGTTCTGGAGCAACAACTGGTGCTGCTGTTAAATGGTTAGATGAATCAGATTTAATTCTTGCGTTAGGTACAAGTCTAACTCGAACACCATATGCAAGAACTATACCTGAGGGTAAAACTATAATTCACAATGTTGTCAGTGTAGAAGATATTAATAAAGATTATAACGTAGAGATTTCACTTCCTGGGGATACAAAAGAAACGATAAAATTATTGATCGATGAAATAAAATCCCAAGTGGGCGACAAAGGTAAACAAAGACCTGAAGTTATTAAAGAAATACAAAGTGTTAAATCAAAATGGCTAGAACAATGGTTACCAATATTAACAGATGATGAAGGACCGATTAATCCTTACAGGTTAATATGGGAATTAGACCAAACAGTTGATAAAACCCAAAGCGTAGTAACTCATGATGCTGGAGCACCAAGAGATATGATGGTGCCGTTTTATAATGCAACAACTCCCCATGGTTATGTAGGCTGGGGGAAAACTACTCATCTTGGGTTTGGTATTCCATTAATGATTGGTGTTAAAAAAGCATTCCCAGAAAAATTTTGTGTCAATTTTATGGGTGATGGTGCCTTTGGAATGTCTGGTTTAGATATTGAAACGTCGGTTAGGTCAAATTTGCCAATTACTACAATTTTATTAAATAACGGTGGAATGGCAACCTATCCTGGAGGTTTTCCTACTGCGCGAGAAGTTTATGGAGTTTCACATATGTTTGGAGAATATTGGAAAATAGCCGAAGGGATGGGCGCTACTGGTATCAAAATAACCAAGCCATCAGAAATTAAGCCAGCATTATTACAGGCACAAAAGCTTAATAGCGAAGGAAAAACTGTTCTTATAGACGCACATACTAAATTTGCTGATCAAAGATCCAATTAAAATTAAGAACCATTAAATATAGGGTCTCGTTTATCAATAAATGCTTTAAATCCTTCTTTACAATCAGCAGTTCTTGACATGGTTGCTATACCTAAATGCTCTAAAGCCATCTGAGATTCTAAAGATTGTTCAAAAGTAGAAACTAATAATTTCTTTGCCATACCAATAGCTGAAGTGGCACCTTTAGCTATAGATTCAACAAACTTTTGACCCTCTTCAATCAATGAATCTTCAGGTACAACTCGGCTTACTAACCCCCAGTCCATAGCTTCTTCAGCACTCAAAACACGATTTGTAATCATAAGGTCCATCATTTTTCTTATCCCTATGATTCTAGGAAGAAAGTAACTGGAAGAACCATCAGGAGAAAATCCAATTCTAGAATATGCTAACGTAAACTTCGCAGAATCAGAGGATACAACAAAGTCCGATGCCCCAACTAAACTTAGACCTGCACCTGCAGCAAATCCTTGCACTATAGAAATTACTGGAGCCTTACATCTTGCAAAATTAGCTATTGCTACGTGTAAATTTGTAGCCATAGTTTCTAGGTATTTTTCAAGATTATTGCCTTCTTCATTGAACGCTTTAACATTTCCCCCACCACAAAATATTTTCCCCTGTCCACTTATTTTGATTGCTCTTAATTTAAAATTAGTTAGGCATATTTCAGAAACTTGAGCCATTTCTTGTGCCATCTCTGATGTCATGGCATTTGCACTGTCTGGAGTTGCAAATTCCATATATGCAATTTGATCTTTTATATCAAAATTTATAGTTTTATAAGAACTCATATATACCTCTTTTTTATTCTATTTCTGATAACCATTTACTTATTTCATCTCCAATTTCCATTGGTGAATCTTCCTGAATAAAATGCAAACCTTTCACTGTAACTTCTTTTTGATTTGGCCATTGTCTACAAAATTCTCTTTGTGGTCCTGTGAGAATAGAACCAGGATCAGCATTGATAAATAATTTTGGAAAATTACTTTTCATCATGAACTCAGCATAATTACTAATTATTTCAACCATATGAAGAGGTTCCCCAGAAATTGGAATTTCTCTTGGCCACACTAAAGTTGGTAGTCTAGTTTCTGCAATTGAATACGGAGATCTGTAAATTTCCATTGCGGCATCAGAAACACCATTTATAGCACTATTTGGTAGTATTCTCTCAACAAAAATATTTTTTTCAAATATCAATTCCTCACCAGCATCTGATCGAAGAAGATTAAATATATTTCTAGCATTCTCTGGCCATTCTTCCCAAGTTATTGGCCTAACTAAAGCCTCCATATAAACAATACCTTTTATTCTTTCAGGATTGTTATAGGCCCAATAAAAACCTAGAGCAGAACCCCAATCATGAATTACTAAGGTAATTTTCCCATCGGGTACCATCTTTTCAATAAATTCTGATAAATAATTATAATGTTCTAAAAAAGTATATCCACAATTATCCGGCTTACCAGAATTACCCATTCCGATTAAATCTGGGGCTATACAACGTGAAGTTTTGTCCATTGATGGAATTATGTTTCGCCACAAAAATGATGATGTGGGATTACCATGTATAAATATAATAACATCACCGTTTCCGCTATCGATATAAGACATAAATGAACGATTTATGTCTATTTTTTTTCTTTTATAATTATCAATTGAACTAATTTCCATAGCTTACATACTCCGAATTTTTTTAATTAATAATTTAGCCATGCCATAATCTCTAACACCTCCATTTTCTATCGGTGGTACTAGGTAAATATTATTAAAACCTAAGCTTAATAATTCCTGAACAAACTTCAAAGCAATTTCCATCGAAGAAACATTAGATTTCATTTCATTTTCTACATCTTGTGGAATAAATCCCCAATTTTTTCCATTCTTAGAAAGCATTTGTACTCCATAAAAAATTGGCTTCTCAAATGTATGACCATATTGTGAATAATAGGCTTTATGAAAATCTAAAATTAAACTTGTGTCATAACAAGGTTGCGATATGAAAAAGTCTGTACCGTTAGTAATTTTTTTTCTAACTAATTTTATTTCATTAATTTGTGGTACTTTTGAAAAATCTATGGCACTACCAACAGTAAAAGTTGTTATAGACTCTAATTTACCCTGTTGAAAGTCGATACCACTGTTTAAATCAACAATATCAGAAATTAAAGATGTAGTTGTATAATCATTGACAGTTTTTACTGATTGTTTTTGTTTTGTAAAATCATCTCCATTGACAATAAATACATTATGTAAATTTAACAGTTGTGCACCGAGTAAATTACTTTGAATAGCAAGTTTATTCATATCACGGCAATTCAGTGTAAAAATCACATTTTGATTTTCTTCATAGCTTAATTTATATGCAAAAGGAATAGGTGCTGATCTAACAGAGCCCCCCGGACTATCAATAATTAACAAAAAATCTGAATTAATATTTATAATTGATTCATAGCCTAGGTTATTTATACCTTTGGGAGGAGAAATATCTGTTATAAATACATTACCAAATTTTTTTTCTATTTCTTCTATTTCTTGAATAAATCCCATATCATGTGACCAAAAGGAAATTAAATCGTTTAAATTATTTTTGTAATTATAATAACTGGATAATAAAAATGAGTACAATATATTTTGTTGGTACGCCTATAGGTAATTTAAGTGACATTACTTTACGGGCTATCGAAATTTTAACCAAAGTAGATTTGATATTAGCAGAAGATACGAGAACTACCAAAAAATTATTGAATAAATATGAAATTAAAACAAAGTTATTAAGCTATCATGAACATAATAAAACAAAACGCCTCCCTGAAATATTAGAAGCCTTAAATAATGGGGATTTAGCTCTTGTTTCAGATGCCGGAACACCAAGTATACATGATCCTGGAACTCTACTTGCAAATGAAATTTTACAAACCGATCATAATATTGTGCCTATACCAGGTCCATCTTCAATAACAACTGCTCTTTCAGTTTCAGGATTGGATTCTGAACATTTTACATTTTTGGGTTTTTTGCCTCATCAAAAAAGCAAACGAGAAAAAATAATTTCTACGATATCTTCCATTGAAAATACCTCAGTTTTCTTTGAAACTCCCCATAGATTAAAGTCAACGTTAGATTTACTTCAAAAATTATTAAATCCGCAAAGAAAAATTGTTGTATGCAGAGAACTCACAAAAATTTATGAGGAAATTGTAAAAACTACAATAGCCGAAGTAAAATCAAAATTCCCAAATCCAAAAGGGGAATTTACAATCGTAATTGAAGGAAAATCGGATTTTTCAGAAACTAAATTATCCGAAGAAAAAATATTTAATGAAATTTATGAAGATCTTAAAATACTAAAAAAAGCTGGTTCAGGTCCAAAAGAAGGTATTCAATGGATTATGAAGCATTATCCCCACATCAGTAAAAAAGAAATTTATGATATTTGGATTACAATTTGATAATTACAAAAAAATATTTGATTTGTAGCAAAATATTAGTTTAAAATAGTTATCTAATCCACAAGCATAAAGAGGGTACATTTGTCAGAAAATATCTTGGTCGCAACTGCTTGGCCATATACAAACAATTATCTCCATTTAGGCCATATAGCAGGTTGCTATTTGCCTGCAGATATTTTTGCGCGTTATCAACGAGCTCGGGGGAACAAGGTTATAATGGTATCTGGAAGTGATCAACATGGTACTCCAGTAACAATTGCAGCTGAAACTGAAGGTGTTCAACCAATAGATATTGTTAATAAGTATAGAAAAAATCACCTAGAAGTTTGGGAAAGCCTTGGTATTTCCTATGACTTATTCACTACTACTGGAACTGACAACCACATCGATACTGTTCAGGATATATTTACAAAACTATATAATAAAGGATTAATTTACAAAAAAAATATGACTTTGTTATATTCTGAGATTGATAACAGATTTCTCGCTGACCGTTATGTAGAAGGAACTTGTCCAGATTGTAATTTTGAAAGAGCACGCGGAGATCAATGTGATCAATGTGGTAAACCAATGGACGCCCTTGAACTAATCAATCCTATTAGTAAATTAAGCGGTGATACTCCAATACCCAAAGAATCTGAACATTTCTTCTTAAAATTGAGTGCTCTAGAACAACCTTTGTTAGATTGGATAAAAAAGAAAGATTATTGGAAGCCGAATGTGAAAAATTTCAGTTTGAAATATCTTACTGAAGGATTAAAAGATAGAGCAATAACACGTGATATTGAATGGGGTATACCTATTCCATTAGAAGGATATGAAACTAAAAGGATTTATGTGTGGTTCGAAGCAGTAATTGGATACTTATCTGCCTCAAAAGAGTGGGCACAACTTCAAAACGAACCTGATGAATGGCAAAAGTTTTGGTTTGATAAAAATGCACGAAGTTATTACTTTTTAGGAAAAGACAATATACCTTTTCATACGATAATTTGGCCTGGAATATTACTTGGATACGAAAACCACAACTTACCTTATGATGTGCCTGCTAATGAATATATGAATCTCTCTGGAGGTAAATTTTCGAAAAGTGAAAATCGAGCTGTGTGGACACATGAATTTTTAGAAAAATTCTCTGCTGATGCCTTAAGGTATTATATTGTGTCGAATATGCCTGAAAATAGTGACTCTGATTTTACATGGGAAGAATTTTTAAGAAGAAATAATGATGAATTAGTAGCTACTTTAGGAAATCTAATCCACAGAATACTTACCTTTACTTTTAGAAATTTTGATAGCAAAATTCCAGAAATGCAAAAATTAGAATCTAGTGATGAAAAATTAATATCAGAGATTTTTATCACTAAAGAAAAAGTTGAATCCAATTTGGATATTTGTAAATTTCGAGAATCGATGAGAAATATAATGAACCTTGCTCAAAATACCAATAGATATTTAGATTCAGAAGCTCCATGGCATTCTATAAAGACAGATAAAGATCGAGCTGGAACAACTATGTGGGTTTCATTATATGCAATTAGTGCTATAAAAACATTTCTATACCCATTTATGCCAAATGCTTCTCTCCAGTTAGGAAACTACTTAGGAATCAGTTCTGATATAGATAAACCTAATTGGGAGGTTCAAAAACCTAAATCTGGAACTACTCTCGAAACACCTCTTCCTTTATTTAAAAAACTCGAAATAGATATAGAAAACCCGCTAGCAGATGAATAGTATAGAAAAAATCGATATCATAAACATTTATAAACCAATACAAAAATCGTTAAATACCGTAGACGAAAAACTGGTTAACTTACCTGTAAATCAACACCCTACCCTTGCTAAGCCTTTACAACATATTTCAAATTCAAGTGGTAAGAGAATGAGAGCGGCAATTACTTTACTTTCCGCACAAACAGAGAAACCTCTAACAATTGAATCAATATCTATGGCTGTAGCTATAGAATTATTTCACCTAGCTTCTTTAATTCATGACGATGCAATTGATAAATCAGCTGTACGAAGAGGAGAAGAAACAATAAGTAATCTTTATGGTACAGATATGGCAATATTAATCGGTGACTTAGTATTCGCGAATTCTGCATCGACAGTCTGTGATACAGGAAATATCCTCGCTATACAAAGATTTTCTGAAACAACAATGGAAGTTTCTACAGGACAAATCTTAGAAACTTCACAAAAGTTTAATACTAAACAAAATATTGAAGGATACTTAGAAAGAATATATAAAAAAACTGCTTCAGTTTTTGAAACTTCTGCTGAAACAGGAGGAATCATTTCTGGCGCGACAAAAGAAAAAATAGCTCTGTTAAAATCGTATGGTTATAATTTGGGAATGGCGTTTCAAATCATCGATGATATTTTGGACTTTGAAGGTGATCCAAATGAATTTGGTAAACCTGTAGGTCAAGATTTAGATCAAGGTTTACTTACGCTACCATCACTACTTTATTTAGAAAAATTCCCTAATGAAACAAATATCTCTACTTTATTTTCAGAAGGTGATTCTCAAAAATACAAACCCAAAATAGTCGAAAGTATTTTGAATTCTGAAATTATTGAAGAATGTTATATCAAAGCTCAGAATTATTGTAATACTAGTAAAGAGATGTTAGAAAAATTGCCAAATTCTGAGGAAAAAACATCGCTTAGTTTATTACTTGATTATGTTATCGAAAGAAGACAATAATAATAGCCTAACTAAGTATTCTAAAGCCATCTTTAATAACTACATCTATTGCTAATTTATGAACATTTGTGTGATCAATATTTTGTAAATTCTGGTTTAATATAACAATATTTGCTTTATCTCCTACAGAAGGTTTTTCGAAGATAATTTCCTCAGTACTAACATTATTTACCCCTTTGGTGATCAACCACATGGATTCTATAATGCTAATCGCCTGATTACCGTTATATATGTTGCCTAATTGATCTTTTCTATTAACCATAGATTGAATATTTATCAGAGGATCCAAATTTCCATAGGGAGCATCAGAACCTATAGCTAAATTAAATCCACTATCTAATAAGGTTCGATAGTTGAAAGTATAAGGTTGAAGCATTTTAGGTATTCTTTGAGAATACCTAAACCCGTTTTGATAAATAAATGAAGGATTAACTACTAAGTTAACACCCAGTTTTTTTGCTTTTGTGATAATCTCTGGAGTTGCTTCAGTAAAATGTTCTATTCTATCTATAAACGGGTGATTATTTTTTGAATAAACCATTTCTAAAGCATCCAGTGTAATATTAATCTCGTCTTGAGTAACTGCATGAATCGCTACAGGAAATCCATGTTTATGTGATTTGCTAATTTGATTTGAAAGTTGATTTAAGTTTGGATATATACTCCCAGAAATGGAACTAACAATTATCTTTGTATGTCCTAACATCATATCTTTATCCTTATAACCAAAATATAAACCTCTATTAATAAATTCATCTAAATGATCGATACCAGGCAATAAAGTAATAGAAGGGGAAAATTGCAAACTGCTACTATGTTCGAGACAAATATTCCATTTTTCTAGATCATTATTAATCGAAGCGTCATGAATATAAAATATTCCCATATGGATAAGCTGTTCTAAGGTATTTGAAATATTAATTTCTGTCCGTTTTTCTTGATTCTTGTCTCTCAACAAGAATGAAATTTGTTCATTCATATCAAAAAACCATCCTGTAAGATTTCCATTATCGTCACGGTCAATTAATCCCCTTTGATAATCTTCTGAAGAAGTACTAATACTTAATTTTTTCATTGCCAAACTATTCATAAAGCACGCATGCCCAGATCTGTGATTAATTTTTATTGGATTATTTTTGGAAATCTTATCTAAGATATCTAATGATAATTGGTTATCTAAATCCATCTCATCAAAACCATCACATAATATCCAAGTATCTTCAGGAGAATTTTCTATACTATTTGAAATGACGTTTAGAAGTTGATTAATGTTTTTTACTTTTGGATATGAAACATCTAATTGATTTAGACTTGAAGAATACGAAAATAAATGTAAATGTGCATCAGCAAAACCTGTAAGAAGTGTTTTACCTTCACAATCTACAATCTGCGTATTTTGCGTATTAATCACGTCAATATTATCGAAATCTACAGAATGTATTATTCCATTTTTAATATGAATATTTGTTTGTGAAAGATCAAATCTATTTTTTAAAATAGTTGCATTAAATAAAAATAAATCGTCCATTTTCTCCAATAAACCTAAAAGAAGTAAAAATTAAGCTTTATTTAAACTAGGTATTTAAATACGGTATGGATATAGTTTACATAATAAAACAAAGGTTGGAAAATTTATCAAAATAGATAGGAGTTTAATATGTATACAATAAAAGTATTGACTCATGGAATGAATGTTGGATCTAATCAAGCACGATTAGGGCTATCCTCAGTGATACTACTTCAAGGAGAACAAAATATATTGGTAGATGTAGGTCACTTTGGTAGAAGAATATTACTTGTTGAGTCATTAGAAAAAGAAGGATTAAAACCAGAAGATATTTCCAGTATAATACTAACTCATTCTCACTGGGATCATTGTCAAAATGTTGATTTATTTCCTAACGCAAAACTTTATGTCCATCAAAAAGAAATTGAATATGCCGATAACCCAAGAAATAATGATTGGGCAACACCAAAATATTTTAATAAAACAATTGAAAATCATAATGTATCAATTATTACACAAGAAACTGAAATAGAGCCAGGAATACAAATAATTGAAACACCTGGTCATACCCGCGGCCACATTAGTGTAGTTGTATCTACAAATGATGGAAATACTGTTATAGCTGGAGATTCATTAACTGATGCCTTTTCGTTACAAAGAGGCACTCCTGGGTTAATATTTTGGAGTAAAAAAGAAGCGAGTGAAAGCGTTGAAAAAATACGAAAAATTGCATCTGTGGTATATCCTGGACATGACAGACCTTTCACTATAAAACCAAATGGGGAAATAGAATATAAAGAAGGACCAACATCAGTTACTTTTACTGGTGGATTTGAAAATTCAGAAAGTGGTTTTAGTACCACATTAAATCTTGAAAAAACTCGTGTACCGTGGGTACATGAAGAGGCATAACTATATTCGAAGGAGGTTTACAGTGTTAGAAGATATCAAAGGCAAAGTTGCATGGATTACTGGTGCAGGAAGTGGGATTGGAGAATCTGCAGCAATAAAATTAGTCGAAGCTGGTTGTAAAGTTGCTCTTTCAGGTAGACGTGTTTCTGTACTTGAAGAAGTAGCTTCAAAGATTAACTCTAATAACGTATCTATTCATCAATTGGATGTATCTGATAATGAATCAGTTGTGCAGACTGCAAATGAAATAATTAAACAATACGGTCAAATTGATATTGGAGTATTTAGTGCTGGTATCAATGTTACAAAAAGAAATTGGCATAATGTATCTATAGATGATTGGAATAGTGTGATAAATATTGACCTAAATGGTGCATTTTATTGTTGTCAATCAATTTTACCAACAATGAGAAAACAAGGGAGTGGTTTAATAATTAATATTTCATCTATGGCAGGCAAACGTGCAGGTGCCTTAACTGGACCTGCTTATGTTTCAGCCAAACATGCCTTAAATGCAATGACAGAAAGTTTGATAATTGAAGAAAGAAATAATGGAATTAGAGCGACAGCTATTTGTCCAGGAGAAGTGGCCACCCCTATTCTAGATAAAAGACCAATTCCTGTTAGTGACGAAGATAAAGCAAGAATACTTCAATCTGACGACCTTGGTGAATTAATTTTATATGTTGCAAAACAACCAGCGCATGTCACTCTTAATGAAATTTTGATCAATCCAACCTATAATAGGTTTGAAAATTAGCTTTTTATAGATATAGGCTCAGATAGTTTTGTATGTTGTTCATCTGCATGATACGAACTTCTAACCAATGGTCCTGACTCTACATGGCCTAAACCTAAACTTTGCCCAAGCTCTTTAATTTCTATAAATTCTTGTGGGGTATAGAATTTTTTTAGTGGAGCATACATTTCCCCAGGTCGTAAATACTGACCGACTGTTAATATATCGCAACCAACATCAACAAGATCTTGCATAGTTGACTTAATTTGAGAAAGATTTTCGCCCAAGCCAACCATCATACCAGATTTTGTTATCATGTTTGGATCAATTTCTTTTACCCTCTTCAATAATTCAATTGAGTAGTCATAATCACCCTTCGGACGAACTGTTTTGAATACGTCTCTAACAGTTTCGATATTATGATTTAAAACTTCTGGTTTTATCTCAATTATTTTTTCTAAAGCATCAAATGAAAAGTCAGGGATTAATAATTCAACTTTACAATTAGGACGCAATTTTCTTATTTCTGTTACACATTCAACAAAAACAGATGCACCACCATCTGGTAAATCATCTCTGTTAACAGAGGTAATAACACAATAATTTAAACCTAGGGTATCTACAGATTTTGCAAGTTTGAATGGCTCCATGACATCTAACGCTGTAGGTCTTCCAGTTTTTACTGCACAATATCTACAGGCTCTAGTACAAATATCTCCTAAGATCATAAAAGTTGCAGTTTTTCTTTCCCAACAATCACCAATATTGGGGCATCTAGCTTCCTGACAAACAGTATGCAAGTCGTTTTCTTTAAGTAAATTCTGTAAATGTATATAATTTTCGCCACCAGGAGCTTTAACTTTAAACCATTCTGGTAAACGGGGGCGAGTTTTAAGTTCAACCCTTGTTGTCTTGCCTGCTATTCGATTATTATTATTTCGACGTTCCATATATTACACCTTATAAATATTATAACTGAGCTGCAGATAATTTAAAACAATAAATACTTATGCGTAAAAAATATAAAATTCAACGAATACAAGATGATGAAGAAAAACTACAATTAACAATTACTTCAACTAGTAAGTATGGAGAAGGAGTATTTCTTGAAAATGATTTACCTTTATTTATTGGAGGTGCTATTGAAGGTGAAGAAGTAATCGTACAAAAAACGACCCGAGCCCAAAATTATGAAACTGGTAATGTTATAGATGTAATAAAGCCTTCACCTAAACGAGTGACACCTTTTTGTAAATATTATGGTTCTTGTACAGGTTGCCAATTACAGCATATACAATATGAAGAACAACTTGTTATGAAAAAAACAAGGGTCAAAGAAGCATTAAACAAAATTAGTAAATTATCCAATGTAGAGATCAAAAACACCCTACCTGCTCCTGAAATTACTCATTATAGAAATCATGCACGTTTTACTGTCAGATATGGAGGTAAATTAGGATTTGTTAATAAAAACACTCGTGAATTCATACAAATTGATGAATGTAAGATAATGAACAAAGGAATAAATGAAAAAATAAATCAATTACAGGGTAAATGTGAAGAAACTTCACAACTGTCTATAAGGCACTCTAATATAACTAGCTCTTTTCTTATACAACCCACTTTAAAATCCAATCAGATCACTGTAGAAACAGGACAATCACACTATCTTGAAACAGTCGATCAAATACCTTTTAAAGTTGCATCACCTTCTTTTTTCCAAGTTAATACTGCACAGATTCCAACTATGGGAGAAATAATAAAGAATCACTTAGATTTTCAAGGTAGTGAAATAATTATTGATGCATACGCTGGCGTTGGTACTTTTGCTGGATTATTAAGTCCATATGTTAAAAAAATATTTGCAATTGAAGAATCTCCTTCAGCTATTCAAGATGGAAAAGACAGCTTGATTAAACAAAAAAACATAGAATTCATACAAGGTAAAACTGAATCAGTTTTAGGAAATATTACTGAAAACATTGACGCTATAATCGTTGATCCTCCCAGAAAAGGATGTGATATCCAATCTATAAAATCTATATTAACAATGAAGCCTAAAAATATAATTTATATTTCATGTGATCCAGATACATTGGCTAGGGATCTACAGTTACTCTTAAATGGAATGTATAAAATTGATCTTATTCAACCATTAGATATGTTTCCTCATACTCATCATGTAGAAACTATAGTGATTCTGACAAAGCAAATATATTCAGATATAATTTTGGCCTCATCTTCACCAAGAAGAAAAAAAATACTCGAACTTGCGAACATCAAGTTTAACATCAAAGAACCAATAAATCCTGAATATTCATCGCTAACTAATCCAGAAAAATATGTCGAAGATATATCCATGTCTAAAGCAAAAGAAATAGCAATAACTGAAAATTCTGGGATAATTATTGGATCAGATACTATTGTTTATTCAGATAATGAAATTCTCGAAAAGCCAAAAACAATTGAACATATGAGATCCATGTTAAAATCCTTATCTGCAAATAATCATAAAGTTACCACTGGGATAAGCATTATTGATTTGGACAACAACATTGAAATATCAAAATCATTATCAACTATTGTTGCTATGAAAACGATTACGAACGAATTACTTGAAAAATATATAGAGTCTGGTCGAGGTTTTGATAAAGCAGGCGCATATTCTATACAAGATACAGAATATAATTTTGTTGAAACTATACACGGCTGTTATTTAAATGTAGTTGGACTACCACTATGCCTATTAGATGAATTATTTGTACAATTAGGATATAGTCTATATTTATCAAATAGAGATAATACACATGAGTTATGCAACTCAAGTAAATACCAAAGGATTGGAAATATATGAATATAATAGGAATTGGATTTACTGAGTTAATCTTCATACTTTTAATTGCACTCGTTTTTTTAGGACCTGGCAAAATGGTTGAAATTGCACAAAAAATTGGAGGTATGCTTAGACAGTTCCAAAATACTGCAAATGAGTTGCCTAAAATGCTAGCTTTAGAAGACCTTGAAGAACCTGATAAGAATGAAAAATCAAAAAATAGCCAAGAATAACTATGGAAAATAATCAGGAAGAAATTGCTTTAAAAAGCCATTTAACAGAATTGCGAAATCGTTTCATAGTTTCAGCTATTTCTATATTTGGTGCTACAATTGTGATGTTTTTTTTTCATCGTGACATTCTGACCATATTATCTGAACCAATCCGTACATTAGAAAGAGTCAATCAAGATGGAACTTCCCTACAAAGCATAGAATTGGTATATACCAATGCAACAGAAATGTTAGGAATTTCTATGAAAATATCTTTTACTGCAGGATTAATAGTTGCCATGCCTGTAATTATTTATAATGCAGTAATGTTTATTTCTCCAGGTTTGACTCGGCGAGAGAAAAAATATTTATTTATTTCCCTACCTCTTATAACAATAACTTTTATTGCAGGAATATTATTCGGATATTATGTACTACTACCTCCAGCAATACATTTTTTACTAACTTTTAATTCAGATATAGCAAGCCCGATGATCCGTATAGGCCAATACATTAATTTAATGGTCAACTTGCTTTTCTGGTTAGGATTTATCTTTCAAACACCTTTTATAATGTGTCTACTAACAAAAATAAATGTTGCTAATTCTCGTATTTTTGCAAGAGGAAGAAAATATGCTATTGTTCTTGCTTTTATTCTTGCTGCAGCTATAACACCTACATTTGACCCTATCAATCAAATCCTTGTTGCTATACCTATTATAGTTCTATATGAGTTAGGTATTTTTCTCTCATGGGTTATATCCCCGAGATCTAACGAAATTAAAACTGTTTAATAGAATTAAGGTTTAGGTGATTCAGATGATTTCTCTGTTTCAGTAACGTCTTCTTTTTGTGCTACTGTTTCTGGTGATTCTTCTTCATCTTGGCCTCTTTTAAAAGCTTTTATACCTTTACCTAATGCTCCGCCAATTTCAGGCAATTTACCTGCGCCAAAAACAATTAAGATTATAAATAGAATAATTATTAATTCTGTAGGACCTATCCTAGGCAATTTACACACTCCAAATCATTAACTTATTGTTTAACATTATAGTCTTAGCATTTTATTATGTCTATTGACTATAATCACAAGTGATTTATACTATTGTTCTGGTATTCTTACTTTGGGGCTGTAGCTCAGCTGGGAGAGCGCCTGCTTTGCAAGCAGGATGTCAGGGGTTCGAGTCCCCTCAGCTCCACCATTAAATTTAGGTTCAAAAGTAACGATTTTCATTAAAACCCCTACTCTCTTAGAACTGTAAAAACGCGTTTTGTAACACTTTTTGTAACACTTTTACTATAAAACCCAACTCCACAGACATCTTAAATATAATTCCTATTGCCCTATATTTAGGTAATTAATTTTCCACACCCTTGTATGATTTCGTCTTAAACTCCTATCCCCGTTGTGGGTTATTTCGTAATTTGTTCTAGGCAAACAGGCTCTTCAAAAAAAAAAGTATTTCCAATGAAAAAGGGGTAATCCTTTATAATATGAAAATATACCCTACAAATAGACAATAATTCGTATTTAGAACGCACGAGAATCGTCAGGAAACGCTTTTAATACCCTCACTAGTCTTACTCTATAGAGCATCTTGAAAAACGTCTTAAATTTTATTGGTTATACAA
>JAKUQA010000007.1 GCA_022450525.1 Dehalococcoidia bacterium | reverse complement strand
CTACAACTATAGAACAACCGGACCCATGGTTTAAGTCTATAACTTCTATTATTGGAGAAGGAGAAAATGTAGTTATTCCTAAAGATTCACCTAGTGGTATTCAATATGAAGGTGAGTGCATTGCTGTTATAGGGAAAACAACCAGACGTGCTGATGAGAATACTGCATGGGATAATATTTTTGGATACACATGCGGTAATGATATATCTGAAAGAACATGGCAAAGAGATGATAGAGAATTCTGGAGAGCAAAAGGATCTGATACATTCGCTCCTATTGGACCCTGGATAGAAACTTCATTCAACCCTAGAGAGCAAAATGCAATGATTGTAAGAGTTAATGGACAAGAAGTTCAAAAAGCATATACATCTGATATGTTTTTTAACTTTGGGAAATTAATCAGTTTTATAAGCCAAGCAATCACATTATCTCCTGGAGATATGATATGGTCCGGTACATCTGGCCATCCAGAAAATATGAGCCATGGAGATATTGTTGAAGTAGAAGTTGAAAATATAGGAATACTTACAAATAAAGTCGTCAATGAATAGGAGAAGCTAATGGCATATAAATTTAATCATGTACATATTAAATCTCAAAATCCTGAGGAAGTAGCAAATTGGTATGTTGAAGCATTTCAATTTGAAATATTAAGTAGCGTATTCAGAGACTCAGGAGACCAATTTGTACGTTGTAAAACAAAAGATGGTGTTGCGATAAATATATCAGGAGCTAGAACTAATGAAGTTTTACCTGAATTAGGTTCTGGAGTTCATCTTGGTATAGAACATTTTGGTATTGAAGTTGATAATATGGAAAAGGAACTAACTAGACTAGAAACACTTGGGGCAAGTGTCTTAGAAGGTCCCAATGTAAATCCAGCTACTGGTATGTCTATAGCATTTATAGGGACGCCAGATGGTAGCAGAATTGAAATAATGGAAATACCATCAAGTTAATTATATATTTAGATATATTCCTTTAAACGTTCAACGAATTGCGTCTTATTAGGTACCCCTCTAAACCGCAATAATTCTTCGTTTGAGTTATTTAGTAATATAAACCCTGGTGTACTTATAGAGTATTCGTTACTAAATTCATTACCAAATTCAGTAAGAATATCAACCCTTTTGATTTCAATCTCAGGATTTAATTCATTCTCTAACTGATCAACGATCGGTTTTGCTTTAGTGCAACCAATTCAGTAGTCTGAATATAGAAAAACTAAACTTAATTTGTTGTCTGTATCAATTTCTATTATTTCGAGTTGTTTTGAATAGTTATCAGATTCCAGAGAGATTGTTTGCTCATTAGTATTAATTGTGTCTTGAACCTTAGGAGTGGAATCTAATGGAGCTATATTAATATTGCTACTACTAGCATCTTCAGTAATGGATTTTACAGACAAATCTTTGTTTTCGTAGTTAATATCATATTCGGATTTATCTGATGTGGTATCGGTAGAAGAATCTCCACAACCAAGAATAGTTATCATAGTAGTTAATAGAAGAACAACTATTGTTATTTTGCTCGATGGAAATATAGAATTTAATTTATACATTTGTATCCTTTATTGTTTTTTTGATTTTCTCTATGAACGTTTTGGAATTTGGTATTCCAATAAACTGCCATAACTCTTTATTTTCATCATTAACTAAAACAAATCCAGGTGTGACACGAACAGAGAATTCTTCTCTGAAATCTCGTCCTGCTTCAGTCATAACATCGAGTCTAATTACATTAATTTCATTTTTTAATTCTTTTTCTAGCTGATCCACGATCGGCTTTGCAGTTTTGCAACCAATTCAGTAATTGGAGTATAAAAATACCAGGTTAAATTCTTTGGTTTGTATCTCATCAATAGCATTTTCATAAGAATTTATACCAGCTGTTTGTCGTGATGCATATAGAAATTGTGAAAGAATAAAGACACTACCAATTAATACTGTAAATAAGATTACAAATTGTGGGCGAGGTATATATTTATAAAAAATCACGCCAAAAAACAATATAGCTAAAGTTAATACCCATAGAAATGAAAATCCATTAAATAAATACCACATTTTATATATATATCTCATAATTTTGATACACTGTAACCATCATTATTATCTTCTATCTGATAACCGAGTTCAGAAACTTTAGACCTTAGTCTATCGGCTTCATCCCATTCTTTATTTTTTCTTGACTGTAATCTCTTTTCTGCTAATTCAATAATATTTCTTGGAATTTCTTCGAGTATTGAATTGTTTAATAAGGAGAGATCATCTTCAGGCATTGTAAAATCTCCTAAATCTTCAAATTTGAATTCGTCACCGTTGGTATATATTTTTTCATAACCACCTTGTATGAGATGCACAGAACCTTTACCCACAACACTAACAGCTTTATGGGAAAAGTCTAAGAGCAAACCTGTGTGTTCATCTAGCCCTAAAACAACAGATTCATCTGGAAGCATTTTTAAAAGTTTATCGACCCTCTCTTTACCTAAATAACATCTGCTAGTATCAATTTTTTTTCCACCGTCATTATTATTCCAATGAGGGATAACAGATAAATCAAGATTAAATCTGGAAAAAAAATCTAACCCATCTTGCCAGTATAAATCCAAACCGACTTTGAATATTTCATAAACTGGTAGAGTCCATTTCCCAAAAGCAATAGAAGAAGCACTAGTCAGACAGATCGACGAACCTTTTTTGTGTTGATTATGAAGCGCCTCTAGAGCAAGTGTATCTTCTAAATGTTTTACTAAGTATGTTGGGCTTCCAGCACCTAAATATATGTGGTCTGCAGATTTGATATCACTAATTATTTCTTCAGAATTTGTACTAAAATTACCATCACGTCTTCTAGCAGGGATAATTTTTACATCAGGGTGGTAATTTTGGAGTTTTTCTGTGAAGAAATCAGAAACTTCTGAGGCTACTTGTTCAGAATTGGGTTCAAAACCAGCCGGAGTTTCCAATATTGCAACATTTATTTTTTTCTTGGAAAGCTTTTGAAATAGTTGCTCATGTAATATACGTCCAGCTGATGCTGTCTCACCAGAACCAAGAAATAAAATTGAGCCATAGTTTAGATTAGGAGTAGAATTAGTCAAATGTGAAAATACCTATTTTTAAATACTCTACTAATATTGTCCAATAGAAATTAATAAAAATCAAATTAAGTAAATAGAGTATCTTTTGATTGTAAAATAGCATCGACTATAAGCTTTGGATTTTGAATGGGAACATCATGAATAGAATTTTTTAACCATATCACTTCTGATTTGGATAATTTAGACATTGCCATATTTACCGCATCTTTTTTACTAACTCCATGCATATTAGGGCTAACAGATTCGCTATTATCAGAGGATACAGGCAATATTAGCACAGGTGAATTGATAGATTCTAATGACAATGAAATGTTTTCGTTCCATATTTCATATAGTATCTTCATATGATTTTCTCGAGATAGTCTAGGTTTAATTAAACCGTTAACAACTTCAAAAGAATTAGTTAAAACATCTTCAAAAGCTTTGTTCCAGTCTTCTTTTCGATTTTCTCGGACTCTTTGTAATAATTGATTTAATGTTAAATGAGTTAACACAGGAGGTGCCAAACGAGTTTCGATTTCAGACCAAGGGGAACGATTCGTTTTTGAAATATTTAACACTCCCCCATCAACCAACACTCCGCCTCTAAAATAATTGTCCTTATTGTTTGCAAGGGTATGAATAACAACATTAGCACCCCAGCTATGCCCAACAATAAGTGGGGAATGTAAGTTTAGCTTGCTACAAATAGAAGTAAGATCATTAGATATAGAATCGAAATCATAACCAATATCTGGTTTAGAAGAAAGTCCATGGCCCCTTTGGTCAAGTGTGTATACATTAAAGTTTTGTGACAAAACTGGCGCAACTAAATTCCATATATTCAAATTAGAAGCTAATCCATGAAGTAATACAAGATCAGGACCATCGCCATTATAATGATGGTAGTGAAAAGAATAGTTATCTAGTTTAATAAAGCTCATATAGTTATATTACTATTGATTTGTCTTCATTGGTACTATGAGGGTTGCAATTGCACTAATTGTCATCATAATTCCTACAAACCAAAAGACTGCATCCATAGTGCCATATGTTTGTTTAAGATACCCAGCAAATACAGGGCCAAAAGCAGAAAATATTGCAGCACCTGTAAACATAAGGGATGTAGCAGAGCCTTCTGTACCTTTATTTGCAGAATCAAGGGCAGTAGCTAACATAATAGGATTGACGGTATATAAGACAGTACCCAAAAGTGCCAATATTACAGTTAGCATTATCCCTGTACCAAAAGGTATCAATAAAAATACTAAAATAGCTGTAGTGGCTATAGCAAAAAAGATTATAGATCTTCTTCCTTTTTTATCAGATATCATGCCCATGATAGGTGCGGATATCACACCAAATAGAGTAAGAAGGGATAAGTGGAAACCTGCAGTAAACGAACCAAACCCTAAGTCTTCTACCATGTAGACCATAAGAAATATAGACAATGAATTATGTGACATACCACGTATTCCAGATAATAAAACCATACTGAGAACAGCTTTATTTTTTAGTAATGGGATTACAGCAACAAAATATTCATTAATATTTAAAGAATCACCAGCAATACTCGATTTATTTCTAAAAAATATAGCAACCAAAATGGCACATAAAGCTACAGGAATACTCATGAATAAGGAGAGAGATTCCCATTTAATAGCATCAGTCGATAAAAATGAGAGACTAATTCCACCAAGAATTGCACCAATAACAAATGGGGCAAATGTATCTCCAATTGATCCACCCATTCGATGCCCTGCCATAGCTGTTGCTTTTCTATCAGGATAAACTACGGCAAGGGAGCCAAAAGCCGGTGCATGCCATAAAGACGTGCCCATACCTGTGATGGCAATTCCTAAAAAGACAATTATAAAATTTGGGGCTACACCTAATAAAAAGTATCCAATTGATAACGAAAGTAAACTGGCAGTAAGCATAATGGAGATTTTATCTCTCCAAACATCGGCCATAATGCCTGCAGGTATATTCATAGCTGATGAGAAGATTGTACGAGAAGTTCCTAGCAATCCTACCTGAACATCTGTCAATCCTAATGATGCCTTAACAAAAGGTATTAATAACAATATTCCTTGTTGATAAAAGTGTTTAACCATATGTCCAGCAGATAATGCGACTAGATAGGACCAGGATTTTGTCATTTAGAATTCTCCTACATTGTTAACAAAAGAGAAGAGCGCGATTAATAATCGCGCTCTTCATTAAATTCAGTTTCTATTTACTCAATTATTTATTGAGCCACTGATTTTCAAATCTTCTTGCTGCAGAATACTGTCCAGCATTTTTCTCATCAGCAGGATTCATTACATAATTCCAGCGGATTGAGAATCTGGATGGCCAGAATAAGTGAGCTGAAGGAACTTCCTCATCAAGAATAGCAATTGCCTGAGTAGCTAAATCTGTAAGTTTAGCGGTATCAGTTTCTGCTCTCATGTCTCGGAGAAGTTGGTCATAATCTTCATTACACCAACCACGGATGTTTTCAAACAATCCCTCTCCACAGAATCCCCAGTACTCGAGCCAGTTGTATGGATGGTCAACGTTTGCTGAGTTAGCAGAACCAAATTCCATCATCCATTCACCTGTTTGCTGTTGTGCTTCGTTCCAAGCACCAGTCTCTTTAACATCGAGAGTAGATCGGATGTTCAAGCTTTCTCTCAATAAGAATTCAGCAACTGGACAAAGTCTTTCTGCATAGTCAACTGAGTCTCTACACAAAACATCAACTTCAAATCCATTTGGATATCCAGCGTCAGCCATGAGTTGCTTAGCTGCTGCAATTTCTGCGTCCTTAGCAGGACCTGCAGGAGCCCAGCCAGCTCTGTCGTTCAAAGCTGCTCGGTCTGTAATACCATAGGTTGCTGATGGTAATTGATAGCCAGGGAAACAAGCTGGTATTGCCTGACAGATTGCATCTCTATCAATAGCTAAATTAACAGCTTGTCTAACTCTCTTATCTGACCAAGGACCTTCTTTTCTGTGGTTGAAGTGAACACCTCTACCTACAGTATGAAGACCTTCATACCAAGTAACTTCACCTTGGTGTCGTTTTTCCATAGCAGTCGCAATATCTGAATACAAACCATGACTACTACCCATCAAGATAATATCAAGTCGTTTTGCTTCGAATGCAGCAAATCGAGGGGTTGGGTCACGAATAATGAAAGTATCTATTCCGTCAAGATATGGAAGACCGGCTTTAAAGTAGTCGCTGTGTTTTCGATATTCAATCTTTTCACCTGGTACGTGGCTAGTCATAGCATAAGGACCAGTTCCAACAGGTGCATCTTTAGAACCTTCTTCATCAAAGTCAGCCTCAGTGTGCATATTCATGTAGCGTTGGCCTAATTGTGGGAAGAAAACAGAATCAGCAGCGTTCAAATCAATGATAATTTGATTTGGACCATTTGTTCTTATGTCTTTAAATATGGATTCTCCACCAGCAGATACGCTTGAGTGTGGTGGTCGGTTATCTGATTCAGCACCGAGCCATTCAAGTGTAAACTTAACATCTTCAGAATCAAACTTGTTACCATTGTGGTTAACAATGTTTTCATGAAGATCAAAGATATATGTTTTACCAGCATTCATAATTGTCCAGTCTTTAGCGATGTCGCCAGTGACCTGGGTATGAGTTGGTGGTGCAGTCCATAGTAATCCGTTGAATATAGGCATAGAAGCTGCAGTTTCATCACTAGCAGTAGAAAGGTCCTGTCTAAAGTATCGAGGGCTTCTTCTGTGAGCTTGGTTCAAAATTCCACCACGTTTAATTGATGTAAATGAACTTTTATCCACAGTTACTGGTGTTGCTTTTGCTACTTCACCTTTTTGACCTTCGCTGTAAGCAGCGATTCCTGTAACAACGTTAGTTGCTGTCGATGCCTCAGTAGTTGCAGTACTTGCAGTGCTTGTGCTTGCAGTACTAGTGCTCGCTGTACTCGTACTGGTACTTGCTGTCGATGTACTTGCTGTTGAAGATGAATCATCATCTCCACCACAAGAGATTGACAGGCCAGATACCAAGAGCACCAAACAACCAAGGGTCATAAGTTTGGTAAACTTGTTTGTCATAACAAAACCTCCCATTAATAACACACATAAATAAAAAAGCGAAATACAGGTTAAACACATCTATTACATGTTAAACCTATGTTCTTATCACATTAACATCAAACGATACAGTCGAGCAAGTATATTGTCAATAGGAAAAACCCTAAATGGCTATTCAAGCCAGAAGATGGCTATTTTTTTGCATAATTGTAATTTAATTACGATTTCGAGCGTTGTTAAATTTGATACGCAAATAATTTATTGGATTAATTTCAGATATATATAAGGCAATAATTATTAACAAAACTTGCGCTAACGCTCGTATTATATGACCCTGGGTAGAAAGTCTATTGCCACCTATAGGTATATCGAATATCCACATATTGATATTTGCAATATATATAATTATTAAGAATAAAACTAAACAAACTCCGGAAAATTTTCTTGTCAAAGGAATTATTAAAAACATACCCAATACTATCTCTAAGAAACCACTTACTAAAACCCAGAATTTAGGAAAACCAAGGAAACTTGGAACGATAGGCTCAAACCATTCTGGATCTACGAAGTGCTGTACACCAATGTATATAAACCAGCTACCATAAATGACAGTAATAACATTTTTAATTATCAATAAGGTATATGAATTCAGTAACATAATTTAATTTATGATTCGTCTCTCATAAATATATTTGTGTTATGGAAAGATATCTCAATGTTTTCTGTTCGGAATCTGGTAGAAATAGCTTTTATAAATGAATGTTTGACTCTCCAAGAATCGATGTAACCCTTTGCCCTCATTACTGCATAAAAATTTACATTATCATCACCGAATTCTTCATACCAAACAGTTGGTGCGTGTTGCGAAACAGCTCCTTCGGTAGTCTCTATAACTTGAGTAGCAACTTCAATTACTACGTTTTCAACATTATCAAGATTCTCAAAATACCCAACACCCATTTTTATAAAGACAGACATTTCATCCGTTGGATGATTATAATTAGTAACGATTGTATCAGCTAAACGACCATTAGGAATTGTAACTGTATTGTCTGAAAGAGTTCTAATACGAGTAGATCTCCAACCAATTGTTGAAACATATCCTCCATACCCATCGGCAAGTTCGATATAATCCCCTACTTGTATGTTCCCATCAGTAAGAACATTTACTCCAGCAAAAAAATTACTCAATGTGCCTTGTAGAGCTAATGCAACAGCTAAGCCTCCAATACCTAAACCGGCAATTAGTGGTGCGATTGAGATCCCAATAATATCTAAACAGATTAATAATGATAATGAAATTATTACTAAAGTTGAAAACCATTGGACCGTAGGTATTAATGTTTTCAAGGTTTTTATTTGTGGGGAATTGTTATAGTTTATTTTTATCGAGTACCATTCAAGTAAATGCCGTTTTGACTTTTCAAGAGTATAAGAAATAAGAGCGATAAGTAAAATTGTAAATACTTGGTTGAATTGTGAGAGGCTAGAACGTATTACTTCAATAGAAAGCAATGCCATATAGATGGATATGAATATTGAAGAAATAATAACCATTTTGTCAAAGTCTTTTATAACAGCAGCAAGTTGAGATTGATTATTCGCTTTGAGGTTTTGCTGTATTCTACGAAAAATAAAAAACAAAACAATCGCTATAATCAGCCCTGTAGAAACTATAGTTATGGCAAAAACTATTTCTGTTAATGTAATTTCTTTAATTAAATCCATATTCATAAAAAAACTCCAATAATTTACGTAAAATATACCACACTTATTAAAAACAAGTTAATTAATGAATAATAAGTAATACTATCTAAAATAATTAACTATTAATACCAGATTATATACTTGACCGATGACCATTAGAATTTTTTAATGGTAAAAAATAAAAAACCAATATGATTATGAAAGATACTTACAAAACAGCTTTTAAAAATCTAATAATATTAGAAATTGGTGATTATGTGTCTGCGCCATATTGCACAAAACTATTTGCTGATTATGGAGCAAATGTTATAAAAATCGAGCCTAAAGAGGGTGATTCAAGTAGAAAATCTGCACCTTTCCCAAACGATATACCCAATAGCGAAACGAGTGGATTATATCTAAATTTGAATACTAATAAAAAAAGTATCACTTTAAATTTAGATACAAGCGATGGTAAAGCATTATTTATTGAATTGATTAAAAAAAGTGACTTACTTGTTATTGATAAACCATCTAGTTATTTAAACAAAATAGGATTACCTCTAGAGCTACTCAATAAATTGAATTCAAGCTTAATCATTACACACATCACGCCTTTCGGTAATAATGGGCCGTATGAAGATTATGAAACAAACGATTTTATTTCATTTGCCCTCACTAACAGAATGTCACCGCACGGAATAGCAGACGGCCCCCCCCTTCAATATGGCTCTGATGTAATTTTGTATCAGATAGGTACAACTGCTGCAGCTGCTTCTATGGCTGCAATATTTGCTAGAAATAAGAATACCAAAGGGCATCTAATTGAAATATCTGGAATGGAAGCCCAGATTGGAAATGTTGATACCCGTACTGTGTTTGATCAATATACAAAAAGATTACTTCAGAGAGGATCAGTAGACCTTAGATACCCTACTGGATGCTATCCGTGTCTTGATGGCTATATTGTATTTGGTTCAGGAGAAGATAGATTTTTCAGGCGATTATGCAGTGCAATTGGGAAAGAAGATTTGTTGAATGATCCTAATTGGTCAATACCTGCAAATAGAGAATCAAAACAAGAAGAGTTTGAAACCTATCTCCTCGAATGGCTGCTTGTAAGGCCAAAACAAAAAGTCTTTGAAATATGTCAAGAATACGGTGTAATGTGTACTCCTATAAACCAAATCGGCGATCTCTTTTTAGATCCTCAATTAGTTCACAGATCCTATTTTGTTAAATCCCAACACGAATTGGCTGGTGAAATCACATATACTGGAGCACCATTTCGTTTTTCTAAGTTAGAATGGAATATAAGTTCCACTGCTCCCAAATTAAGTCAACACACTAAAGAAATTTTGAATAAATTTCTTGGTGTTCCTGTAAAAGATTTATGCATATTAAAGTCTAATGGAACTATTTAGTGAATATAAATAATTACCCTTTGAAAAATATACGAATATTGGAATTAACTGAAGTTTGGGCAGGACCTATGGGGAATTCCCTTATGGGGGATCTTGGTGCAGAAATCATCAAAATTGAATCGTATCCAAGGGCCCCAATAACAAGACCTCATGATGTAATTTCAGCCCGTAGAGGATTAGTTGAAAATGAATTAAGCCAAGAGCGACCTTGGGACGGATACGCAAGTCACAATATGGCAAACCGAAATAAAAAAGGATTATCTATAGATTTAAAAACTGAAATGGGGAAAAAGACCTTGTTTGAGTTAGTAAAATGTAGCGATGTAGTAATCGAAGGATATTCTGCTGGAACTATGGAAAATCTCGGTATATCCTACAAGACACTGAAACAATACCGACCAGATCTAATTATGGTATCTATGCCTGGATGGGGTGTTGATGGCCCCTATCAGAAATATGTAACATTAGGTAGTGGACTCGATGCTTTTACTGGACATTGGTTGCTTCGGACTCCACCTGATACGGAACCAACTGAAACTATGTCTATATATCATACCGATGCTATTGCAGCACTAAACTTAGTAGTATCTGTTTGTATGGCATTATTTCATAGAGATACAAAAGGGACTGGGCAAAGTATAGATCTTTCACAGGCCGAAACATTTATCCCACATCTTACAAAATACTTAATGGAATATAGTATGAATAGTAAAAACCCCACTCAGATAGGAAACAGACATCCTTCAAGAGCTCCTCAAGGTGTTTATAAGTCTAAAGGAGATAATCAATGGATAGCTATATCAATAAGAAACGACGTAGACTGGGGAAATTTATGTACCCTATTTGAATCTAATGACCTTTTGAATAATTCACTATATAAAAATGCTTTGGAAAGAATCAAATATCATGATGAGATTGATGAAATCCTAAATAACTGGACTGTACAGTATGATAAATTTGAATTAATGCATTTACTCCAAAAACATTTTATTCCCTCTGCTGCTATCATGAATGAACGAGAAATTGTTTACAACGAACATTTAACTAGCCGAGACTATTTCATTAAAATTGATCATCCCATTGCCGGTGAACATAGTTACCCAAAAAACATTTGGGAATTTCGAGATATTCAAGAACCACTATTCAAACGTGCAAATATTTATGGGGAACATAATGAGGAAATACTTAATTCTATTTTAGGAATTAATCAAGAAGATATAGCTAAAATGTGGAATAAAAAAATTATAGGAAATACACTGTAAATATTTAATGTTTTGTTGGTATGTTCAAACGTGCTTTTCCACCAACAAGTCTCGATCCTTCATTATTTTCAATATACACATCACATTCAATATAATTCTCAGAATCATCTGAGACCGTATCAGTTACCACCCCGACTAAATTAATTGTTTGATTGTGCAGGACTAACTGTCGAAAAACTACATCTAGCTGAGTTATAGTACCATCGGGCCAAGCAGTATTTAGTAATCTAGCTAGATATGCCATACTCATAATACCGGGAACAATAGCTCCAGGAAGCCCTTCGCTTTTAGCAAATTCTTCGTCTGTAAATCTTGTAGGAGCAGCATTGAATATATTTTTACTATTTTCTTCATCACGAATCCATGTTTTGCAAAAATCGATAACATCATCAGGTCTTACCTCAATTTGTACTGGACCAAATTCGTCTCCTAAGTCTATGTCTTCGATATATTTCATCACTCTCTCCTCACATGTGATTCTCTAACTTTTGCAGCGATATTTCCATTTTGATTTCTAAAAATGTGTTCCCAGACAATAAATACCATTTGACCTGATCTGCCTGTTTTGATATATACATCACTTAACTGGATTGAAGCATCGAGTGTATCACCAACACATATTGGCTCTAAAACATCAATTGCTTCACCTGCATGAAATCCAGATTTACCAAAATTTAAGTTAATATCTGGTCTATCAAATCCCCTTACAAAAAGGGCACAAAACGTAGGAGGAGCAACAATATCACGATACCCTGCCTCTAATGCTTTAGATTTGTCATGACAAATTTCAGATAATTCGCCAATGGAATTACAATACATAGCTACTTCTTTTTCAGTTACTAAAAAAGAACCTGCAGGATATTCTTTATTAAGTTGACTTTTATCATAGTCAATCTGATCTTTATTCAAATCTTCTGACATATTTACCTCAATTCACATCATCGGGTTTTCTTGTTTCTTCCAGTGTAATAGCTCTAAATGTTTTTTGATTTAAAGCCGATACTAAATCTTGTTCATTATGAATACTCGTCCTAAATTCAGTCAAGCATGTAGCTATAGCGCTAACAAAATGAGCGTCACTACCGCCTGTTCCTGCATATCCTTTGTCAGATATTAATTTTTCTGTTCTTTCTAATTCACCAGATCGATAGCTTCCATTTAAATGTTCTACAATACTTACTTGAGCAAAATCAAGATCACTATCAGAATACTCACAAAAACCAATACCAAATCTACCAGGGTGTGCTGGAAAAGCTATAGCTCCCGATTCTTTTGCAATTTTCATTAATTCAATCGAATCCATTTTGACATTTCCAAAATCTATTTTATTTAGCATTTGTTTTGTCACGCCATAAACTAGAAAATGGCCATGTCTGGTATCAAGTTCGGACCCCTTAAGTACTAAGACGTCATATTTATCACTCAATTCTGTATAATCTAAATCAATATCAAATTTTCTATGCTCAGTTAAAACAATGCCATCAACTATATAGCCTTTTTTTCTTAACGATACAATCCATTTAAGATATTGCTCAACAGTTGCTCTAGAATCATCAGAAGATACAGAGTGGCAATGCAAATCTAAATTCATTAATTTTTACCTTTCTCGCATACAACAGGATACTTCAACTCAGTCATATATTGTGGTATGATTATATACACACGGTAGCATAATAGCTTTATTGTCTACTGGTCAATGTCTATATTACAAATACAATGCATAATTAGATAAATATTGCTAACTAATTAATAGACATGAAAACAAACAGATTAATAAAAGGAATCAAATGACAACCAAAAACTCTATAAGCGAAAGCGAATTCGATGATGGAACAAATGTAGAAGTAAAAGATTCAATAGCAAAAAGTTATCAGTATGGATTCGTCACAGATATAGAATCTGAAACTGCCCCAAAAGGGCTGAATGAAGACATAATCAGATTTATTTCAAATAAAAAAAATGAACCAGATTGGTTATTAGAATGGCGACTCAAAGCATACAATCATTTCCTTCAACTTGTTGAAAATGAAAATATTCCAGAATGGGCAAATATAAATCATGATCCTATAGATTTTCAGGATATGTATTATTATTCTGAACCAAAACCGAAAAAAGAATTACAAAGTTTAGATGAAGTCGATCCAGAACTACTAGCTACTTATGAAAAACTAGGTATACCCATTGCAGAACAAAAGAAATTGGCAGGTGTGGCTGTAGATGCCATTTTTGACAGTGTTTCAATAGCTACTACTTTTAAAGAAGAGTTATCCAAATATGGGGTAGTATTTTGCCCCTTATCAGAGGCAGTTCAAAAATATCCTGATCTTGTTCAAAAATACATGGGCTCAGTTGTACCTTACTCTGATAATTTCTATTCTGCTTTAAATTCTGCTGTTTTTTCCGAGGGATCCTTTTGCTATATACCCAAAGGTGTGCGTTGCCCATTTGAATTGACAACATATTTCAGGATAAACACTCAGGAAACTGGTCAATTTGAAAGAACTTTAATAATTGCGGAAGATGACAGCTATGTCAGTTACCTCGAAGGGTGTAGTGCCCCCATGTTTGATACAAATCAACTTCACGCTGCTGTAGTTGAATTGGTCACATTGAACAATGCCGAAATAAAGTATTCAACTATACAAAACTGGTATCCCGGGGATGAAAATGGTAAAGGTGGGATATATAATTTTGTAACCAAACGAGGAAGATGCATAGGAGATAATTCAAAAATTTCTTGGACACAAGTTGAGACTGGTTCAGCTATTACATGGAAATATCCAAGTGTAATTTTACAAGGGGATAATTCAGTTGGAGAATTTTATTCAGTTGCTTTAACAAAAGGACATCAACAAGCTGATACTGGCACTAAGATGATACATTTAGGTAATAATACTAGAAGTACAATTATCTCTAAGACAATTTCTGCTGATAAAGGCGTTGGAACTTATCGTGGGCTTGTTCGAATTAACCCAAAAGCTGAAAACGCATGGAATTTTACCCAATGTGATTCCTTATTAATCGGTGATCAGTGTGCAGCTCACACTGCGCCATATGTCGAGGTAAAAAATAATACTTCACATCTAGAGCATGAAGCCTTCACATCAAAGGTTAGTGAGGATCAACTTTTTTACTGTAATCAAAGAGGTATATCTTCTGAAGATGCCCACTCCCTGATTATAAATGGGTTCTGTAAAGAAGTATTTACTCAATTGCCACTAGAGTTTGCAGTTGAAGCAACAAGATTATTAGAAGCAAATCTAGAAGGGGCAGTCGGATAATATGTTAGAAGTTAAGGATCTATATTCCACCGTTAGTGGTAAAACTATTTTAAATGGTGTTAACTTAAGTATTAAACCTGGCGAAGTTCACGCCATCATGGGACCTAATGGTTCTGGCAAAAGCACACTATCATATACATTGGCGGGAAAGCCTAATTATATAGTTGATTCTGGAGATATTCTTTTTGAAGATCAAAGTATCATTGAAATGTTACCAGAAACACGAGCTCAATTAGGCATATTTTTATCCTTTCAGCACCCTTTGGAAATCGCCGGAGTGCGTATGGATCAATTTATGAGATCTGCATATAATTCAATTCAAAAACAAAATAACAACGAAGAATTAGATGTTTTAAAATTTAATCGACTATTAAAAAGTAAATCCGAAGAACTCAATGTTGATTCTGATTTGATACAAAGATTTGTAAATCATGGATTTTCTGGTGGTGAGAGAAAGAAAAATGAAATACTTCAAATGGCTGTTCTCGATCCTAAATTAATGATACTTGACGAACCTGATTCAGGTTTAGATATTGATGCTGTTAGATCAGTTGCTGACGGTATAAATAAATTACGATCTGAATCTAAATCAACAGTCATCATTACTCACTACCAACGTATACTAAATTATGTAATTCCTGATTATGTACATATTTTTATGGATGGCAAAATCATTCAATCTGGTGATAAAACTCTCGCTCTTCAAGTAGAAGAGAAAGGGTACGAAATATTTAATTAATAGCTCATGTCGATACAAGAAATTCCAAATACCAAACCATATATTACAGTATACAACGATGTTGTTTCGAATATTGATAAAACAACATCGCAGTTAATATTGTCAGCTAAAAAAAAGGCATTTGACAATTTAATGGATTCTGGATTTCCTACTCACCGAAAAGGGAATGAAGATTGGAAATATACAGACGTCAATAAAATACTGCAAAATGAATATAAACTTTTTGAGAACAGTTTCAAAACACCAAATAATTTGGAAAGTATTTCTTCAGAACTCCCTTCTTATAAATCTGATAACTATCTAGTATTTATAAATGGCGTATTTCAACAAAGCCTTTCTCAAACTTCTAATGACTCAATAATTATTGACTCTTTAAAAAACTCTTTAGATTTACATTCTTCATTGATAACCCCTCATTTAGAAAATTTATCAAATGCAGAAGACCCATTTATGAATTTCAACACTGCGCTTTTTGAAGATGGTGTGTTTATTTACCTACCTAAAAACACAAATCCAAGTAAACCAATTCAAATAATTAATATTGAATATAATGATTCGCAAAAGAATCATTTTGTTATTTCCCCTCTAATATTAGTTGTGATCGATGAAGGTAGTTATATAAATTTAGAAGAATATTGTTTGGGTTCAGAATCTTCATCAAATTTAATCAATACAACAACCAGATTTGTACTATCTAAATCTTCAAAATTAAATTACTCAAGATTTCAAAACTATAGTAAGGATACTAATAATATCAATAACACCGTGGCAATCTTAGAACAAAACTCTACTTTTAACTCGTTTTATCTAGACTTTGGAGGACAAATTGTTCGGAACAATTTGAATGTAGAATTATTAGGAGAAGAATCAACTGCAAATTTACTTGGACTGTACTTGCCAAACACAAACCAACACGTTGATAATCAGGTAATTGTGGACCATAAAAGCCCCTATTCATATTCAGACCAAACTTACAAAGGAATACTTAACGGAAATGCACAATCAGTTTTTCATGGAAGTATAATTGTAAGGGAAAAGTCTATTAAAGTAGATGCTGCTCAAGAAGATAAAAATTTATTGCTTTCAAGTGAAGCTGAAGCATACACAAAGCCTGCTTTTTGGATTTATTGTGATGATGTCATGTGTAAACATGGGGCAGCTTGTGGCCAAATTGATGAAGAAAGCCTTTTCTACTTAACAAGTAGAGGGATTAGTAGTACTGTAGCCAAACAACTTTTAGTACGAGGATTTGTAGGAGATGTTTTGGGTAGAATCGAAAGTGATACAAATAATAAAAATTATATTGAAAAACAAATTGAAAACAGACTCGATAATTGGTTGTAAAATGATGGATATAAATAGTATAAAAAAAGATTTTCCGATATTAAAAAAACAAATCAATAATACTCCATTAGTATATCTAGATAATGCTGCTTCAACACAAAAACCCAACCAAGTTATCCAATCAATAGTGGAAAGTTATGAATTATATAATTCAAATGTCCACAGAGGCGTACATACAACAAGTATGGAAGCTACTGAGAGATATGAACTAGCCAGAGAAAAAGTTGCTAAATTTATTAATGCTAAATCTAATGATGAAATAGTGTATGTAAGAAACACTACAGAAGCATTAAACCTTGTAGCATATGCTTGGGGATTAAACAATATTGACTCTACAGAAAATATCGTTGTAACAGAACTAGAACACCATAGTAATCTTGTCCCATGGCAATTTGTTTCACAAAAAACAAATTGTGAACTCAGAATAATTCCAACAACACCAGAAGGAACTTTAGACCTTTCTTCAATAGATAAATTAATAACCGAGAGCACAAAAATAGTTTCAATTGTACATGTTTCAAATCTTACTGGAACAATTAATCCAATTGATGAAATCATTAAAAAAGCTAAATCTGTTGGGGCTAAAGTGTGCATTGATGCCGCACAGAGTGTTCCCCACATGCCAGTCGATGTACAGCAAATTGATTGTGATTTCTTAGCATTTTCAGGGCATAAAATGCTGGCTCCACCAGGTATAGGTATATTGTATGGAAAAACTGAAATTCTTGAAAAATTAGAGCCATTTCTCCGAGGTGGCGAAATGGTAAAAGAAGTTACTTATAGCAGCGCTACATGGAATGATATTCCAACCAAATTTGAAGCTGGAACACCAAATTTTATTGACCCTATAGGTTTAGGTGTAGCAATTGATTATTTATCTAACATTGGTATGGAAAACGTAAGACAACATGAAAAAGATTTAATAAAGTATGCCTTAGATCGGCTTACAGAAATACCTGGTCTAGAAATTATTGGACCTACAAATCCAGAAATGCGTGGTGGTGTAGCTACATTTAGTATGAATGATATTCATCCACACGACATCGGGACTATACTAGATCAAAGAGGCATAGCAATTAGAACAGGTCATCATTGTGGTATGCCATATCATAAAAAACTAGGGTTATCGGCAACATCTCGAGCTAGCTTTTATCTATATAATGATTATAATGACATAGATAAATTGGTCGATGGTATGAATGATGTTATTAATTATTTTAAATAATATATAAACTTAGATAAGCAAATGTTACCAAACGAATTAAACGATCTATACAAAGAGGTTATACTAGACCATTATAAAAATCCACGTAATTCATCCGAAATTATTGAACCATTACACAAAGCTCGGGGATATAATCCTTTTTGCGGTGACGAAGTTAACTTACAACTTAATGTGGATAACAATCAAGTAATTCAAGAAGTTGGTTTTCAAGGTCATGGATGCGCAATTAGTCAAGCAACTGCATCATTAATGACTGAGTCCATCAAAGGAAAATCAATCCAAGAAGCCTTAGCAATTCGTGAAGAATTCAGGAAAATGATGCAAGGTGAGCAAAGTAACCTAGAATTATTACAAGATCTAGAAATACTTGAAGGTGTTAGAAATTTTCCAGTAAGAATTAAGTGTTCACTACTTTCATGGTCTACACTTGAAGATAGCCTCTCCTGATAATTATTTATTTATGAAAAACCCAACAATAAAAAACTCGATAATTGCATATTTAGGGCATGAAGATAGCCCTGATATTTCTAACCCTATTCATTCTACAGAAGTTGCACAAGCATACGGTTTTAAAGGCCCACTTGTAGGTGGAGTGACAGTATGGGGATGGGCAACAGAGACTATATTACAAGCATTGGGCGAAAAATGGTTAGATAGTGGATGGGCTGAATACTCATTTCGACAACCTACATTTCCTGGAGACAAATTATCTATCCAAGCAACTCAAAATAATTCAACTAATAATTGGACAATAGAAATGATTAATGAGTTTAATGTGGTCTGTGTTACCGGGGAAGTTGGTGTCGGGAATGCTCCTTGGGAAAAAGAATTCATAAAGCCCACATCAATGACTCCCAAATCAGAGATTAAAACAAAACCCTCTCTTTCTTTAGATGAAACTCCAAAACATACAGATTGGAATGCTATGCAAGTTACTTTTGATAATGAACTTGCGTCTGAATTTACTACGGTAAAACAAATAACAACAAACCCTCTATTTATAGGAGAATCAAAAATTGCCCACCCTTCATGGATTGCCGGCTGGGCTGAACAACTTATGAGGCACAATTTTGATATTCCAACTTCAATGCATACAAAAAGTCGGGTACAACATAGACAATCTGTACCTGAAGGCACTACAGTAATCGGCGGAGCGCATATACTCGATATTTATGAAAGAAAAGCTCACCATTTTGTTAATTTCGATGTTCTTTTACAAGACAGTAGTGGAAGCGATATCGCTCAGTTACGTCATTGGACAATATTTAAAATCGCTACCGAAGAAGAACGCGCTAAATTGTAAATTATTAGTTATTAAAGTTTTCTAACGCCTCTAAATAATTAGTTTTAGTATTAAGATCTAACAAAACCTTTTCATCGTCTAAATCAATCTTATTTATATATTCATTATATTTCTTGGTTACATAACGTAAACCGTTTGATTCTTCATCTATATCATTTATATCGTTATAAGTTGCTTTATTAAAGATAATTGGGTGGCCCCCTTTATCATGATGTACCGGATATGAAATTAGCGAATTAGAAGAAATGTGCCTTTCTATTACGGTTTGAACAATATACCTGGTTCTGGGTTGATCTACGCCAAGAACCAAAACATTGTCAGTTGATGAATGTAAAACTGAAAGACCTGTTTTAATAGATGATGCTCGACCAGATTTATAATCTTTATTCTCTATTAAAGTTACTAAAGAATATTTATCCTTAATATATTGGAATCTATCTTGTTCATACCCTACAACAACTGCTATTTGATTAAGGCCAGAATTTATTAATAAGTTTATTTGTTGTTCAATTAAAGGGAGACCGTTCCAGTTTATAAATGCTTTATTTTCATTCATTCTAGTAGATAAACCAGCACAGGTAAGAATAGCTCCTACATTTTGGTAAACCATAAATTACCTTCTATATTATTATCGAGATGATCCTCTTATTGGATGAAGAACACTTTGATCTCCATCAATGTTTTTTGGAATTTTAGCTTTCTTTTGTAGTTTGTTATAAATACTATCAATTTTTTGATCTTTAATCTTCAGACTACCACCTTTACCACCCAGTCTATATTGAATCAGTTCTGCTATTATACTAACAGCAATTTCTTCAGGAGTTGCAGCTTTGATATCTAAACCAATTGGAGTATTTATAGTCTTTAATTTTGCTATATCAATTCCTCTGGAGAGCAATTGTTCAAATATCATAATTGCTTTTCTTTCTGAACCTACTAATCCAATGTAACCAGCATTAGTGTTTATAGCTGACTCTAGTGCAATATCATCAAAATTATGACCTCTGGTAGCAATGACAATCATAGAGTTCTTATTTACCTCAAATTCATTTAATTTGAATGCATTTTTGTAATCTGAAACAATTGTGTATTCGGCTTCAGGAAATCTTTCAGGATTTGCAAAGTCTTCACGATCATCAATAATAATGCTTTTAAATCCAATAGAATGAGCTAAAGGAGCTAAAGATTTAGAAATATGACCTCCACCTATTAATATTAAAGTTGGGTGACTAGCATAAGTTTCAATGTATATTGATATATTTTCATCGATATCAATCATTTTAGACTTCCCATATGGAATTAAATCTAAAATTGTATTTTGTACTACTTTATCTATATCTTTATTATTAAATGAGCTAGATGGGTTACCAGCTGAATCAAAGTATATCTTTTGCTCAGGAGTTGAATTTTGCTTATCGATAAGTGTAGCTAAACCTACAGAGTTTTTCCCGTTGTATGCTTCTACGACATTAGTAGCAAATGAATTAAATAAATTATCCTGATAAAAAGGCTCAATAAGAAAGTACATTGTTCCACCACAGACTAAGCCATCTCTAGCAGCAATATCTTCATTCAAAAAATACTCTTTATATTCAGAATTTCCTTTTGATTTTAAAATTTCGGTAGCAGCAAACCAAATATCACCTTCGACACAACCACCGCCTAAAGTACCCACGGATGATCCGTCTTTTTTGATAAGAAGTTTGGATCCAGTTTTCTGTGGTGTAGAACCTTTAGTTTTAACAACTGTAGCTACAGCAAAATCATTTTTTTGCTTTGTTTCATTTATTATTGCTTTAAATACTATATCCAAATTGCACCATCATTTTACATTATGTATTATTATACCAATATAAAGATACCATTGATAGTTATCCAAATTCAAACTATATATCATCAAGATTATAAAGTTTAAAATTTATATTCAGGAGGAATTAATATGGCATTAAATAAAGTTTCTGAAGATAATAACAAAATTTTGCTCGATTGGGACAAGCTTGAAATAGGAGAAACATTTGATACATGGGAATATATCTATACCAATGATATGCTCACTCAATTCAGAAAAGGTGTTATGGATACAGATGCTGCGTTCCCTACTGTTGCTCAAAAAGTCGACACAAAGCAATATAACAAGAAATATGAAGATAATGGTTCAGTAAATGCCAGATGCTCGTTTTATTGTTATAACCCTCCTATTCCGGGAAAAAAATTAACTGTTAAATCATGGATAGCAGATAAATACAAAAAACGTGGAAAAACTTATATCGTGACAGAAGCAGTTTCAGTAGACGAAGATGGTCGTTTAATTGATCGAGTTATAACTCATGAGCTCAAACAACCATCTGAAGTGGGTAAAAAATGGGGATAAAAAACACAAATTCTAAAGAAGCTAATATAGTTACCACCAATTCAAATATCAGACAATATATTTGTGATATATGTAAGTCTTCAATGCTCGCAATACATTGTAAAATAAAATGTCAGAACTGTGGATACACCAGAGACTGCTCTGATTATTAAATTTAATTTATGTCTTTTGCCATAGGAAAAATCTGTGCAATCACTTCTGCGCAAGCCTTAGCAATTTCAATATGTTCCTTTTGGGTTCCATGGGCGCTTCTTAAGTCTATGTAGTGGATCCAACTTCTTAATGTGCCATTTATATATAAACGACTAACTGTGTTACCCTCTGGTAAAACAACTCGTGCTTGCTCTTTTGCTATACCGTTTTCAACTGCCCATTTGTAGGCAGTTTTAGCCTTATCAATAACATCATTTTGTAATTGATTCCATTTTGATTGTAGATCAAGGTCATTAACTTCTATAGAGTTTTGTCTGTTTTTTGGATCTTGGAGACGCGCTTCTCGTAAAATAAAATCTAAGTCTTTAGTAGGATTGGCGTATCTTTGACTAAATTCCTGAAAACTAAAACTTCTATGTCGCAACATTTGTCTAGCAATATCACGAGTAGTTTCTACTTCTAAACACGCGTTCACCATTTCCAAAGGCGACCAATGAGCGTTCTTGATTAAATATCGAATTAATCTTTCACTTGTTTCTTTATTTATCTGATTTGAAGGGTTTGAAACTTTTGCACAATAAGCAATTAACTCTTGGGCATTATCTACTCCATCTTTACTAAAGTCTTCAGTTGGCTGGGAGTAACTTACTAATCTAACCTGCATCAAATCTCCTTTAATTACAAAAGCTCAAATAATTTACCAGCAGCTTGCTTACATTTTTCTTTTTCACTGTTATTTAAGTGTTTATAATGCAAAACAGTTTCTACATTAGATTTTACTCTATCAGGGTACCTAGTGCCTACTATCGATACTGCAATATTAGAATTAGATAAAACAAATTCTAATAAATTAGATGGGGTAATGTTATCCGATAACGAATTCCTCTCCATAACTGTACGAAGGCTCGTCATTCTTCCTGAACCACCGAGTGGACGCATAGCAATTACACCAATGTCATTTTGATATGCTTTCTTAGTTAAATTATATGTTTCAGAGTAAAATGCAGAGTATTCTATCATTACCGTATCAAAAAGCTTTGATTCTATTGCAATATCAATGAGAGATAAATCATGAGAAGAAATACCTATATGATTTATCAAACCACGATATTTAGCAATTTTTAATCCTTCTAAAGCACCATTCTCTTGTAAAATTAAATCCCAATCTTCCATTGCGACATCATCTAGTTGATACAAATCTATCCGATTTAAATTCATTAAACTTAAGCTTCTATCAACATCATGTTGTGCTCCATCCCGAGTTCTATTAATTGTTTTAGAGGCAATTATTAAATCGTCTCTATTAAAAGAAGGAAGTATTTGGCCTATCAAAAATTCACTACCGTCATAGATACGAGCAGTATCAATAAAATTGACACCTAGATTTATTGCTGAAAGTAATGCATCCTTACCTTCTGGAACTTGAGGGGTATCCATGGCACCAAAACCGAGTTCAGTAACCTGTAAATTAGTTCTACCCAAACGTCGTTTTAGAAGTTGATTTTTCATACTAAGATACAAATAAAGAGATAGGCATTTCAAGATAATCTTTTATTTGTTTAGCAAATTTTGCTGCATCGACACCATCTATAACTCGATGATCAGACGATAATTGAACATTCATAATTTCGCGGATGACAATTTTGTCATCAATAACTACTGGTCGTTTAATGACAGAACTTACCGCAAGTACACCAACTTGAGGTGGAAGAATAATTGCATTGAAATCGTCCACAGCAAACATTCCTAAATTACTAACACTAAATGTTCCCGAATATTCTTCTTGGCGTAATTTGCCTTCTTTAGCTCTTTTTGCAAGGTCTCTTGCAGCAGATGATATTTCAATAATTGATAAGTCTTGAGCTTGTGTGATAGCAGGAACTATAAGCCCATCATCAACTGATATAGCTATACCCAAATTAATGTCTGGTTTAACTTCTATATGGTCCTCACGAAACGAAGAATTAAATATTGGATAATCAATAAGTGCTAATTTTACAGCCATCAAAACTAATGAATTTACTGTAATGCCAGAATTAGGATAAAGTTTTCCATATTGTTGACGCATTACGAGCGCATCAGTCATATCGATTGACATACTAACATAGAAATGAGGAATACCATTTTTAGACTGTGCTGTTATTCGTGCAATAGCAGATCGTGTTGTCGAAAGAGGTATATTCTCACCAGGTAATACAGTTTGTGGTGGAGTTTTAGCTACAGGCTGTTCTGTCGGTTTATTATTTGAAACTTGTGCTTCAATATCAGCTTTGGTAATACGTCCACCTGGACCTGTCCCATTTATTTTATTTAAATCTATACCTTGCTCTATAGCTAGTTTTTCTGCTACTGGACTAATTTTGATTTTTTCTGATGGCGATTGATCAACAACAGGAATATCAACAGGTGGTTGATCAACTGGAATATTTTTGGCAGTATTCTTTTCATTTACTTTAGAAGAAGACTCTTCAGATATAGTATTTGTTCCACTTGAAGGATCTGAGACAGATTCATTCATGTCTTTCACAACTACTGCAATCGAGCTTCCTACTTCTGCTGATTCACCTTCGTTTATTAAAATTTTACCAATAAACCCTGTGAAATAACTTTCAATTTCAACAACAGCTTTGTCAGTTTCTATCTCAGCAATAGGGTCTCCTCGTTTTAAAGAGGAACCTTCTTTTACAAGCCATCGTACTAGGGTACCTTCTTTCATATCATAACCCATTTGCGGCATAACAATATTATCGGACATTACTCTACTCCAATTACTATTATGTATTTAGATTTTGATGTATATATTCAATTATACGATCCTTACTAGGGATTACTTGAGATTCTAGTACACTTGTATAAGGCATTGGTACCTCAAGACCACCAACACGTCCAATTGGTCCATCCAAAGAGTCAAACGCCTCTTCTTGAACTGTACTAGCTATCTCTGCTCCAAACCCACCAGATCTCCATGCTTCTTCAACAATAACTAGTCTATTTGTTTTATTTACAGAATTGATAATTGTTTCCTTATCCCATGGACGTAATGACCTCAGATCGATAACTTCTACATCTATTCCTTGTTCTTCTAGTGTATTTGCCACCTCTATACATAGCGGTACCATTTTCGAATATGCAACTAAGGTTAAATTATCACCAGATCGTACAACATTAGCTTTACCAATAGGTATTTCATAATAATCTTCATCAACAATTCCTTTAGATCCATACAATAAAATATGTTCAACAAAAACTATAGGATCCTTTTCTTTTATTGCGGATCGAAATAATCCTAATGCATCATATGGAGATGAGGGAGCTACTACTTTAAGTCCAGGTACGCTAGCTAACCAAGGTTCAAAACACTGAGAATGTGTTGCGCCTAATTGAGCTCCTCCTCCAGTTACCGTTCTTACCATAAATGGAGCTGCATACTGATTTGCTGACATGTACCGAATTTTAGCTGCGTGATTGACTAATTGATCTAAAGCAACTAGTAAAAAATTAATTGTCATTATTTCAATAATTGGTTTTAAACCGACCATAGAAGAACCAGTTCCCAACCCAACTATTGCAGATTCAGATAATGGACTATCAACGATACGCTTTGGGCCAAACTCTTCCAAAAGACCTTTACTGACAGCATAGGCTCCACCATAAGCGCCAACATCTTCTCCCATTAAAAAACAATCGTCGTTATCAATGAGTGCTTCACGAATACCTTTAGTTAATGCTTCTCTATAAGTTAAAACATTAGGCATAAAGACCTCCTATCCAACATTTTCAAAATAGATGTTTTTGTATAAATCATCTATAGTCGGAAATTCACTTTCTGTAGCAAATTGAACAGCGTCGTCCATCACTGAATTCATTTTTTCATAGATCTCGTTCAATTCATCCTTAGCATAACCATTTTCTTTTAACCAAGACCAATGCAAATTAATTGGATCTCGTAATTTCCATAGCTCTTCCTCTGTTGACCCTCTATACATGGAAGGATCAGCCATTGAATGACCACGGAATCTATATGTTTGTGCTTCAAGAAAATATGGACCTTTTCCATTTCGGACATCTTTAATTATTTTATTGGTAACTTCTTTAACTTCTAAAACATTCATGCCGTCAACACGAGAACATGGCATGTCATATGCATGACCAATTTCAAAAATATCCTTTTTAGCCACAGCTTCTTCTACAGGAACACCCATTCCGTATAAGTTATTTTCACAAATAAATACTATAGGTAGGTCCCATAAAGCAGCTAAATTCATAGATTCGTGAAACTCACCTTCGTTTAATGCTCCATCACCAAGAAAGCAAAGAGTGACTGCTCCAGTATTTTTATATTTGGCAGCATAGGCTAAACCTACTCCAATTGGTAATTGTCCACCAACTATCGCATGACCGCCTGCGAAATTCTTTGTTGCGTCAAATATATGCATTGATCCACCTATTCCACCAGTAGTTCCTGTGGATTTTCCAAAAAGTTCTGCCATAGCGTATTTTGCTTCAACTCCTCTAGCAAGTGCATGACCATGATCTCGATAATGAGTAATAACATAGTCCTCTTTTTCCAAACATGAAATTGACCCTACTGCAATAGCTTCTTCTCCGGTATATAAATGGAGAAATCCTTTTATATTACCCCTTGAATAATGCTCGGAGCATCTGTCTTCAAATAAACGGATTAATATCATTTTTTCTAACAATTCAAAATATTCAGATTTAGAAGTTTTATTACTTACAGCTTTATTTTTTAGCGCCATAATCTCCTCCTTTACCCTTAAATTAGATATGTATAGGGTTTCCTAATGCTGCTAATGCAGCTTCCTTTAGTGTTTCTGATAATGTTGGGTGTGCATGGGTTAATAATGCTAATTCATCCACTGTACCTTCTAAAGCTTGAACCATGGATAATTCAGCAAGTAATTCTGTAACTTCCGGCCCGATAAGATGCACTCCTAGTATTTCTCCATATTCAGAATCAACTACTATTTTACAAAAACCTTCTGAATGTGAAGAAGCAATAGCCTTTCCACTTGCCAAAAAGGGAAATTTTCCAACTTTAACTTCGTAACCTTCATCTTTTGCTTGGGATTCACTTAATCCGAAACTAGCAACTTGAGGATTACAATAAGTAGCTTTTGGCATGTTGATATAATTAATATCTGGAACACTATCACCATGAATTCTTTCGACCGCTAATACTGCTTGAGACTGAGCAACATGTGCTAAAGGTAAAACACCAGTAACATCACCTATTGCAAATACATTCTGTATATTTGTTTTCATAGAAGAATCAACATTAATCCATCCATTAATCAATTCAACACCCAATGCATCTATACCTAAAGTATTTGTAGCGGGAGTAATCCCAATTGCTACTAAAATTTTATCGAACTTTAAGTTAATACTCTCATTACCTTTTCCTGTAAGCTGTAAAGATACACTTTTGGCTGTTGTTTTGACTGAATCTAAAGTGGTTTCAGTAAGAATCTTTATTCCTCGCTTTGAAAAAGAAGAATTGAGAGTTGAGCTTATTTCTTTATCTTCATTAGGAACTACATCAGGTAGCATTTCTATGAGAGTAACATCAACACCATATGAGTTAAATAAAGAGGCAAATTCTACACCGATAGGTCCAGCGCCAATAATACCCAAAGACTTAGGAAGTTTATTCATTTCTAATATTTGTTTACTATTAAGTATTTTATCTCCATCAAATGGAGCTTGTGGCAATTCTCTTGGAACACCACCTGTTGCAATGATTATATTTTTTGATTCAATTGGAAACTCATCAGCAGATTGCACTCGTTCGCCAACATTTTCTTTTGGATCAGTAATATCTACTAATAATGAGGATTTTGATACAAACCTAGCAGAGCCATTTATAACATCAACTTTATTCTTCTTTAAAAGATGGTTAATACCAGTCACTAATTTATTTACAACTTCACGGCTACGGTTATATCCAACTTCGTAATCAGCAATATAAGAATCTATGTTTATGCCATAGTGCTCTGAGTCTTTGATAAGATCTAATACTTCTGCATTCTTTAATAATGCTTTACTTGGAATACAACCCCAATTTAAACAAGTCCCACCGATTTCTGATTTTTCGATTAAAGCAGTTTTGTAGCCCAATTGAGCTGCACGTATAGCAGCAACATACCCACCTGGTCCGGCTCCAATAACCGTTATATCATAATCTGCCATATACTAATCCTTATTTATACTTATCTTTTTGCCAGAATAATATGTAATGATTAAAGACATCAAGCATATTTTGATTAAGTATAGAATATTTCTATGGATAAGAAAGAAACTATCGATAACGAGAGGATATTTAGATATAAACCAAATTAATTGAAGAAATATTTATTAACAGGCAATTAGTTAAGAATTTATAAAATTTATTTATTCAATAAACCCAACTGCTCGATAACATATGTCCCCATATGGCGATTTTCTGTAAATGTATAATTAGTATTTTTTAGATTATATCCAATAATTGGGATGTTTTGCTCATGTTCTGAACCGTGTGATCGTAAATCACCTGGCATTTCAACCAAATTGGTATCACCAAATACTGTATCCTTATCTGCAGTAACTATGACTTGACCTATTCGTTCAAGACGTAGGTTATATTTTGTTACTGCTTCCTCGGATGTCATTGCTAAATCAACCCCTTCTAATGCATTCAGTATATCTATAGATTTTGATACTACAGAATCATCTAGATAGATAAAATATGCCCCTCCTAGGTTAGAATGATGGACAACGTGTTCATCTTTTATTATCGGAACGGCAAGATTATCAATTCCATTTTGTTTGAGAATTTTTCCTAAATCAATCAAATTTGTCTTTCTTGACATGCCATGATCTGCACTAAGCATAATAGTTGCTTCTGGAAATTTATTCATAATATTCCCTACAGCAGTATCTATGATATTAATATGTGTTTTAGCTTCGATTGATTCTGGTGGGAATTTATGATGCGCCCAATCAGTTGTTGTAATATATACAAATTCAGGTTTGTATTTTTCCATAGCTAACTCAGCTGCATTAATAGTCCACCCATTACATTCTAAAGAATAAATAGAAGGTGGATCCCCCAAAATGTCGACCACCCATTTATCAGGCTTTTCAGCAGAACTAACATGTGTTGCGTCGTCTCCAAGGAGCCTTCTCAGTTTATCTTTGGATGTTGAAAGTACAGTTGTTATGTTTTTACTTTTACACATGGAAAATATAGTGGGGGCCAATATGTATTCCCCCGATTCCATATAAACTTCTTCTTTGGTTTCTTGGATGTATCTATAGTTAGAACAAATACCATGAACACTAGGGTATTGACCAGTTATTATTGATACATTATTTACATTAGTCACTGAAGGCCACATTGATTTACCGACAGTGTAAAAGCCATTTTCAATCATTCGATCCATGTTGGGAGTTTCTATTGCATCAAAATACACAGGATCGAATCCATCAATACATATAAGAACTAAGGGAGAATAGTTAGACATTACAACCTCCAAAGAAAATTATCTACGAAATGGTACAACCTCATTATTATCATCTAATTGAGCAGGATAATAACTGCTATTGCGTAGACTATACAATAAAGACTCAACACTATCAATCTCATCTTCAAATACAGTCATATACCTACCAACACCATTAAATGAGTGGGCATCGCTACCCCCAATCTTTGGCTTACCTAGATATTCTGCAATGTCCCATGCCCATAAATTCTCTCGTAATGTCGTTCCTCCATTGAGAACTTCAATGGCATCAACTAACTCAAATATAGGATGTTTTGCTACATCTTCAACAGTTTCAGGTTTGATTTTGTAATCTTTGAATAAAAGATTATTATTGTTATATGGTGGCTTTTGTGTAAAATTTCTAAAGGGATGTGCTAAAACGATAAAAGCTCCTTCTTTATCAGCAATTTGTCTTAAACTTTCAGGATTTCTCATACCGGAAATATATTGTGTAAATCCAAATGCAGTTATATGACCTACTTCGGTCTCAATCTCCATTGCATTCAACAATTTTAAATTATCCATTTTTTGCTGCGCTTGCGTTATTGATTGCAAGCTCCACGGACCACCGTGTTCTGTTAAACAAACTGCATCAATGTTAAGAATTTTAGATTTATTATGTAATTCATCTAGAGACAAGTTACTATCACTACTACCATAAGAGGTATGGACGTGCATATCTATGTTCATTAAGTGCCTTTATTAGTTTTGAAATGTTTTAGGTATATGTAAAAAAACACACCAAGCAATTTTACTATTACTAAAGATTATAAGCAATAAACAAATACTACAGTGGTTAGAAACTTAGAAAATTTCTAGTTCCTATATCTTATATTGTCTCTTGAAAGATCACTGAGCGTATTACAACCCATCAGTTTCATATCTCTTTCAATTTCATTTTTTAAATTATTTAGGGTCTTCTCCACCCCACGTTGACCACCAGCTGCCAATGCGTATAAATATAATCTTCCTCCACTACAGGCTTTTGCACCCAAACTTAATGCCTTGAGGATGTGAGTACCTCTCCTAATTCCACCATCGCAAATAACATCAATTTTATCCCCAACCGCATCAACAATTTCTTGTAGTTGATCAAAAGGTGAGCGTGATCCATCTAGTTGGCGTCCTCCATGATTACTAAGCATTATTGCATCAGCACCTATGTCCACTGCTTTTTTTGCATCTTCAACACTCATAATACCTTTTAAACAAAACCCCTTTTTCCATTTTTTCCTTATAGCAATCGCATCATCCCAATTCATTGTCTGATCCAACATTTCATTAATATAATTTGAAACGCTTGTAGCTATATTTGTACCGTGACTCACATAATCTTTTACTTGAGATAATTCAAACTTATCACTTGTGAAATGTCTAAGTGCCCATTGTGGATGAGTTGCAAAACTAACTAAGCTTTTTAATGTGAGGTTAAAGGGAGAAGTAAATCCAGTTACAAGATCTCTTTCCCTATTCCCAGCGACAATAGTATCTACTGTTAAAGCAAGACAATCAAAATTATTTTCCTCACATCTTTCAATCATACTATTAGTTAATCCTCTATCTTTATGAAAGTATAATTGGAAGATTTTGGGTGCATTTATAGTAGCTCCAATTTCTTCAATACTCACAGTTCCAAGACTACTAATACCAAACATTGTTCCAAATTTTTCTGCAGCTCTACCTACAGCTCTTTCTCCTTGGTAATGAAATAATCTTTGTAATGCAACTGGGCTTAAAAATAATGGCATAGATAATTTTTGCCCCATAACGGTTGTTGAGATATCTATATTATCCACACCTGCCAAAACATTTGGCACCAAATCGCAATCTTCAAATGATTCAGTATTACGCTTATATGTAGATTCATCATCAGCTGCACCATCAATATAATGAAATATAGGTGATGGCAATCTTTTCCTTGCTAATTTTTTAAAGTCATCAACATTATGGCAATTATTTATATTCATAAATTACTACTCCCCTACTGTAATTCAGATGTAATTATTCTCAAGTTATTACTTTTCATTTTTTTCGCGATATTTCTTGCGTAATCTAGGTTATCAACAATTGTATAAAAGCTAGGCCCACTACCTGAAAGTCTCACAAAGGATACTCCTAATGATAATAACTTATCTTTTAAATATTTGTACTCAAGAAAAGCTTGATCGATTACTTGTTCAAAAGTATTCACCGTATTACTAAGAAGTTGCAGTAAATCACTATTTGGTTGATTGATTGAATTAAAAATTTCAGCTGTTATAGATCCATCAGAGTAATGTTGTTTAGATAGCAATGAATACATAAACCGGGTCTTATTACTAATCTCTATATTAAGTGGGGTGAAAATTATCGACCATAGGTTATTAATACCTAGTCCAGTTGTTATCTTTTCGCCTTGTCCTTCAACAAGTGAACATCCTCCGGAGACAAAAAAAGGAGAATCAGAACTTAATTGAAATGCTAATTCTCTCTGTTTTGATAATTCTACTTCTAATTTATTTATTTTAATTAATTCTTTTAAAACTGCAGTTGAATTCGAACTTCCCCCACCTAAACCAGATGATGTAGGAATATTTTTAGTTGTTACAATTTCTACTTGGTCTGGAATATGAAATTCTTGTTGAAAAAGGTGTACAGCATCAAGTATTGAATTATTACTACCTTCAACAGTTGAAGGTATAAATACTGTTTTAGTATTTTTTGAGTGGCTAATAGATATTTCGTCATGCAGATGCAGAGTATGCATAATAGAAGTTAAATTATGAAACCCATTATCAAGTAAACTATTAACCTCTAGACTTAAATTTAATTTTGCATGAGATAACAAATTAAACATCGCTTTAATATCCAATATTTTTCATTGATAAATACAAATTTCTCCAATTATCAAAAGTTAAGGATTCTGGTCTACTATCTATATCTATATTGCTAGCAACAAGCATATCTAGAAATAGAGTTTTTTCTATATCAAAAGCCTTAGTTATATTGTTATATAACTTTTTCCTTTTAGAAGAAAAACCTTTTTTTATTAAGTTGAAAAACATTGGTTGATTATCTTTGCCTATTTGGGGAGATTCAAATAAAGCAATTTTTATTATGGCAGAAAAAACTTTAGGAGAAGGTTTGAAGACACTTGGCGGTATTCTTTTTATATATGAGATTTCTCCAAAGTTTTGAAGTATCACTGCGGGGATAGATAATTTCCCAGGTAAGGCAGTCAGATTACGAGCAACTTCATCTTGGACCATAACTACAATTGATTTAGGGGGATTATGTAATTCAACAAATCTCATTATTATTGGCATAGCAGCATAATAAGGTAGATTTGCAACTAATTTATAATTAACCGAATTAACTATGGAAGAGATATCTATACTACGAGCATCTCCATAAATAACTTGGACATTAGAACTTTCAGGAAATTTATCATTCAAATCATCAAGTAAATTCTGATCTAATTCAATACACTTAACCAATCCAGCGAGTCGACTTAATTCCTTAGTTAACTTGCCACGTCCTGGGCCAATCTCTACAACCGTATCATTTGGTTGTATTTCTGCAGAATTAATAATATACGATAAAACCCAATTTGCATTTAAAAAATGCTGACCTAAACTTTTTTTTGTTTTTACTGAATTATTCATGAGGAAATCGTATACCTCTCTATAAAGCCGTGCAACTTCCTTCGACAATCATTTATATAACGTATTAATTATCCAACTCTACTCCGATTAATCTAAGGCACCCAATTTCATATTTACCGCTGCTTCCTTCCAGACCTGACGGAATTCATATAATCTTGCCGCTCAGAGTCAGAACATCAACATCAAATAACTAACATTGGATATATTCATTAATGCCTCAGGAAGTAATCAATCCCGCTGTAGCGGATTGCGGGTACAGGGCACCGCTAACTCCCCATCTAGCACGACTATGTAAGTTTACCACTAAGTAAGAATCTGATAAAGTTGAAATCAAAAATTCTTACTATTGACGAACGATGGGACAAAAACTTGATAGATACCGCAGTAATACCAGCAGCTGGTTTGGGTACACGATTTTACCCGATCACAGAATTCATTCCTAAAGAGCTATTACCAGTTGCAGATAAACCTTGCATTCATTATATCGTCAAAGAAGCTTGTAATGCTGGAATAAAGAATATTGTTATAATAATTTCTGAACGAAAAAAAATGCTAAAAGATTATTTTTCATTTGGACAAAGTTATTTAGAAAAATTATATAAATACTGTTCAGAAGAAACGATCAACGAAATTGAAGATTTTAAATCGAATCTTAACTTTTACTTTATAAATCAAGATAAACCTTTAGGGCTTGGACATGCGATTTTGTGTGCAGAGGATATAGTATCTAAGAATCCTTTTGCTATTATCCTACCTGACGATTTATTGATATCAAAGAAAGAATCAGAACTTTCAAGAATGATAAAAAGTTTCAATGATAACAATGCAAACTATTTTACTATAAAACATTTAAATAAATCAGAGATTTCATCTTATGGCATCATATCCACAGATGAAGATATTAACGCTATCGATGAAATTGTAAAAATAAACAAAATTGTTGAAAAACCTCAACTCGAAAAAGCACCTTCTGATTACGGAGTAATAGGAAGATATATTGTTAATCCAGAAATATTTGACGCTATAAAAAACACTAAGCCTGGTGCATTAGGAGAAATACAGTTAACTGATTCACTTAATGAGATGATTAACAATAACATTACGACTTATGGGTATAAAATTTTTTCAACTAGATATGATTGTGGGACACCTAAAGGGTTATCTGAAGCAACATATAAATTATCAAAATTGATATGATCAATTATCGTTTTTCAGTATTGCAATAAATGCTTCTTGAGGGACTTCTACATGCCCTATCATTTTCATTCTTTTCTTACCTTCTGCTTGTTTCTGTAGCAATTTACGCTTTCTGGTAATATCTCCACCATAGCATTTAGCCAATACATTTTTTCGTAAAGCCCTGACAGTTTCTCTTGCTATAACTCTTCCATTTACAGATGCTTGTATTGGTATTGGAAATAATTGGCGTGGGATTAATTCTGTTAGTTGTTTTACTACATTTCTACCTTGGTATGTAGCTCTATCTCTATGTACAATAGAGGAAAGGGCATCTACAGGTTCATAATTTACTAATATTTCTAATTTACTTAAACTGGCTGTCCTATATTGTGTCTGGTTGTAATCCAATGAAGCATATCCTTGAGATTTAGATTTAATTTGATCATGAAGATCAAGAATAACTTCAGACAACGGTACATAAAAAGATAACAAAGCACGACTTTTATCGTCATCTGTAGTAGAAGAAATACTTTGTATATATTCTATATTTCTTAATTCTCCTCTTCGTGATGTAATTAATTCCATTATTGCGCCTATATACTGAGTTGGAGTTACAACAGTTACTTCTAGCCAAGGTTCCATTAATTCCATAATTTCGCCTTGAGATGGTAACTGACTTGGGTTTTGGATTTCTAATTCAACACCATCATTTTTTAAAACCTTATACAATACACTTGGCGATGTAATTATAAGATCCAAATCATATTCACGCTCTAACCGTTCTTGAACAACATCCATATGTAACAAACCAAGAAATCCACAACGAAAGCCAAATCCCAAAGCTACACTCGATTCTGGCTGAAAACTAAAAGCAGCATCGTTTAATTGTAATTTTTCTAGAGCATCTCTTAATTGTTGATAACTTTCACCATCAGAAGGGTACAAACCTGCATATACCATTGATTTCAATTCTTGGTATCCAGGTATAGGGTCCACATCACTATCTACAAAAGATAACGTATCACCTACTGTGACGTCTCTGATACTTTTTAATCCAGTTGCAACATAGCCAACCTCTCCTGTAGATAATCCTTTAGCCTGAGTCATAGTAGGTTGGAAAAACCCTATATCTAAAGTATCAGCATGCTTATTAGTACTGAGAAATCTTGTTGAATCCGACTTTTGCAATTCTCCATCGACAATACGTACATATATTATTGCTCCTTTATAAGAATCAAAAGTACTATCAAACACTAAAGCTCTCAAAGGTTTATTTTTGTCACCTAATGGTGGAGGAATTAATTCTACTACCGCATCTAAAAGTTCTTTAACCCCTTCACCAGTTTTAGCTGATACTAATTGGATTTCATTACTTTTAAACCCAAAAGTTTGTTGAATTTCTTCAGAAACTTCATCAATTCTGGCAGAAGGTAAGTCTATTTTATTTATTACAGGAATTATAGTGAGATCTGCTTCCAAGGCAGAATAAAAATTCGCCAAAGTTTGTGCTTGTATACCTTGGCTTGCATCAACTAAAAGTAATGCTCCATCACATGCTCGTAAACTACGAAAAACCTCATTACTAAAGTCAACATGCCCTGGGGTATCAATAATATTCAATTGATACGGTTTTTTATCAACAGAGTCATAATTAAGTCGAACAGCTTGAGCTTTAATAGTAATTCCTCGTTCTCTTTCGAGATCCATTTGATCTAGGTATTGATTCATCATAGATCTTGAGGGAACTGAATTAGTAATCTCCAAAAACCGATCAGCAAGTGTCGACTTTCCGTGATCAACATGTGCAATTATACAAAAATTTCGTATTTGGGATTGTTCCATACAGAGTTATTCTATTTATATGTCATTTAGACATATATTACCACAAATAGATTACTTGGAGTGAACGCAACTGTCCACAAAATGGCCTGGGGTAGACTCCATTAACTCCATAGTGACATCACCACCACTACAACCTACCTTTGAACAACGAGTTTTGAAAACACAACCTTCGGGTGGGTTTAATGGGCTTGGAACATCACCTTCTAATACAATTCGTTCTCTAGTAGCCTCTGCAACAGGATCTGGAATAGGTACGGCTGAAAGTAATGCTTTAGTATATGGATGCTGAGGATTGTCATATAATTCCAGTCTATCTGCTAATTCAACCATATGACCGAGATACATAACACCAATTCTATCACTAATGTGCCTAACAACGGATAAATCATGTGCAATAAACAAATAAGTTAAATCGAATTGTTCTTGAAGATCTTCTAATAAGTTAATTACCTGAGCTTGAATAGACACATCTAAAGCAGAAACAGGTTCGTCACAAACTATCAAATCAGGTCGAACAGCTAATGCTCTTGCAACACCAATTCTTTGTCGCTGACCTCCACTAAATTCATGTGGAAATCTGCCAGCCATAGAAGGGTTTAATCCTACAACTGAAAGCAATTCTTCGATTTGATCTTTTATTTCGTTCTTACTTTTAACCATGTTATGAACAATCAAAGGCTCACTAACTATACCTCCACAGCTTTGTCGGGGATCAAGAGAGCTATATGGATCTTGAAAAATCATTTGCATCCTACTACGAAAAGCTCTAAGGTCTGCTGGTTTCATTTCAGTCAATTCATGACCATCAAAGTTCACGGATCCACTTGTAGGAGTATTAAGTTGCAGTATGCATCGGCCAGTTGTAGTTTTACCACAACCACTTTCACCTACAAGACCGAGAGTTTCACCTTTTTTTATTGTAAATGAAACATCGTCCACAGCCTTAATGTCTGCAACATGCCTTTGAAAGACAATTCCTTTTTTAACAGGAAAATACATTTTTAAATTACTTACTTCAACTAGATTTTCTTTTTCTGCTACCATTTTTTTCTCCTAGTATTAAAGAATAATACTTTAAACTAAATAGTCAATATTTATCCTAAATCTCTTGGGAACCAACCAACACAATTTGGATCCGCATTACATCTTGCTGCAAGATGGTCTTTCGACACTTCAACTAAGGTAGGTTGAGGCTCTCCACAAAATTGGCACAAGCAAGGCTTACTCAAACTTGGTGGCAATCCTTGAATAGGATCTAATTTCTTCTTAACTGTATCGTCTAAACGAGGAACAGAATTCAAAAGTCCTTTAGTGTATGGATGTTGTGGGTTATGATAAATTTCTTGAGCACTTCCTCGTTCTACGACATTTCCAGCATACATAACATTAACTCTATCTGCATATCTCGCAACAACACCCAAATTATGAGTAATAACAATTAATGCAACACCATTTTGTCTACAAAGATCTTGCATCAAATCTAATATTTGAGCTTGAATTGTCACATCCAAAGCCGTTGTAGGTTCATCAGCTATAATCAATCGCGGATTGCAGCTCATTGCCATAGCAATCATAACTCTTTGCCTCATACCACCACTAAATTGATGAGGGTATTGAGGTAAGCGGCTACCTGCATCTGGAATTCCTACCATTTCTAAGAGTTCAATAGCTCTATTAGTAGCTTCTTCTGGAGTTAAACCTAAATGAAGTTCCATAGTTTCAGTCAACTGTTTTCCTATAGTTAAAACTGGGTTTAGTGAAGTCATAGGTTCTTGAAACACCATACCAATTTCTTTTCCTCGAATCTTGCGCATTTCTTCTTCTTCTAGTTGTAAAAGATCGACTCCATCAAATAGAACCTCACCGTCAAGAATTTTTCCTGGAGGCCATGGAATTAAACGCATAACTGACATTGCACTCACGCTTTTACCACAACCACTTTCACCAACTAAGCCGAGAATTTCTCCAGGTTGTAGATCGTATGAAACACCGTCCACAGCCTTAACTTCACCTTCAATAGTATAAAAATGTGTTCTTAGATTTTTTACTTCTAGAAGTGCTGCCACTTTATCCTCCAAATATCTACTAAACTTTTTTATATTTGTTGCTCGTGGGGAAGAGGAGACTCGAACTCCTACGCCTCACGGCACATGATCCTAAGTCATGCTCGTCTACCAATTCCGACACTTCCCCCCATATATAATGGATCATCAAAAAAGGTTCTCCACGAAAATGACCCGCCTCGGGCTCGAACCGAGAACCTACTGATTAAGAGTCAGTTGCTCTGCCAAATTGAGCTAGCGGGCCTCGGAACCCTGCACGGAATTTAACATTGCTATTAGATGCTGTCAATATTTTTCCTACTATAATTTTTAATTCTTATCATGCTATTATGGGAATATATAGCAAAAACCTAAAAAACTAAGGTAATACAACCTTTAACACATAATAAATCATTTAAATAATTATGAAAATAAACAATTTTGGTGAATTTAATATTATTGAATACATCTCTAATACTCTTTCTAATGATGCAGTACAAAATTATCTTAGTGAAACTATAGGTGTAGAAATTGATGTAGGTGATGATACTGCAGCTTGGCAAACCCAATCAGGTTTACAATTAGCAACTACCGACACAATGGTTGATAACGTTCATTTTGAAATTGGCAAATCTAATTTAATGGACATTGGATGGAAATCTGTTGCAACAAATCTAAGCGATATAGCATCTATGGGTGGTACTCCCACAACGGCTTTAATAACTTTAGGATTGCCTGGAGAAATGGAATTACAGGACTTAAAATCTCTTTATCAAGGTATAATAGAATGCGCATCAACTTATAATACCAAAATTGTTGGCGGAGATATTGTAAAATCCCCAATGCTTTTTATAACGGTTGCCATGTACGGTATTTGCCAAAATCCTACTCTGCAACGCTCCTTACTTAAAGATGAAGATTTGATTGGAATAACTGGATTGACTGGATTGTCAAAAGCAGGATTGGAGTTATCCAAATCACAAGATGAATTGCCAAATCTAACAGAATATAATACGCAACTGTTTTACAATGCTCATTTCAGGCCACAACCTAAAATAAATGAAGGTAAAATATTAAAAGAATTGGGTTCTACATGTGCCATGGATATAAGTGATGGCTTATTTAGTGATCTTAATAAAATGCTTATTGCTAGCCAAATTAGTGCCACTATTAATTCCTCTTGTATTCCTATTCATCCAGAGATTTCTAAAGTCTTTCCTAATTTAGATTTTGAAATGGTAACTAATGGAGGAGAAGACTATGAGATTTTATTTGGCATTTCATCTGATAAAATTGACAAAGTAAAATCCTTATTACCTGATTCTCATATTATTGGAAAAGCTTGTTCTGGTGAATCAGGAGTCATAGAATTGATAAAAGATGGTAAAGCGTACAAAGTAAATCAATATAATGGATGGGATCACTTTAAATAATGAGTAATTTTAGCTATATTTCCACATCAGAGAAACAAACACAATTACTAGGCCAAGCAATAGCTCAATTTGTAACAAAAGATTCTTTACTACTTTTGAAAGGTGACTTGGGTACAGGCAAAACTACCCTTACTCAGTCAATCGTTAAAGAGATTGATTCTTCTATAAAAGTGAAAAGTCCCACGTTTGTAATAGCTCATGAATATCGATCAGAACTTCTTATATACCACGTTGATCTTTATCGTATTGAAGATGAAATCGATTTTTATGATATCGGAATACTTGAACTAATTAGAGAAGATACACTTTGTATTATAGAATGGCCTGATAAATTTATAGACATGTTGCCACAAGCATATATTATTATAGATATAGAAATAGTCGATGATGTCTCAAGGGTGTTTAAATTTTTATCTAAAGGCACCATTCATGATAAAATTTTAAAGAATATACAATCTGCAGTAAATGCAATTATAAAAAATTAATGTTATTAGCAATAGATACTTCAAATAAAAATTCAGGCATAGCCTTAATCGACAAAGAAACTACAATTGTCGAATTAATTGAATGGAATACAACATACAATCATACCCCAGACTTACTACCTAATATCCATAAGATCTTATCCAACTCTAAATTAACATTCGAGGATCTTCAAGGGATTTCGATTAATATTGGGCCTGGCCAATTCAGTGGATTACGAGTTGGGTTAACTACTGCTAAAACAATTTCATGGTCTTATAATCTTCCTTTAGTCTCCTCTACAAGTTTAGAAATCGAAGCTTATAATCATCGTGTAAGTAAAAGCATAATATGCCCAGTAATCATACTTAATAAATTGCAAATTGCCTGGTCTATGTATAATTTTCATCACGATACTATGCATGAACTGTATGAGACTCACATAGACAATATTGATACATTTTCTAACAATATTGAATCAATAATTGATCAATCTAAATTTAATGATAAGGATGTTATTATATGCGGTGAATCAATCGATGGTGTTATATCATCATCAATTAATAATAAATATAAGGTAATTGATAGTTCCTCTACAGAAAGAATAATTAACTTAGCTACAATTGGGTTAAATAAATTAAATAATAACGAAATAGCCGACGCAACAGTTATAGAACCATTTTATTTAAAACCCCCTACTATAACAAAACCCAAAAAATAAAGGAGAAACAAAATGGAAAAAACATTAGTATTATTAAAACCAGATACTTTGCAAAGGAGTCTAGTAGGGCCAATAATTTCTCGTTTAGAACAAAGAGGATTAACAATAATTGGACTAAAACTTCTGCAAATGGACAATGCATTAGCTTCAAAACATTATTCTGCACATGAAGATAAACCTTTTTTCAGGCCTTTGGTGGAATTTATAACCTCAGGACCAATTGTTGCAATTGCTTTGCAAGGTAAAGATTGCGTTGCAGTAGTAAGAAATACAATGGGATCAACAAATCCGGTTGAAGCTAATCTAGGGACAATACGAGGTGATTTTGGTATTGATATAGGTAGAAACCTTATTCACGGGTCTGATTCAGTAGAATCTGCTCAAACTGAACTCGGAATATTTTTTGATAAATCAGAACTGCTTGAAGAGTACAAAGATATATCTTCATGGGTTATTGAATCTTAATGATTTGTTTTGCTGGAGGTTTAAGCCACAAAGAATCAAGATCATAATATTTTCTGGTATCTGGTGAAAACAAATGAACTATAGTATTACCAAAATCCATTAATACCCATCCTGAATCAATTTCTCCTTCAATATGAAATAGTTCAGCACCTTCTTGCTTTATCGACACCTTTAAATCGTCGATTAAGGCATTCATTAAACGTGAATTATCAACAGTAACAAAAACAAAAAAATCTGCAAATGTTCCTACTGCCTTAATATCAATAAGTAATATATCCGTAGCCTGTTTATCTGAAGCAACATCTACTGCTTTTTTAGCTATTTTCAAAATGTTTTCGTCTGATTGTTTGCTCATTTAATGTATATTGTTTTATTCGTAGCCGTAATTAGTATACACCTATATGTATAGTAGTATACATGCATAATATTGATAGTGTGTTCTGACTATGTTAATCTGAATTGATGATAAATTCTGATAAAAAGCAAAGAGTTATAGTTGCAATGAGTGGAGGTGTTGACTCCTCAGTAGCTGCTGTAATTCTTAAAGAGCAAGGATATGAAGTTATAGGAATTACCATGCGGTTATTTCCTACAACTGGTGATGATTCTCTGACAAAACAAAACCATGGTTGTTGCACATTAGAAGATGTGGAAGATGCCCGTGAAGTATGTTCTATACTAGATATTCCTCACTACCTTCTCAATTTTGAAAAGGAATTTCAGCAATTTGTAATTGGTTATTTTGTTAAAGAATATGAAAAAGGGAAAACACCTCACCCTTGTGTAGCTTGCAATGACAAAGTTAAATTTAATTTTCTAATGCAAAAAGCCATAGCTTATGAAGCTGATTATATTGCTACCGGACATTATGCACAGATTGGTATAATTGATAACGAATATGCCTTGTTAAAAGGTGTTGATGAGAGTAAAGATCAATCATATGTATTACATACATTGAAACAAAATCAATTAAAAAACTTACTTTTACCAATTGGTGGATATTTAAAGCCAGAAATTAGAAAAATTGCTACAGATTATAAATTACCAGTAGCAAACAAACCAGATAGTCAGGAAATTTGTTTTATACCGTCAGGAAACTACCGAGATTTTATTGCAGATAAAATTACAACAAAGCCCGGTATAATAAATGATGAGGACGGGAATTTAATTGGTTCTCACGAAGGAATTCACAATTTTACTGTTGGTCAAAGAAAAGGCTTAGGAATTTCTTCTTCTACTCCATCTACAAACCCCCTTTACGTAAACAGTATCGATTCTGAGAATGGTGTAGTTACTGTAGGTCCAAAACATCAACTATTGAATAAAGGTCTAGAAATTACTAATGTTAATTTTGTACGAACTCCTATAGTTAAACCAACAAAAGTAACAGTAAAAGTTCGATATAAGGCACCTCAAGTGAATGCGACAATTACACCTACCGAAACTGGTGCAAAAATAATTTTTGACGATTTACAAGGAGCAATTTCTCCAGGTCAAATTTGTGCAGTATACACCAATCAAGAGCTTATCGGTGGTGGTATAATTACTAAATCAATCAAATCAGATTCTGATCAACTTTCTACAGTAAAACAACAAAGTTAATCTGCATGCCATCCTTAGATTTTGAATTAGAGGCATTTCAGCAAAATCACACGTACGTAGCAGGGTTAGATGAAGTTGGTAGAGGAACAATTGCAGGACCAGTGGTTTCAGGAGCTGTCATATTTGATTTAAACAAACACTACGAATTTTATGAAGAAATTAATGATAGTAAAAAACTAACCTCAAAAAAACGTACTTCACTGAGTATATTAATAAAAAGATTTTCTTTAACCTATGGAATTGGTATTTCTTCAGCAAAAGAAATTGATAATATTGGAATAGTTCCTGCAACAAAACTTTCTATGATCAGAGCAATAAATCATCTGACCCCAAAACCAGAATATTTACTAATCGACAGTTTAGAAATACCGGAAATTAATATAGATCAGAATTCGTTAATCAAAGGAGACAATATATCAATATCTATCGCTGCAGCGTCCATAATTGCAAAGGTTGCAAGAGATAGAATGATGGAAAAATACGATAAATATTTTCCTAATTATAGCTTTAAAAGTCATAAAGGTTACTATACAAAATCACACGCAAGTGAACTAATACAAAATGGAGTTACTAAAATCCACCGAAAAACTTTTGCACCTATTAAAGATTTTAATTAGTGATATAATATAAACCAAATATAAATGTGTAATTAATTATGCCTATTTACGAATATAGATGTTCCGACTGTAATAATGTTATCAGTATCTTGATACGAGATGGTAAAACACCAAATATCGTGTGCAACAATACCTCATGTGGAAGCAAGAACCTTAAAAGAATAATGTCATCATTTTCTCACAAACTAGCCTGGGATGATGGTTTAAATTTACCATCATTTGAAACATTGAGTGATCGAGATGATAATAATCCAGACAGTATTAATCAATGGGTTAAAGGAATGCGAAAAGATATGGGTGATAATTTCGGTAAAGAATTAGAACAATATGGTAAAACAATAAACAAAGAGAGTTCTGAATCATTATAAATTAAGAGAACAATATGCCTATATATGAATATAAATGTATGGATTGTACGGCTATAACGAGCATTTTCACTCGTTCGATAAACAGTAGTATCACAGCAGTATGTGAAAAATGCACCTCTAATAATCTAACAAGAATTTTGAGTAAATTCTCTGTTTCAAAAACTATTCAACAAATTCATGAAACAAATTCTTCCAGTTCAGGAAACTTTTACGATGACCCTAGGAATATTGGAAGAAATGTAGAAAAAAGCTTCTCTGACTGGAATATGGAAATGCCTAATTCAATTAGAGAATCTATCGATGCTGCGAGAGATGGAACCCTACCTGAAGGATTAGATTTATGAAAGATTCAAATGTTACCAAGAATATAGTCAATAGAGTTAAAGGGTTATATGTTATTTTAGATCCCGAAATAATGAAAGATAGTTCAATTATTGAATTAGCAAAAGCAACTCTATCAGGCGGAACTACAGCTATCCAGTTGAGAGATAAACAAAATGATAAAGGCATACAATTAAAAATTGCACTTGAGTTAAGAAAACTTTGTGAAGAATACAATGCTGCATTAATCATAAATGACCATGCAGACTTGGCTGTAGCTTCAGATTCTCATGGCCTGCATATAGGCCAAAATGACCTACCGTATTCATATTCAAAGAAAATACTAAAACCTAATCAATTTATTGGAACTTCAAATAACAATATAGAAGAAAGCAAACTTTCGATTAATAATGGAGCTGATTACATTGCAATTGGTGCTATGTTTACTACAGACTCAAAATCTAACACACGACCTTCTTCTCTAAGTTATTTAACTGAAATAAAACAACTCTCCCCTTTACCACCAGTTGTTGCAATTGGAGGAATAAATATAAATAATATCGATCTAGTACTAGAAGCTGGAGCTGATAGTATTTGTGTAATTAGTGCTGTAAGTTTGTCAGATGACCCAGAAAAATCAACAAAGAGCCTTGTCGATAAAATACAAAACTTTAGTAATTAATAAATTAAAACGAAGAGAAAGAACTATGAATAATATAATTAAATCAATCGAAACCAATATAGAATTGTCCAAGAAAGATCTTGAAAGTATCCATAATAAACGAGAAACAGTTTACCCGCTTACTCGTCAAATCATTCACTTATGTTCGGCTGCAATAAAAAATGCTCATCGAAAACAGTATGATGAAAGTTTAAAACTGGTTAATGAAGCAAAAGTACTGATCGATAAAATCAATAATGAAAGTATAGAAAACACACCAATAATGTCTTCAGGATACGTCCTAGATGCTCAAAAAGAATTTACTGAAGCTAATGTTGCTTTGGCTTTTCTAACAAATAAGGAAATTCCTACAGCTTTAGAGTTGAGTGTGCAGATATCACCATATTTAAATGGTATAGCAGAAGCTGCGAGTGAACTACGAAGGACAATTCTGGATGCTTTGCGTTCTGATAATTTAGATTCATGTGAAACATGGATGGAATGCATGGACGAAACATATAGTATGCTTGCAGGAATAGATTATCCAGAAGCGGTTACTGGGGGATTGCGTAGAACCGTTGATCAATTACGTGGAGTATTAGAAAGGACTCGTGGGGATCTCACCATGTCTTTACGACAAAAAGCATTAGAAAATAAGCTCGATAATCTTCATCTATAATTCATATGTTTTATATATTTATATGTATTGGTATTTCCTAGAATGGCGCTTGAGTAAGAAACTATATCAATAAACTTAAATGCTAATTCATAAATGGAACCTGTTTTTATAGAATACTCCAATCGAAGTGACGTTATTTATAACAAAATTCATTAGATTTGATTAAATCTAGTGTTTAGCCTTGACATATATGGCTAAATTAACTACTATAGCTTTTTACCTAAAGAGCAATTCTTTAGATAGTTGTCTTTTGTTTTTTTAATAATAGAATCCGCCAGGTTCTCTTTAAACGAACTTTAGACTATTTACCTTAACAATTTGATAGTGAATGGAAGGTTTTTGAGCTGAGAGTTTGATCCTGGCTCAGGACGAACGCTGGCGGCGCGCTTAATGCATGCAAGTCGAACGGTGAACCCGACTTCGGTCGGTGGATCAGTGGCAGACGGCTGAGTAACACGTAAGTAACCAACCCTTGGGTGGGGAATAACATTGGGAAACCAATGCTAATACCGCATAGTCTTTGAAATCAAATGGTTTCAATGTAAAGGCTTCGGTCGCCCGAGGACGGGCTTGCGGCTTATCAGGTTGTTGGTGGGGTAATGGCCTACCAAGCCTACGACGGGTAACTGGTCTGAGAGGACGATCAGTCAGAGGGGGACTGCGACACGGCCCCCACTCCTACGGGAGGCAGCAGCAGGGAATCTTGCGCAATGGACGAAAGTCTGACGCAGCGACGCCGCGTGAAGGAAGAAGGCTCTAGGGTTGTAAACTTCTTTTCTGAGGGAAGAGTAAGGACGGTACCTCAGGAATAAGCCTCGGCTAACTACGTGCCAGCAGCCGCGGTAATACGTAGGAGGCAAGCGTTGTCCGGATTTATTGGGCGTAAAGGGCGTGCAGGTGGCATAGAAAGTTTTTGTTGAAATCTCCCGGCTTAACTGGGAGGGGTGCAAGAATACTTCTAAGCTAGAGGGCAGTAGAGGAAAGTGGAATTCATGGTGTAGTGGTGAAATGCGTAGATATCATGAGGAACACCAGTGGCGAAAGCGGCTTTCTGGGCTGCACCTGACACTGAGGCGCGAAAGCATGGGTAGCAAACCGGATTAGATACCCGGGTAGTCCATGCCATAAACGATGGATACTGAGTATGGGGGGTATCGACCCCTTCTGTGCTGAAGCTAACGCGTTAAGTATCCCGCCTGGGAACTACGGTCGCAAGACTAAAACTCAAAGGAATTGACGGGGCCCCGCACAAGCAGCGGAGCGTGTGGTTTAATTCGATGCTAAGCGAAGAACCTTACCAGGGTTTGACATACTAGTAGTACTGATCCGAAAGGTGAAGGACCCCTCGGGGAGCTAGTACAGGTGCTGCATGGCTGTCGTCAGCTCGTGCCGTGAGGTGTTGGGTTAAGTCCCGCAACGAGCGCAACCCCTGTGGTTAGTTGTTTTCTCTAGCCAGACTGCCCCACAAAAAGGGGAGGAAGGTGGGGATGACGTCAAGTCAGCATGGCTCTTACACCCTGGGCTACACACACGCTACAATGGCCGGGACAACGGGTCGCCAAAGCGCAAGCTGGAGCTAATCCCTAAAAGCCGGTCTCAGTGGGGATTGCAGGCTGCAACCCGCCTGCATGAACGTGGAGCTGCTAGTAACCGCAGGTCAGAATACTGCGGTGAATACGTTCCCGGGGCTTGTACACACCGCCCGTCACGTCATGGAAGTCGACAACACTTGAAGTCAGTGAGCTAACCCTTTGGGGGGCAGCTGCCGAGGGTGGGGTTGGTGACTGGGACGAAGTCGTAACAAGGTAGCTGTACCGGAAGGTGCGGCTGGATCACCTCCTTTCTAGGGAGATTCCTTAAATGGATTCCTTAAGTCGACGTTTATTTTACTGATTTTCAGTATTTGGTTTATAACCTGGAACTAGATTAAAAAATAAACGCAGGTTAAAAAAAGAATTATATTTCAGGTCATTTATGATCTGAACCCTTCCCTTCACTATCAAATTGTTAAGGTTTTTGATATAATTCCTACACAATTATTAGTCATTATTTGATGCACATTTGTATCTAGATACGCTAAAATTTTATGGGAGGATATTATAAATGTCAGTAAAACGTGTAAAATTTACATTCCCAACTAATTTAGTTACAGAGCCTATTATATATAGCATTACTAAAAACTTTAATGTAATTACAAATATAAGAAGAGCTGATGTTCGACCAGAAATGGGATGGGTTATTCTTGATATTGACGGTTCAGAAGAAGAAATAGCTAAATGCCTAGAATGGACAAGAACATCAGGAGTCACTGTAGATGATTTAAATGATAACGCAAATGATGAATCACTAGTTGAAGGATAATATATACACAATTGGAGGGGAAAATCGATGGGTATAAAAGTTAGAATCCCTGGCCCATTAAGGAAGCTAACAAACGAATTAGATCAAGTGGAAATAACTGCTGGAAATATTGGAGAGTTAATTGACTTACTTGAAAAAGAATACAATGGAATGAAAGAAAGATTATGTGATGAAGATGGTGAATTACGATATTTTGTAAACATATATCTTAACGGCGAAGATATACGATTTATAGAAGGAATGAATACTCCAACTGAATCCGGAGATGAAGTAAGTATCGTCCCTGCTGTTGCTGGTGGTAAATAAGAAAGTATATATTATGAGTTCTGAATCAGAAATTTTCTTCAATCAATTAAAAGAATCGGGTTATGAAATACTTGTGGATAAATTTTCACAAGAGATAACTTCCGCAAAACAAACAGCTGAATCTTTAACAAAAACAATGCCAGATTCACACCACATGTATGATGAACCATCAAATGTTTTTACTCCAAATAAAATAAATATAGATAACAATGAATGATTTACATTGGTTAACAATCAAAGAAGCATCTGAAGAAATTCATTCTGGAACACTATCTCCAGTAGAATACACACAGGCATTAATATCCAGAACCGAACAACTTGATCCTAAATTAAATGCATATATAAAATTTACGCCCGAAAGAGCTCTCGCTGATGCAAAAAGAGCTGAAGAAGCAATCTTAAAAAACAAATCCTTAACAACTATGACAGGCATACCTTTCGGCTTAAAAGATATCATTGACGTTGTGGGATTTGAAACGACAGCTCATTCAAAAATATTAATTGATAATATGCCTAAATCAAACGCATATGTGACTGATAAATTAGATTCTTCAGGTGGAATTTTAATGGGGAAATTAGCCTTACATGAATTTGCAATAGGAGGACCAGCATTTGATCTCCCTTTCCCACCTGCCAGAAATCCTTGGAATATCAACCATCATCCAGGAGGCTCATCAAGTGGTTCTGGATCAGCTGTAGGAAGTGGAATGTTACCAGCGGCATTAGGTACAGATACAGGAGGCTCAGTTAGAAATCCTGCTACTTCTTGTGGAATAATAGGAATGAAAGCAACCTATGGTAGGGTAAGTAAGGCTGGTGTTGTGCCATTAAGTTTTTCTCTTGACCATGTTGGGCCAATGACAAGGACTGTAGAAGATAATGCCATACTTTTAAACGCTATTGCAGGATATGATAAAAACGACCCAAGTACCGAAAAAAACCAAATACTTCCTGACTTTACAGAATTTCTCCATAAAGGAGTCAAAGGACTACGTATAGGATTGATCCGACATTTTTATACTACTGACTTAAAAGCTGATGTTGAAATGTGTAAAGCAATCGACGATGCTGCTGATACATTTCGAAAACTTGGTGCAATAGTAGAAGAAATTCATGTTTCGCCATTAAGTCATTTTTCTTCATGTAATTCAATAATAATGTATTGTGAAGCATTATCAATCCATGACCAGTGGTACAAAACACGCCCAGAAGACTACAGTAAGGCAACACGCACAAGACTCATGCCTGGACTTTTTATAAAAGGTGAAGATTACGTAAATGCACAGCGAACACGTACAAAACTCACTCAAGAAATTAATAACCAATTTAAAAACTTTGATTTAATAATGACTGCATCTAGTATGGAAACAGCATGTAGAATCGATGAACCTGAAACAGTAGCAAGAACCTATCCTAGGCAAGCACGAACTGTATTCAATATTACCGGGCACCCTGCGTGTGCAATACCTACAGGGTTAGCCACTAATGGACTACCGTTAGGTTTTCAAATTGCTGGACCTTATTTTGATGAATCTACAATATATCAGGCTGCATGGGCATACGAGAAAGAAAATCCTTTTAACAATAAACAGACAGATATTAAATAATATTTCTTCCCTTTAACCATTGTTTCTTCTGTTCCATTCTGGCAATCTCATTAGTTGGTTGGTAATTTGAAAGAAATTCGTTTTTAAATGAATTAAATGTATTATTCAAAATAGAGTTGCGTATATTTACCATAAGTTGTTTTAAAAAAAACAAATTATGAATAGTTGCTAATCTATAACCAAGTATTTCTGATACTTTAAATAACTGATGTATATATCCTGCTGAATAATTTTGACAACATTCACATAGACAATCGTCTTCTAAGGGCGTATCGAGTAATTTATTTGTAGATTTTTTTATATTCTTACGACCTGCTTTTGTAAAAATTGCCCCATTTCTAGCAAGTCTAGTAGGCAACACACAATCAAACATATCAACACCTAAACTTACACATGTAACTAAATCTTCTGGCGAACCAACTCCCATTAAATATCTTGGTTTATCAGAAGGAAGGTATTCATTACATTCTTCAACTATTCTATACATTGTTGATTTATCTTCTCCAACAGCTAATCCTCCGATCGAATAACCAGGTAAATCTAATTCTGATTCAAAAAGACATGATTCTTTCCGAAGATTTGAATATACGCCTCCTTGTACAATTCCAAACAATGCACTATTCGAGCTATTATGAGAATTAACAGATCTAATTAACCAGTCATGAGTTCTTTGCATCGAATTTCTTACATCTATTTCATCATCTGCAGAATATATACAATGATCTAAGGGCATGACGATATTCGATCCTATGATTTGTTGAATAGCCATTACTGATTCTGGTGAAAAAAAATGTGAAGAGCCATCAATATGAGATTTAAAAACAACCCCTTCTTCACTAATCTTTGTATTATGGTTTAGGCTAAAAACTTGATATCCACCACTATCAGTAAGTATAGATTTAGGCCATTTCATGAAATTATGTAACCCATTGAATTGTGAAAGAACATTAGTTCCGGGGGTTAAATATAAATGATAAGTATTACTTAAAATAATATCAAAATTAAGTTCAATCAAATCAGCAGAAGATAAAGTACGTACTGCAGATTTAGTAGCTACGGGCATGAACACCGGAGTTGAGATTTCATTACCATCTACTAATAGTGTCCCAGCTCTGGCTTTTTCACAATTGCTATCAATATTAAACGAAAACGACATAATATAGTTCTAACTTATTACGTGTCTCGATTCAAAGTTTTTGATCATTGATTCTTCAGACAAAGTCAAACCAATATCATCTAAACCTTCGAGTAAACAATGTTTTTTAAAAGAATCAATTGTAAATTCAATTGTTAATTCTTCTGAATCACTAATGACTCCTGATTCAAGATCAACAGTTAAAGAGTAGTCTGGGTTTTTAGAAGACTTTTCAATAATTTTATCTATAATTGCCTGATCTAAAACGATCGGCAGCATTCCATTTTGAAAGCAGTTATTTCTAAAAATATCTGCAAAACTTGGGGCTATAATAGTTCTAAAGCCATAATCATTCAAAGCCCAAGGTGCATGTTCTCGTGATGATCCACTACCAAAATTAGGACCAGCAACTAAAATAGTTGCCCCGTTATAACGATCATCATTAAGAATAAACTCTGGATTCGGTGTACCGTCAGGTAATTTCCTCCAGGCGTCAAATAAATATTGCCCAAATCCAGTCCTTTCTACTCTTTTTAGATACTTCGCTGGTATGATTTGGTCAGTATCAACATTTGCTCTATCTAAAGGAAGAACTTTGCCATTTGTTTTATTATATTTTTCCATAATTATTTTCCTTAATTATATTATCTAAAAGACCAATCTCTGATATCAACAAAAGTACCTTGTATTGCTGCGGCTGCGGCCATTTGCGGGCTCACTAAATGCGTAAGTCCACCTGGACCTTGCCTACCTTCAAAATTCCTATTTGAAGTGGAAGCACATCGTTCTCCAGGAGATAAAATATCAGGGTTCATTCCCAAACACATGGAACATCCGGCATCACGCCATTCAAATCCTGATTCTTTAAAAATTCTATCCAATCCCTCTTTTTCGGCTTTTTCCTTAACTTTAAATGACCCAGGAACTACCATAGCATTAACTGTTTCGCTAACTTTATAACCTTTAACGACTTCTGCTGCTGCTCGTAAATCTTCGATCCGAGAATTAGTACATGATCCAATAAAAACCCTGTCTAATGGTATGTCAGTTATCGGGGTTCCTGCATTTAATTGCATATATTCTAAGGCTTTCTGTCCAGCTAACTGTTGGCTTTCTAATTCAAAAGAATCAGGATTAGGCACAGAATCTGTTATTTTTGCAACCATTCCTGGATTAGTTCCCCAAGTAACAAAAGGAGCTAAATCTTCAGCATTGATTATTACCACTTTATCGTATTCAGCATCAGGATCACTTTTATATTGATCCCATTTTTCTATAGCCTTATCAAAATTTCTGCCTTTAGGACAGTGAGGTCGCCCTTTTAGATATTCATATGTAGTTTCATCTGGGGCAATCATTCCTGCTCGGCCGCCCGCCTCGATGGACATATTACATACAGTCATTCTACCTTCCATAGATAAAGAGCGGATAGCTTCACCTGTGTATTCAATAACATGCCCTACAGCACCATCAACACCAATTTGTCCAATTACTCCTAAGATTATATCCTTAGCTGTAACCCCAAAAGGTAATGTCCCATCTACTCTAACTTCCATTGTTTTGGGTTTACTTTGTCGCAGACATTGTGTAGCTAGTACATGTTCTACTTCAGAAGTACCTATACCAAATGCTAGTGCCCCAAAAGCACCATGGGTGGATGTATGACTATCCCCACAGACAATTGTTTTACCTGGTTGTGTGTAGCCTTGTTCTGGTCCGATGACGTGAACAATCCCTTGACCTGCACTATTCATTCCATAATAGGTAATACCAAATTCTTTAACATTTCTATCTAAATACTCAATTTGCGTTCTTGAAATTTGATCTGCTATTGGCAAATGTCTGTCTTTAGTAGGTACATTATGATCTACAGTGGCAATAGTAAGTTCTGGTCTTCTAACTTTTCGATTAGTATCTCGAAGACCATCAAATGCTTGTGGTGATGTTACTTCATGAATTAAATGCAAATCAATATATAACAATGATGGTTTATCAATATCTTGAACAACTACATGTTCATCCCAAATTTTATCAAATAATGTTTTCCCCATGATTCCCTCTCTTGAATTATCGATACAAGAATTCTTATTAATTTACTACACCAATACTTAATAAACGATTTAGAGCATTCATATATGCTTTGGCAGATGCAACGATTATATCAGTATCAGCGCCTCGCCCAACATATTCTGCCTCTTCACTAACAATTCTTATGACTACTTCTCCCACCGCATCGATACCTTCGGTAACTGACTTAACGCTGAATTCAGTAAGTTCATTATCTACATTTATTACTCTGTTAATAGCTTGATAAACAGCATCAACCGGACCAGTTCCTGTTGCAGCATCCGTCTTAGAAGTCCCATCAGGGCCAGTAACAGTAATTGTTGCGGTTGGAATTCCTTGATCTCCACATGTGACTTGAATTTGATCTAGAGTAAAAGTTTCATCAAAACTTCTTCTTTGATCCTTCATTAATGCTTCTAGGTCTCTATCAGTTACTTCTCTCTTTTTATCAGCTAACACTTTAAATTCTTCAAAGAGTCTATTTAATTCGGCATCTGAAGGTTCATATCCTAATTCATTTAGTCTAGATTTTAAACCATGCCTTCCACTAAGTTTACCTAGAACTAATTCACTACTTGGCCATCCAACCATTTGTGGATCCATAATTTCATAAGTTGTTCTATCCTTAAGTAATCCGTCTTGGTGTATACCAGAAGCGTGACGAAATGCATTACCACCAGTAACAGCCTTATTAGGTTGAATAGCAAATCCTGTTATATCACTAACCAATCTACTTGACCTATAGATTTGTGTCGGGTCTATATTTAAATCGACTTGATAATAGTCTTTACGAGTATGGAGAGCCATAATAACTTCTTCAAGAGCTGCATTTCCTGCTCTTTCTCCAATACCATTAATACATCCTTCGACTTGACGAGCACCTACCTTTACAGCTGCCAAACTATTTGCAACTGCCATACCTAAATCATTGTGGCAATGAACACTAATGTTTGCCTTATCTATGTTTGGAACTTTTTCCTGAATGTCGACAAGTAATCTTGCAAACTCTCTTGGATCGGCATAACCAACAGTATCTGGAATATTCAAGGTTGTTGCACCTGCATTGATACATGCTTCTAGCATACCAAATAAATACTCTGGGTCAGTTCGAGTTGCATCCATAGGAGAGAATTCAACGTCGTCACAATAACTTTTAGCACGAGCTACATTATCAACTGCCATTGCTAGAACTTCTTCACGGTTCTTTTTCAATTGATGAGCTATATGAATATCTGAGCTTGATAAGAATATATGAATTCTTGGATGGGCTGCTCCTTTAATTGCTTCCCATGTTCTATCAACAGCTTTATTATTTGCATGTGACAACGCTGCTATAATTGGTCGTCTTATTTCGTCGGCAATTTTCTTCACTGCCGCAAAGTCTCCTGGAGAACTCATGGGAAATCCTGCTTCAATAATATCTACACCCAGACGGTCAAGTTGTTGTGCAACTTCATACTTTTCATCAATTGTCATAGCCGCACCAGCAGCTTGTTCACCATCACGTAGAGTTGTATCTAATATCAACACTTTATCTGTCATAATATCTCCCCTAATCTACCTTGCTTAATTAAATTAAACAGTATCTTTTAGCCAAGGCATCATGCCTCTTAAATCTTTACCAATGGACTCAATCGGATGGCTGGCATTTTCTTTTCTTGTTCTATGAAAAGTTGGTCTACCTTCGTCATTTTCAGTAATCCATTCTCTGGCAAAAGTTCCATTCTGTATTTCTTCCATGACTTTTTTCATATTCTCTTTTACTGATTCATCAACTACTCTTGGTCCTCTAGTAAGTCCACCATACTCAGCAGTATCACTGACTGAATACCACATATACTCCATTCCACCTTCGTAAAGAAGATCTACTATTAATTTCAATTCGTGCATAACTTCAAAATATGCTGACTCAGGTTGATATCCTGCCTCAACCATGGTTTCATATGCAGATTGAACTAGTGAAGTAACTCCACCGCATAAAACAGCCTGCTCACCAAACAAGTCAGTTTCTGTTTCTTCTTTAAATGTAGTTTCTAAAACACCAGCTCTCATAGAACCAATAGCCTGTGCATAAGCGAGTGCTATATTTTGCGCATTACCAGTATAGTCCTGATGTACAGCAATTAGAGAAGGTACACCATTACCTTGTTGAAAAACTGCCCTAACTCTATGTCCAGGAGCTTTCGGAGCTATCATCCAAACATCAATGTTTGAATTAGGAACAATTGTTTGATAATGAATTGTAAAGCCGTGGGCAAAAGCAATACTTTTACCTGAAGTTAGATTTGGCTCTACTTCATTTTTAAACACCTCTGCTTGACTCGTATCAGGTAGGAGCATCATTATGATATCAGCATTTTTTGTAGCTTCTGAGGTCGTCATTACTTCAAAACCGTCAGATTCAGCTTTAGACCAACTTGAACTTCCTTCATACAAACCAATAATAACTTTTACGCCATTATCTTTCATGTTTAAAGCATGAGCATGCCCTTGGCTACCATACCCAATTATTGCAACAGTTTTGTCTGCAATATAAGAACTATCCGCATCTTTATCGTAATATACCTTTGCCGCCATCTAATACACCTCTAATTCTATTTTTTATAAATTTTGATCATAATCTTTTGGACGATTATTGACTCTTGAAGCACCAGAAACATTATTGTCAATTTGAGCAGTTACAGCATTACCTCTTGACATAGCAACTGCACCTGTACGCATAACTTCTCTGATTCCAAAAGGTTGTAATAAAATAATAAACCTATCAATCTTTGACTGATCTCCAGTAATTTCAATTACAACTGTTTCTGCCCCTACATCCACAATTTTCGATCTAAATATTTCACTTATCTGTATAATTTCAGATCTATTCTGATTAGTAGCAGAAACCTTAACAAGAGCCATTTCTCGAACAATAGAGTTATCTTCATCTAAATCTGTAACACGAACGACATCAACAAGTTTATATAATTGCTTTGTAACTTGTTCAACAGTTGCATCATCTCCTTGAACAACAAAAGTCATACGAGCTAAATCCTCTGACTCACTTTGTCCTACAGTTAGGCTAGAAATATTAAACCCTCTTCGTCTAAACATCCCTGATATTCGGTTAAGAACACCTGGTTGATGTAATACTAATGCAACTAAAGTATGCTCACCTATCGCCACGTTGGTTCCTCCGTAGGTTCTTCTACAATCTCTAGAACACTTTCTCCAGGTGGAATCATAGGATATACATTTTCTTCAGGATCCACCATAAAATCTATTAATACTGGTCCATCGTGTTCCATAGCATCAGTTATTGCGTTATCAACTTCGGATTTTTCAGTCACTCTAAAAGAATGTATTCCATATGCTTCTGCTAATTTAACAAAATCAGGATTACCTGAATATTGAGTTGCTGTAAATGTATCTTCGTAGAATAAATGTTGCCATTGTCTAACCATTCCTAGGAAATGATTATTCATAATCGCAAATTTAATTGGTAATTTATTTTCAACAATAGTTGCAAGATCACTTAAAGTCATTTGGAAACCGCCATCACCACAAATAGACCATACTACTGAATCGGGTTTACCAACCTGAGCACCCATCGCTGCAGGAACTTCAAACCCCATAGTACCCAGTCCGCCTGAGGTTACCCATGAATTTGGTTGTGAGAAAGTATAATATTGAGCAGTCCACATTTGATGTTGACCAACCCCTGTTACAACAACTGCACCACCCTGTGTTATATCTGAAATCTTCTTGATTATATATTGTTGTGTTAAATTATCTTTTTCTTTTAATCGAAGAGAAGGATGATTGATTCTCATTTCCTCAATATGCTGTACCCAGTCTTCATGATTATTTTGCTTAACTTGCGGAATAAGAGTCTGTAAAACGCTTTTGACATCACCCACTAATGGAACTTGTGTTCTAACATTTTGCCCTATAACTGAAGGGTCTATATCAATGTGAATGATCTTAGCGTTTGGGGCAAAAGAACTGAGTTTACCAGTTACACGATCATCAAATCTAGCACCTAAACTAACAATTAGATCGGCTTGATCTAAGGCCATACTGGCATAAGCAACACCATGCATTCCAGGCATGCCTAAACTAAGTACGTGGGTTTCTGGAAATGAACTTATACCAAGCAAAGTTGTGATAACAGGTATTTGAGCTCTTTCTGCCAAGTCTTTAACTTCATCAAATGCACGTGATAAAACAGCACCATGCCCTGATAAAATAACAGGTTTTTTTGCTGAATTAATCAAGGAAGCTGCCTTTTTGATTTGAGACATATTTCCTTCTAGAGTAGGGTTATATCCAGGAATTTCTACTGTTTCAGGATATATAAATTCAGCTTCTTCAGTAAATAAATCTTTAGGAATATCAACTAATACTGGCCCAGGACGGCCAGATTTAGCTAGGTAGAAAGCTTCTTTTATTACACGAGGTATATCGTGTATATCCATAACTAAATAATTGTGTTTAGTTACAGGTAATGTTACACCTGTAATATCACATTCTTGAAAAGCATCTTTACCAATAGCACCTCTGGATACTTGCCCAGTAATTGCAACTATAGCAGTCGAGTCCATTTGAGCAGTTGCTAAACCAGTCACCAAATTGGTTGCTCCAGGACCAGAAGTTGCCATTGCAACTCCAACCTTGCCGGTTACTCGATAATATCCATCTGCAGCCATTGCAGCTCCTTGCTCATGACGAACAAGTATATGTTTTAATTGAGGATACTGATGAAAAGTTTGGTACAAAGGTAAAATTGCACCTCCAGGTATGCCAAACATTGTATCAACACCCTCGCGAATTAGACTCTCACATACCATCTGAGCGCCCGTAAGCTTCATAATGCCTCCAAAAAAATATCTTTAAAAATAAAAAATCCCGCCCCCTATAAGGGACGAGACAAATTTTCCCGCGTTACCACCCTAATTCCTATTCCTATGAAATAGACTCTTTGTGAGCTATGTTCAGGAGCTCACCCCCAACTCTAATCAATTAATTTTTCAAGTTGGCCGCTCATGGACGAGTTCGGGGTCTATTGCTACTGACTTTCAGCTAACGTCAGCTCTCTATTTAGCCTTAATTCCCCCTACTACTTCCAATCATAGCAGTGAAGAGAAATCATATCACTGTCTAGGTTCACTGTCAAGTTAGGCAGGTTTGTTATCTAGAGTAATTGTAGCAGAAGTTTATATTTGTTATAGTTGGGCATTATACTATTAGTTTTGGATGTGAATTATGCGTATTGGTGTAGTGGGATGCACACATGAATTAGGAGATGGTAAAGGACAGCCGACTGAGGTACTGGAAATATTATCAACTGTTGATTTGATTCTCCATTGTGGAGATTTAGAAACACTAGGAATTTTAGACCATTTGGAAACTATTGCCCCTGTAAAAGCTGTTAGAGGATATGGAGATCCTCACGAAACTGGGGATAGATTAGCAGAACAAACAAGAGTTATAAAAATAGACGATATACGTATAGGGATGATACATGATATAAACTGGCCGGGTCCCTCTGTAGTTTTTTCCGATACTCTTGAATTCAAAAACCTTACTTCAATAGATTCTTTACTCGAACAAAAATTTGGCGAAACAGTGGATGTTATTTGTTTTAGTGACACTCATGAAGAATATATTGGCTGGTATAAAGGTAAATTATTTGTAAATCCTGGCAGTACAGCACATCCTGGTATTCGACATAAAAAAAATGATCTAGGGACTTTGGCGATTTTAGATATAAAAAACAATGTAGTATCTGCAGAAATAGTTTATCTCAAATATATAAATCAATATAAAAAGGTGTAAATGCCCCCAGCGGGATTCGAACCCGCGATCTCAGCCTTGAAAGGGCTGTGTCCTGGGCCTCTAGACGATAGGGGCATGGCATATATCTTACAGCCTTAAAAAAAGCTGTGCAAATATTAAGGGAACATTGCTATATTCTGAAGGCCTGTATCTTCAGGTAAATCAAACATAATATTCATATTTTGTATGGCTTGACCAGCAGCACCTTTAACTAGATTATCTATAACACTAACTACAACTACTCTGCCAGTATATTTATCAAAAGTAGGATAAATTATACAATCATTATTTCCAAGTGTTTGCTTCGTTTGAGGAGATCTTTTTGCAACTTTAACAAATTTAGAATTTGTATAGAATTCTTTATAAATTTCAGAAATCAAATCTGGGTCCTTTTCGAGGGAGTTTAAGAGACCTGATTTTGGATTCAGATAAGCAGTACTCAGAATACCTCTTGTCATAGGAATTAAATGAGGTACAAAAGTTATTCTAGAAGATTGGTTGAGATTATTTTTTTGATAAAATCCATTTACTTCTTGAACTATTTCGGGCAAATGACGGTGCCCATCTAAACCATAAGCATTTACACTTTCATTAACTTCTGAAAAGTGAGTCCCTAAACTTAGGGTTCTACCCGCACCCGAAACTCCGGATTTGCTATCAATAATTATATCAGTGTCTACCAAATCTCCAAAAACTAAAGGTGCAAGTCCTAATAATGCACTTGTAGGATAACAACCTGGATTGGCTATTAGGTTTGCATTTTTTATCTCAATATTATTTATTTCAGATAAACCATAAACTGAATTATTTAATGATTCAGGGGAAGGATGGTTTTCACCATACCATTGTTTGTAAACTTGTGAATCCTTTAATCTAAAATCTGCACTAAAATCTATCACTTTAACGCCTTGATTAATTAATGGCATACACGCTTCTGCACTTGCAACTTGTGGCAATGCAGAAAAAACAACATCTACTGTACCTGATAATTCATCTTCAAGTGTAATATCCATATAATCTAATTGTGGAAAAACATCTGAAATATGTTCACCAGCAAGAGATCTTCCAGTTACAGATACTATTTCAGCTTCAGGATGATTAGCAAGTAATCTTGCTAATTCAACCCCACCATATCCTGTGATATTTAATATTCCTATTTTCATTGACATAACTCAAGTTAAAATAAAAAAAGATTATACCTTAGCAGATAATTAAACACAATGAAGTGTTATAATATAGGCAGTTTAACACATAGGACAATGAATAAGGGAGTAAGTTGTGAAAAATTACTGGTTAATAAAATCAGAGCCCAATACATACTCATTTGAAGATTTAGAAAATGAACCTGATCAAACTGCCGAATGGGATGGGGTGAGAAATTATCAAGCACGAAATAATATGCAAAAGATGCGATTAGGTGACGAACTTTTGTTCTATTATTCAAACTCAAAACCAAGAATAATAGTAGGCACAGTGACGGTTGTAAAAGAAGCATACCCAGACCATACATCTTGGGATCAAAATGATATCCATTTTGATGAAAAAAGTACTCCAGATAATCCCCGTTGGTTCATGGTTGATATTAAAGTTAAAGAAAAATTCGATATTCCTATTCATGTTGATGAACTAAAACAAATTCCTGAATTAGAAAATATGGTACTTTTTAAAAATCAAAGATTATCTGTACAACCTGTAACAAAAGACGAATGGGATATTATTATTAGTTTTAAGTCTTAATTTAAGTAAAAATATATTATGAATAAAAAAGACAGAGTAGTTTTCATTTCTAATTACCTCGAAAAATTATATCCAAATACACCTATACCACTATCCCACTCAAATAATTATGAACTACTTATTGCAGTGTTATTAAGTGCCCAATGTACTGATGAAAGGGTAAATCAAGTAACTCCTATACTTTTTTCTAAAGCAAATAAACCCGATGCAATGATAACTTTAAATGTCGAGGAAATTTACGATATTATACGACCGTGCGGATTAGCTCCTAAAAAATCCAAAGCTATATGGGACCTTTCTCTTATATTAGTTGAAAAATATAACAGTAAAGTTCCAGAAAATTTTGAAAAGTTAGAATCATTACCTGGGGTTGGACATAAAACAGCAAGTGTTGTTATGTCTCAGGGTTTTGGTCACCCAGCTTTCCCTGTTGACACCCATATCCACAGATTAGCCCAAAGATGGGGACTAACAAATGGAAAAAATGTGGTACAAACTGAAAAAGATCTAAAGAAACTATTCCCAAAAGAATCTTGGAATAAATTACATTTACAAATTATTTATTTTGGGAGGGAATATTGTACAGCTCGTGGTTGCAAAGGTAATACTTGCATAATTTGTAAAACATGTTATCCAAATAGAAAATCATTTGTAAACTCAAAATAATATAAATAATTACATATTGAGTTAATGCAATTGACGAATATCATATTGCAACAATGGTTTTGTACTGTTTACTATATATATTAGCTACAAAAATGTGTAGGATTACCTAGAAATTGTATATATAAAACAATGTCACTCGATGAAACACTATTAAAATTAAATACTCTCAAAGATTCTTTACAAGAATTTGATGAAAATGATTTATCTGAACTTTCGGGAATTAACCCGATAGAAATGTATAAATTTCAGGAGTGGTGGGTATCTTTATCTGAATTGCAAAAATTAAACTTAATTCAAAAGATTAATCGAATCGCTGAAGAAAACTTTGAGTTGGAATTTTATGAAATATTGTATTTTACTTTAAGAGATGTAAGCCCTGATATTAGAAAAGAATCTCTTAACGGTTTGTGGGAATGTGAAGACTATCGTATTGGCGATGCTGCCTCAGAAATCTTACTAGAAGACAAAGAAGAGTCTGTAAGAATCGAAGCATCTAAATTACTGCGAAACTTTTGCTATCTAATAAAAAATGGGAAAATATTAGGTCGGATTTCTGAAAAAATTGTTAATTCTACAAATTTTGTTCTAACTAATACCAGTATGGATTCAGAATTATGGAGAAGAACTCTGGAATCTACTGCTTGCTTTAACACTGAATCAATAAATCATCATATAAATGATGCTTATAACTCTCAGGACATAATGCTAACATCAAGCGCAATATATGCTATGGGTGAAACTGATAATATTAACTGGTTAAACACTGTAATTACAGAGACTTATAACGATTTACCTGAAATACGTTATGAATCAGCAATAGCATTAGGTAAATTAGGGAACGAATCTGTTTTACCAAATATAAAAGAATTATTGAATGATGAGGATATTGAAGTGCAAAACTGTGCTATCGAATCATTAGGTATTATCGGGGGACCTATCGCCAAAAAAATGCTTTTAAGCTTACCAAGTGACCTGCCAGAAATTAAGGAGTCTTTGGAATTAGCATTAGAAAACCTTGAATCATAAAAGCATTATTTTTAATATATTATTATGGAAATCAAACAAAATAAAAAGATTATAGCTTCAGGTGGTGTTATATATCGAAAAACTAATGGTGGAGAAATTATTATATGTCATAGGGCTAAGACAAATCTCTACGCACTACCCAAAGGGAAAAGTGAATATGGTGAAAATATAGAGAACACTGCATTACGAGAAGTTTTAGAAGAAACTGGATTAGAGTGCAAAATAATAAAATCTATTGGAACAATTGAATACTTGGTACCACAAGGAGAAAAATACTACCCTAAAGAAGTCACATTTTTTCTCATGGAAATCATTGGAGGTAATTTGGAAAATCACGACCATGAATTTGATACAGTACAGTGGATTGAAATAAATAATGCAAAATCAATTTTAACCTTTCAAAGTGAATCAGATATAGTTACCAGAATTATAGAAAGCGAAAATATAACATAATGGAATCAGGCATAATTAATTCTGGGAAAATACTTTTGCGTCCTAAATCTATAGAAGATGCACAAGATGACTATAATTGGAGATGTGATGAAGAATTATCAAGATTAGATGCATCCAGACCAATAAAACAAACTTTTGAAGAATATCTCAGAGGTTATAAATATGAATTAAATTATTCAAATCCTTATTCTATAAGATTCGCAATAGATACCACAGAAGGAAAGCATATTGGTAATATGATGTGTTACGACATAAATATGCTAATGGGGGAATGTGAAATAGGAATAATGATTGGAGACAGAGATTATTGGAATCATGGATATGGGTTTGATAGTATGGTTGGGTTACTAGATCACATGTTTACATATCGTGGCATGTATAAAATATATCTCCATACTCTTGTGTGGAATACACGAGCTCAAAAATCTTTTCAAAAGTGTGGATTTACTACAATAGAAACCGTACGCAAATATGGATATGACTTTATGTATATGGAATTAGAAAAAAATAACTGGACAAATAATAGAGCAGCTATAATGCAATCAGTGGAAAAACATGGTAATGAAATCGTTGATTTCGACCAAGAGTAGGTATAGACTGATACTACTTTTACATAAAGAATTAAGGAAAGAATTATGCCAGAAGAAAATACTATAATCCCCGAATCATTACGTAACGCTATTGGTGTAGAATCTGATCCAATAACTTATGAAATTGAAAAAGGTCACATAGCAAGATTTGCAGAAGCAATAGGTGATGAAAACCCACTATACAGTGATGAAATAAAAGCACGGAATTCCAAATATGGTGGTATTATTGCACCTCCAACTTTTTATCGTGCTCTTCGCCCAGGGTCATTGCCAGAAACTGCAGAAAGTCCATTTACACGAAATTTAGATGCTGGAAGCGACTGGGAATATTTTGAACCTATACGACCTGGTGACAGAATAACTGTCACGATAAAATTAGCAGATGTCGTCGAGCGCGAAGGTCGATTAGGGAAGATGATCATCATTACAAGAGAGACAAGATATGAAAATCAATTAGGTCAAATTGTAGCCACACAAAAAACAAACGGTATTAGTTACTAAACCAATAAGGAGATTAATTATGTCAAAAGAAACTTTATACTGGGATGATATTGAAGAAGCTTCTGAAGTTACACCACTCCCTAAAAATGCTAGTAGCCAACTTTTAGTTAAATATGCCGGAGCATCTGGAGATTTCTATCAAATTCATTATGATGTAGAATTTGCAAAAAATAATAACCTCCCCGGAATAATTATACACGGAGCATTAAAAAATGCTTGGTTAGGGCAATTAATGACTGATTGGATTGGGGAAACGGGAATGTTAAGAAAACTAAGTTGCCAATATAGAGCTATGGATGTACCAAATGAAGATTTGGTTTGTAAAGGTATCGTGACGAAAAAATACAAAGATGGAGACCATCATCTTTTAGATTGCGATATATGGCTAGAAAATAGTAAAGGCGACAAAACCACACCTGGTACAGCAACTGTAGAACTTCCGATTAGAGATTAAAAAAAAGAGCCATAGATTTATGGCTCTTTTTAGTTTATTTATCCTGCTTTCATTGGGTTTAACGGGTCCAGTATTTCCACATTAATTCCAGAATTAATTAATGACTTGAATTTTTCAGGGTCCCCGCCAGTAGCAAAGCCATAATGAACTGGAATAACAGTTCCAGGCTTCAACATTTCATTTACCGCCTTAGCAGCATCATTCTCATCCATAGTATAACCAGCATTTCCAATTGGTAATAATGCTAAATCTAATGGTGACATTGCCGAAAATTCTTCTATTAAATCAGTATCGCCAGCATTTAATATCCTTACTCCACCAAATTCAAATATAAATCCAATGTTGAAACTATCATGTCCATTATTTCGTGGATGAAAATCATTGTATCCTGCAACAGCTTCCACATTTATTCCAGAAACAAGGTTTTTATCCCCTTCTTTCATAACTACCAATTCACTACTTACATTACCTTTAATTTTTTCTTCAATTCCACTATTGTTACATACCAAGATTGTATTATCCTTAGAAACAGCATTAATGGCATCTAAATTAAAATGATCACCATGTTCATGAGTTAAAAGAATAATATCAGCTTTATCCCCATTAATAAGATCATCGTTCAAACCAAATGGATCTACCCATATTGTAGTATTCCCTGAGTTAAATTTAACTGTTGATTGAATGTATCGAGTAACCTCTACCTGACCGATTGTTGCATTACTAGACATATGTACTCCTTCTCCTCCACAATAAGGATTTTCATATAAAGTTGTCTCATTAATTACCAATCTTCAGTATAAATGTCAATTATAATTGAGAATAAGAACCATTCCTATAATTCAGAGAATAGATTATGAATTAACTTTTGTGAATTTTTGGATAAGAAAAAAAATCTATAATGAGTATCTGTTTATAGTGATAAAACAGTATCGAGGTCTTTATCCCCTCTACCACTAAGACCTATGACAATAATATCTTTTGACGAAAAATCTTTGATTAAATGAGGTAAATACCCTATAACATGTGCAGGTTCTAAAGCAGGTATAATGCCTTCAGTTGAGCATAACAGTTTAAAACCATCAATAGCCATCTGATCATCTGCAGAAACATATTTTGCTCGTTCCGTATCTTTTAAATATGCATGTTCTGGTCCTACTCCCGGATAA
>JAKUQA010000006.1 GCA_022450525.1 Dehalococcoidia bacterium | reverse complement strand
TCTCAGTTATTCCCATTAGCTCAAAACTTGAACTATGAGATTTGGTCATACTACTTCTGTCAGACAACCAATACTCCAGAAGAAATGTTCGGAAGTTACTTCCTAACAGGTGGTTCAAGAAACTGGCTCGGATACAGCAGTAGTGTTGTTGACGCTAAATATCTCGAACTCGCAGCATCTCCAGATTCTGCAACTCGAAAAGCTCGAGGACTTGCACTAGAAGATATTATTCTAGCTGACCTTCCTTCTGCTCCTCTCGGTGTACAAAATGGACGAAGCTCCTTCTATACTGAAATCCAGAACATTACCGTTCCTTTAGGACAACAGTATATGTGGCCTAAGAGAGAACATGTTTGGAGAACTGACGTTTAATTTGTAACAAATCTGACGTTAATAAAAGAGGCCTGGAAATCCAGGCCTCTTTTTTTATTAACTTGTATGTAATGTCTTTTTTCTCTATAGTATTACTATAGATTGAAAGGATTATAAAATAATGAGAATGTATTTATCTTCTTTCTTTTTGGTAGTAACAATATTTATATTTAGTGTAAATTGTTCAAGGCCAGGTACCCAAGAAGATCTACTAAATTCTGCTGATGGTTCTAAAAACACATCACCTATTATAATTAATACACCAACAGCAACACCTTTACCAACAGCAACACCAACTATGAGTCCAGAAAAATTAGGTCAAAATCCACAGACAGCAGATACAGTCCTTGTTCATTACACAGGAACATTAGAAAACGGCGAACAATTTGATTCTTCTATTGACAGAGAACCTTTAGAATTTGTCATTGGAACAGAACAGGTTATCAAAGGATTTGAGGAAGGCGTTAAATCTCTTGTTATAGGAGAAACAAAGACTATACGCTTAGAACCAGAGGATGCCTACGGTGAATGGACAGAGGCTCTATTACTAAAAACTCCTGCAGAGCCGTTACCTCCAGGTATGGGAGTAGGTGCAAAACTACAATTACAAAATGGACAAATTGTAGTAATTTATGAAATAACTGATGAGCATATTACTTTAGATGCAAATCATGAACTTGCTGGTGAAGTGCTAATTTTCGAATTAACACTTGTTGATATCAATCCTTAATCATATACAATTCTTTCAGTATCAAATGCATTACGACCCATGTATATAATTACCCAAGCATCATCTTCAACAGGTATTTGTTTATGTATATCATTTGGAACATCAGGCCAATAAACATAATCGCCTGGCTTAATTATAGTATCAAGAGTTTGCGTAACTTTAGTATCATCTGTCTCTTCCACAATCCACTGTGTGTAGTACTGTTCTCGGATATAACCACATAAAGCACCCCAGCTTCCATGATTGTGAATCGCAGTAGGTCCATCAAATTTTGCTAATTGGAGAACTGGGCCATGGGGATCTGCATCTTCGTACAATACATACGATTCAGCTGCATTTGCACCTCTTCCACGATGATTACCAAACCTAAATAAATCTTCAATATTAGAAAGTTTGGATAATTCTTTAGAAATTTTTGATAAAGTTTCTTCATTGATTCCTTCGGTTTTAATAATTTCTTTTGAAAATTCAACAAATTTGTTAATTTGATCATTTTTATCCATGCGATTAACTCCTAATCACTTATAAATACCGGACTTTATGGCAAGCATTTTTGAAATTCCATATAGAGTTTTTATATTGGGAACCTGTATATGTAAAATATCTGCAAGTTCCACAACGGAACCAATAATACTTTCTAATTCAATTGGTCGACCTTGTTCGTAATCTTGCAACATTGATGTTTTGTGATCTCCAACACTATTTGCACCTTCAAGTCTCTGATCAACTGTAACTTGCATTTTTACACCTAAGGTTGTTGCTACAGTTTCTGCTTCCAACATAACATTACGAGCAAATTCTCTTGTAGTTTCATTCTCAGTAATATCTTTTAAACTTCCTCTCGTTATCATACTAATAGGATTCATAGCTATATTCCCCATTAATTTGACCCATATTTCATTTCGTAAATTTGGTCTAACAGGACTTTTAAAACCAGCTTTAATTAATGCTGCAGAAAGGTTTTTACATCTTTCAGAAATACTACCATCAGGTTCTCCTAAAGAGAATCGATCTCCTTCTAGATGAGTTACAACGCCTGGTTCAGAAATAATTGCTGAAGGATAAACTATACATCCTATTATTCTCTTATTTTCTATATTCGAATGTATAATATTATTGGGATCTAGAGAATTAAGTTTCGTATTTTTAAATTTAGTATCTAAACCATAAAAATACCACCACGGAATTCCGTTTTGAGCAGTTACAACAGCAGTATTTTGATCACAAAGATATGGTATATTTTCTGCTATTGCTTCCAATCCGTTGGTTTTCACAGTGATAAATAAATAATCTACTGGGCCAATATCTTTAGGATTTTCAGCCAAAGAAGGGTGCGAGATATATGTTTCTCCAGATTCAATAACTGTTACACCCGATTTTTGCATTGCTTGTAAATGAGGACCTCTCGCAATTAATGTTACGTCTTCACCACTAAGATGAAGTTTAGCTCCTAATAAAGCACCTATAGCACCAGCTCCATATATAGCAATCTTCATATTTGTCTTCCTTAAAGTATTACGATGAAGCTAATTCTTCAGCTACTAAACGACGTTGAATTTTACCAGTTGCTGTCCGTGGAATTGATTCAACAATATATATCCTTCTTGGGCATTTAAAATTAGCTAACTTTTCCCGAACAAAAGAAATCAGTTCTTGTTCAGAAACTTCTTCACTTAATACAACAGCAGCTGAAGGCTCTTCTCCATGAACTGAACTAGGAGCACCAAATGCTACTGCCTCAGCAACGTTTGGATGATCCATCAAAGCTTCATCAATTTCTCTCGGTGATATTTTTTCACCACTTCTGTTGATTAATTCTTTTAATCTTCCAGTTAGACTTAAATAACCATTATCATCTATCACTCCCTGATCACCAGTCCTAAACCATCCATTAGTAAATGCAGTGCTATTAGCTTCAGGATTATCTTCATATGCATCAATTACATTTTTTCCTTTAATTACAACTTCACCAAGCTCATGATTCTCGAGTAAGTTACCTTCTTCATCCATTATGGCAATTTCTATACCTGTAGGAGTACCGACAGAACCAGGTAGTCTATCGCTTGGAGGTAATGGATTTGATGACATTTGATGGGATGCTTCAGTCATTCCGTATGCTTCCAATACTGGTACCTGAAAAATAGATTCCAAATCATCCATTAATATTGGCGCTAATGAAGAACTACACGATCTAATAAATCGTAATTCTGAATTTATTTGAGCATCTTCACCTTTGCTTTGACTTTTAATTCGATTAACGAAAGTTTGATGCATGGTTGGAACTGCGGTATACCATGTAACATTGTGATCACTAATCCATTGATTCATTCGTAAAGGATTAAATCCTGAAGGTATTACAACTGTGCCACTTGTGGCTAATGTTGAAAGTAATGAAGCAACTAAACCGTGCACGTGAAATAATGGCATAACGCATAGTGATACATCACTATTATTTAAATTATATGTATCAGCTATATTTGAAATTGAGGATAATAAATTACTGTGTTTTAATGGAACTCTTTTAGGTCGACTTGTAGTTCCACTAGTGTGTAGAACCAATGCCACATCATCAGAAGAAGCATATACTCCAGAAGAAGATGTATCATCTACATCTTTTAAGGAAACTTCTCCTTCATCCGTTACAACAACTGTTGCCACATTCACATCACCATTTAAAAAGTCTAAATTAGAGTGATCAAAATCTTCAGGAACAATCACCACTTTGGCATCTGTATCATCCAAATAAAACTCTAATTCATCACGTTTGTATCCAGGATTTAACGGTGCTGCTGTACCTACTGATGCTGCAGAGATGAAACATATTACTGTTTCTATTGCGTTTGGCAAAATCATTGCTATACGGTCTCCAGGAGTAACACCAATATTTTGCAACTGATTATTTATTCTATTAATTTGGTTTAAAACATTAGCATAAGTTAAAGTAATACCTTCTGGTGTTTTAAGAGCGATGTTATCTTGTTTAGCATTCTTAATGACATCCATTAGAATATTAGCATTATTTAAATTACTCATAATCTCTCCCAAATATTTAATTCACTAGAGAGGCAATTGTACCATGATTTGGAACCTTTGCTCAGTATATGATATACTCTATTTCCACTGTCGCAACTAAAGCTGCAATTATTCTTGGTAATTTAAGTAAATTTTGGGATATTTAACAAATGAAAGTAATAATCGTAGATGGGCATTCAGAAGACCCAGAAGAAATATCTACATGCATTAAAACTAGATGGCCTGAGGCAATAGTTACTCTAACTACTGCTCAAGAAGACACAGTTAGACTTATAAAAAACACACTTCCAGATCTTGTTATCATTGATCTTGCCCCAAAAGAAGAAAATGGCTTTTACTTATGCAAAGAAATTAGATACTTTTCCGAAGTTCCAATTATCATGCTTTCAAATAATTCTGATGACAGGAGTGTTGTAAAAGGACTCGAATGGGGAGCAGATGACTGGATTATCAAGCCATTCAGTTATATACAGTTTTTAGCAAGAATCCAAGCAGTTATAAGAAGAAGTCGAACACTTCCATTAGCCCAAAATGATACTCCTTTTGAAACAAAAGATCTAACAGTTGAGTTTGATTCAAAAGAAGTTAAAGTTCGAGGAAAACAAGCAAAATTGACCTCTATTGAGTATAATATCCTTTTCCACCTGATTAAAAATCTTGGACGTCCCATCTCTAGTGAACAACTCTTAGATAAAGTATGGGGACAACAATACCTCGATACAAAATATTTACCTAAAATACATATTCAGCATCTCAGACAAAAAATAGAGCGAGATCCAACAAAACCAAAAATTATAGTCACCGAAAGAGGTCAAGGCTATAAATTGGTCATATCTCGATAGAATAAATAAATTAAAAGGAAAAAAATGACTACTACTAATGAATACCAACTATCGAATAAAATAAAACCTAATAATTATAATTTATCTCTCACACCTAACTTTAATAGTATGACCTTTAGTGGCAAAGTAATCATAGAATTATCAATATTCGAGCCTACTAATCAAATTACTATGAATGCAATTGAATTAGATTTGATAAATTCATCTATTTCTACAGATTCAGGCATATTGTCTTCTAACAACTTCGAATATAACGAAGAAAAAGAACAAGTAACAATAAGTTTTGAGAATACTATCAATGAATCAAACGCCGTACTGTCTGTTGAGTTTACAGGGGTTTTGAATGATAGATTGCATGGATTTTATCGTAGTTCATATGAAGACGAAAATGGGAATCAGAAAATTATGGCTTGTACTCAATTTGAGCCAACTGATGCTAGAAGAGCTTTTCCTTGTTGGGACGAACCAGAAATCAAGAGCACATTTGAAATAATGTTAAGTGTACCAAAAGAAATGGAAGCTATTTCAAACATGCCAATTACTAAAGAAGAAGTTTCAGAAAATAACTACAAGAAAGTATATTTCGATAAAACACCTATTATGTCCACCTACCTTCTAGCCTTTATCATTGGTGATCTTGATAAATGTACAACTATTGCTGAAAATAACGTTGAAATTAATATATGGGCAACAAAACATAATGTGATACATGGAGAATTTGCACTTCAAGTTGCTAAAGATTTACTCAAATATTACAACGAATATTTCCAAATTGATTATCCTTTACCTAAACTTGATCATTTGGCGATCCCTGATTTTGCAGCTGGTGCTATGGAAAATTGGGGTGCAATTACCTACAGAGAGGTAGCATTGCTATTTGACGAAAAAAACTCTGCACCTGCAACTAAGCAAAGAATAGCTGAAATTGTAGCTCACGAAATGGCACATATGTGGTTCGGAGACTTGGTAACAATGAAATGGTGGAATGATTTATGGCTCAATGAAAGCTTTGCATCCTGGATGGCTACAAAAGCAATTGATCACTTATTCCCTGAATGGAACATGTGGACTCAATTTATCTATACAGATTATAACTCTGGCTTATCTTTAGATGGCTTGGAAAATTCTCACCCAATTGTTCAAGCAGTAAATAACCCTTCAGAAATAAACCAATTATTCGATGCAATAAGTTACAGCAAAGGTGCGTCTATAATACGTATGCTAGAAACATATGTCGGCGAAGACAAGTTTCGAGATGGCTTAAGACAATATATGCAATTATACAAATACTCTAATGCTGAAGGAAATAATTTATGGGAATGCATTCAAGAAGCTTCAGAAACCGAAATTATTCCAATGATGGAAAGCTGGACAAAACAAACTGGATATCCTGTGATAAATATTACATGGGAATCAGATTCTAGATTGAGTTTAAATCAAGAACGATTTCTCTATTCAAATAAAACCAATTTACCAGATACATGGTTAGTACCAATATCAATTGTAAGTGGGAAAAATATGGATAAAGTAGACTCTTTTATACTTGATTCAAATTCAACTACCATTGATGCCGCAGCTGATACAAACAATGGTTTTATGAAAGTAAATTATGATACTGCTGGTTTCTATAGAGTTAACTACCCTAAAGAACACTGGAAAAACTTATCTGAATTAATAAATAAACAATTATTAAAACCAACAGACCGATTATCTATACAATCTGATGCTTATGCCCTAGCAAAAGCACGTAAAATTAGTGCGACTGTGTTTTTAGAATTAATTAAGTCCTATAACAACGAAAAAGATTTTGGAGTTTGGAGTGATTTAACTAATAACATGAGATCTATAGATTTACTTCTGAGAAAAACTGAATTGGGAAAAATCTATAAAAATATGTGCGTTGAAACCCTAAAACCAATCGGAGAAAAACTCGGATGGGAAGTAAGCCCAAATGAAGGGCACTTAGAATCCTTATTGCGCACAACTATTCTCTCTTCTCTTGGAAGTTTTGGAGATGGAGATACCATTAACAAATCATTAGAATTATTAGAACAGTTTTTCTCTGATAAAATTTCTTTAGCTCCAGAGCTACGTTCTATTGTATATAATTTATCTGCGCAAACAGGAGATAAAAGTATTTATAATCTAATCTTAGATAGAGCTAGAAAAGAACAATTACAAGAAGAAAAGCTACGGTTGTATGCCTCTCTATGTAGAGTTGAAAATGATGAGTTATTCAATAAAACATTGCAACTGAGTATAAGTGATGAAATTAGAACACAAGATACTGTTTCCTTGTTATCACTCATGTCAGTTAATAGAAATAACGGCGCAGAAGCTACATGGGACTTTATCAAATCAAACTGGGCCCTTTTAGACGAGAGATATGGATCTGGTGGATTTGCAATGATGCGACTTGTCGGGATTACTGGAAATTTACTTACAAAATCAGATTATGATAATGTTCAAGGATTTTTTAATGATCACCCGATTGAATCGGCTTATAGGACTCTTCAACAATCCTTGGAAAGAATAGATGCAAATGTTGCCTGGCTTGAGCACCATATTGATGAAATTGAGTCATTGTTAAATTCTAGATAAAATTGAAACTAATTCATCACCTAATTGTTGTGTAGATGCTGTTCCTCCAAGATCAGGAGTTAACACTTTTTTATCTTCAATGAGCTGGTAGACTGATCTAATTATTTTTTCATCTAATTCTGATTCACCTAAATGCCTAAGCATCATACCTGCAGATAATACAGCAGCTATAGGATTTGATATATTTTTACCCACAATATCAGGTGCACTTCCGTGTACTGGTTCAAATAGGGAAGGAAACTGTTTTTCTGGGTTAATATTTGCACTAGGAGCTAAACCCATACTACCAGTAATTACAGCAGCTATATCGGATAAAATATCCCCGAATAAATTACTACCAACAATTACATCAAACTCTGATGGTCTACGTATCAAATCCATACATGCGGCATCAACCAACAACGATTCTGTTTCAACATTTGGATATTCTGATGCAACTTCTTGAAATACCTTATCCCAAAAAACCATACCATATCTTTGTGCATTAGATTTAGTCACAGAAGTTAACTTAGGGGTTTTAGATCTTGAAATTGCAACCTCGAAAGCATATCTAATTATTCGTTCAGTTCCTTTTCTGGTAAAGATTGCAGTCTGGATTGCAACTTCATCCTCGGTATCTGGTTTAAAATTCCCACCCACTGAGGCATATTCTCCTTCAGTATTTTCTCTTACCACGACTAAATCCACATTGGGGTTTACAAGTGGCGAGACAACACCTGGGAACAAAATATTCGGTCTAAGGCATACGTATTGATCTAAACCTTTTCTCATGGGTATTAACAAACCATTTAAAGTTATATGATCAGGAATTTCGGGATCACCTACTGCTCCAAAATATATTGCATCAAAATTCTTTAGAGATTCTAAACCGCTCTCAGGCATCATCAACCCATTTGCACGATAATAATCAGAACCCCAATCGAAATATTCAAACTGAAAAGTGACCTCTTCTTGTTCTTCTAATAATTTAAGAACTTTGATCCCTTCATCAATTACTTCAGAACCTATACCATCTCCTGGTATGACTGCAATAGAATACGTATTCATACAATAAATTTATTTGATACTTGATAAATAAAATAAGTTAGCTTCTCCATTAGGAAGCTGAATTTCTACCTCAGAACCAGCTGACATGCCATATACAGCTCTTCCAATTGGAGATTGAATAGATAGTTTCCCTTCCTTAGGATTAGATTCACTAGATTCAACTAACATATATGAATTTTGTTTGTTTGTAGTCCTGTTTTTTAGAACGATAGTAGAACCAACAAATGCAGCTGATTTTCCTCTTCTTTTTATGCTTTTAGAATCCATTACTCGAGATTTTTTTAAAGTTTCTTCTATTTCTCGAATCCTACCTTCATTTTTTCCTTGTGCTTCTCGTGCAGCATCTAAGGGAGCATTTTCGCTGAAGTCTCCTGTTGCTGCAGCTTTTCGTATATCCTCTGAAATATCTTCACGTCTTAGCTTTAAATCCTCTACTTCTTCTTCTAATTTGTTCCAGCCTTCTTGAGTCAACATATCAAACTGTTCTTCATGACTTTGCCCAGAAGAAGTAATGGTTGTCTTTCTTTTGCGAATTTTTATATATCGAGACAAATCTAAAGCAATTGTTTCATTTTTATATAACGTAGAAAAAAACTTCTTTAAACTTTTCATACTGGCGCTAGAATCTACATTATTATCATTTATGCTTGAGCAGTATTCTTCTATTTCAACTGGACTTAATGTAGTAATATCCCTATCCTCACCAAACCATCGTAAAAGAAGTCCCATAGCATTCTCAGATTCAGCTACTGTTCCACTTTTCTGTGATTGTAAATAATCAAACATTACGGCTTGTAAAGTATTATTTGAACCCTCACCCAAAATATAAACCCTCCAGTCACAATATATATATACTAATGTTAAAATAAAATTTGAATCAATTGAAATTAGTTAAGTTTAGGAATAGAATGCTTCTCACTTTATTTTAACTATTACATAGTATAAAATATGATTATACACTAATCCTGAAAATATGGCACTAATTGGTGTATTTAACTTTTTTCAAAAGAATGGGAGCATAAATGGGATCAGGTTTTCTCAAAAATACTGGAGCATATTTAGGAATAGCGCTCATAGTGATTGGTGTTTTTTACCTTATGGTATCGAATCAATCCTCATCTGAAATAGCTATTACAGAAGTAATTTCCTTAGCTCAGGATGATAGAATTGAAAATATAACGGTAGATGGAAATAATCTTACGGTAACTACTAACGACTACCCTCCTCAAAAATTTACATCACGAAAAGAATCTGATTCTAGTATGGTAGATATTCTACAAAATGCTGGAGTCACAAATACAGTAAAAATAACAGTCAAAGGTGCGAGTGGCGTCTCTAATTTTCTAGGTATCATAATAAACTTTCTTCCACTCATATTTTTCGGTGCAATTCTCTTATTCATGATGCGTCAAGCACAAGGAACAGGTTCTCAGGCTATGAGTTTCGGACGAAGCCGAGCCCGTGTTTCTCTGGGTAATAAACCAGGAGTCACGTTTGGGGATGTTGCTGGTGCAGATGAAGCCAAACTCGAATTAGAAGAAGTTGTTGAGTTTTTGAAACATGCCGAAAGATTCTTATCACTCGGTGCAAAAATTCCTCGAGGAGTACTATTAGTTGGACCTCCAGGAACAGGAAAAACTCTTTTAGCTAAAGCAGTCGCAGGAGAAGCTGGTGTCCCTTTCTTTTCAATAAGTGGTAGTGAATTTGTCGAAATGTTTGTTGGAGTTGGTGCAGCAAGAGTAAGAGATTTATTTGATCAAGCAAAAAAAAATTCACCTGCCATAGTGTTTGTTGATGAAATTGATGCCGTTGGACGACATCGAGGAGCTGGCTTAGGTGGAGGCCATGACGAAAGAGAACAAACATTAAATCAAATTCTCGTTGAAATCGATGGATTTGATTCTACCAGTAATGTAATCGTAATCGCAGCTACAAATAGACCTGATATCCTAGATCCTGCTTTATTACGACCTGGTAGATTTGATCGTCGTGTTACTTTAGATTTACCAGATATCGCTGGTAGACAAGCAATATTAAAAGTTCACTCCCAAGGCAAACCAATTGACAATAATGTAAATCTTGAAGTCGTAGCAAAAGAAACACCAGGGTTTAGTGGAGCTGATTTAGCCAACTTAGTTAACGAAGCTGCAATTTTAGCTGCAAGGCGAAAAAAAACATCGATCACATTTGATGAATTTGGCGAATCTATCGATAGAGTTCTACTTGGACCTGAAAGAAAAAGTAGAATCATTAGTCATTTAGAGCGCGAGATTACAGCTTATCATGAAGCTGGACATACAATTGTTGGACATTTGCTACCAGATTGCGATCCAGTTCAAAAAGTATCCATAGTTTCTCGAGGAATGGCTGGAGGTTACACTAAATCTATACCTGCTGAAGATCGCCATATGTATAGTTTAGATCAGTTTAAAAGCATGATGGCAATGGCTATGGGTGGTAGAGTTGCTGAACAGATCATATTCGAGAAAATTACTACTGGGGCTAGCAATGACCTTGAAAACGCAACAAGAATGGCTCGAAATATGGTTGTTCGCTATGGAATGAGCGAAAATCTTGGTCCAAGAACATTTGGTGAAAGAGAAGAAATGGTGTTTTTAGGTAGACAAATAAGTGAACAAAGAGACTACAGTGATAACATTGCTCAACAAATAGATGAAGAAGTAAAATCTCTAGTTACAGAAGCTTATGACCTTGCACATAGTATGATAAGTAAGAATCGAGCAAAGTTGGTTCAATTAGCAAGACATTTATTAACTCACGAAACAGTTGAGGGTGAAGAATTAATAACATTACTAGACTCTGAAGCTCCTCCAATTGAATCTGAGGTAACGCATCAGCCAAATGAATAAATGGATGAATTTATATAATTGGAAAGAATATCTTCCACCGATTAAAGATCAATTATTAATCGGATTTTCATTAATAGTTTTACTCGGAATATACTCTTTTCCTAAATTATTTTTTTACCTACCAATTATGTGGCCATTACTTATAGCTATACCAATCATTGGTATTCAAATAAAACAAAGAATTAAAACAAGATATCAATTTGTGGTTATATTATCCTGGTTTATTATTAATTTTATAATATTTTACACCAGTCCAATAAATTTAATTTCTTTGAATTGAAATAGGTTTAATTATCCTCCAGAAGGTGCTCCTGTAATGCCTGGCTCAGTCATTTTAAAAGGATCTAACAGTTCTTGAAGCTCTTCATCTGTTAAATCTGTCTGCTCTTTAGCAACTTCTCTTACTGTTTTACCTGTTTTTTCTGCTTCTTTGGCAATTTTTGCAGAAGCATCATAGCCAATTCTAGGAACTAATCCTGTACATATTGCCAACCCCTTTTCAACCATGTCAGGACCCGCGGATGTTGATTTAATTCCACGAAGGCATTGCTCAACAAAATTATCAATAACCGAAGCTAATAAAGTAACAGATTGGATTAAATTATACGCTGCAACTGGCATCATAACATTTATTTCAAAGTTACCAGACTGACCAGCAATAGTCACTGATGCATCATTCCCAATTACTTGAGCGGCTACCTGACAAACTGACTCTGGAATAACTGGATTCACTTTTCCAGGCATAATAGAACTACCCGGTTGCACTTCGGGTAAAGAAATTTCAGCAAATCCTGCTCTAGGTCCGGATCCTAACCAACGTATATCATTTGCAATTTTCAATAAACTAACAGCAATAGTTTTAGTAACCCCACTTGCTTCAACCATATTATCTAACGTACTTTGAGACTGAAAATGATTACTCGTTTCTCTAATTTCTAAATTTAAATACTTACTCAGCTTTTGACTTATTAAACTAGCAAATTCTGGATGAGTGTTTACTCCTGTACCAACTGCTGTTCCTCCTATAGCTACTTCGCATAATTCTGATAAAGCATGTTGTAATCGTTTTATCGATCTGTCTGCTTGTCCTGCATATCCATCAAATTCTTGTCCTAAACGGATAGGAGTTGCATCTTGCAAGTGAGTTCTTCCTGTTTTTATAATATCGTAAAATTCTATACTTTTTTCTTTCAAGACAGCAGATAATTTTTCTAAAGCAGGAATTAATGAATGTGATATAACTGCAGCAGCAGTTATATGAATAGCTGTAGGGATAACATCATTGGATGACTGCCCCATATTCACATGATCATTTGGATGAACTAAACCTCTTGAGCCGCGTTCTGCTCCAAGTATTTCTGCAGAACGATTTGCTATAACTTCATTAGCATTCATATTTGTAGAAGTTCCCGAACCTGTTTGGAAAATATCTACAACAAAATGATCTTCAAACTTACCTTCGATAACTTCATCTGCAGAAGAAATTATTGCTTTTCCTAATTTTTCATCTAGTAATCCCAGTTCAATATTGGTTTCAGCCGCAACTTTTTTAATTAAAGCCAAATTACTATTAAATTCTTTTGAAAATCTTAAAGTACTAATTGGGAAATTGAGAACTGCTCGTTGTGTAGAAGCTCCGTAGTATGCATCGGCATCGACTTCCATTTCACCCATTGAGTCGCGTTCTATTCTTTTGTTATCACTCATTTTATTCTCCACAATATTATTGATTAAAACTATAAAATTATAGCTGATCTATCGTGCGAATAACAAGATTGAATATCAGTTTTATTCATATATTAAATAAGAACGACTTTTATGCTTGTACCAAGTTTCTATATCGCTGTACTATGAACACATTCAAAAATATGAAAAGGTGGGGAAAATGGTAAATGAAAATACTTTAGCATTCCAAGACATGGGTGGTGGATCAAATATGCTACCTAAATCTGAAAGACCAAAAATTATTGATATGCGATGTAGATTAACAACTGCTTCACAATCCGACTACTTTAGACAGCGCACACAGCATAGTGGAGCTTATGATTCTATAAATGCATTTAAAGATGGTTCTATAGAATCATTCTTTCGAGATCTTGACGAGGCAGGAGTAACAACAGCCGTATCTGTATCAGGAATGAACAAAGGTATGACTTTAGGTCATAGTGTATTTCCAGAACGAACAACTTCTAATGATGAACAAGCACAAATCCAAAAGGAAAATCCTGCTAGGTTTGTAGCATGTGCAGGTATTGATGCATGGGGTGTTTTTCATGATCCATTAGAAGAAATAGAACGTTGTAAAAAACTAGGATTTAAAGTTGTATTTATTGAACCTGGTAGAGGTCCAAATTATGCTGATAATCTAGCAGACCCACGTCTTTACCCTATATATCAAAAATGCCTTGATTTAGATATAGCAATTAGCCCCCAAACATCTGGACCATTAGGAGGACTAAATATTGACTATGCACATCCTAAATATATTGATCAAGTAGCACATGATTTTCCAGATTTAACAATAATTTGTGGCCATGGCCATTATCCATACATAAGAGAAATTATTACTATTGCAAGCATGCGAAGAGATAATATATATGTATCTCCTGATGCTTATTTGACTATGTTAGGTACTGAAGATTGGGTTAAAGCAGTGAATAGTTCTTGGGGTATAGCAGATAGATTTATTTTTGGTAGTGCATATCCTCTATTAAACCTAACAAATTATACTAATTTCTTTTTCTCCCTCCCATGGAAAGATGAAGTATTAGATAAAATCTGTTGGAAAAATGCAATCAATGCTCTGAAACTTCATGATGTGCCTGAAATTAAAGAACTATATGGATTAGATTAATTATGAATGATGAGCAATTTAATCCTGCCTACAGATTAGCTGTTTCATATATTGATAAGTCACGACATTTTTATGCGGCACAAGGTTATGAAGTCCCTTATCGATGGGCTGTAAATGACCACGTACCTTTTCAAAAATTAACTAAACCTTTGTCCGAATGTAATGTTGGCCTTGTAACTACTGCATCTTTACCAAATCCTGATATATCACTTGATTTTGATCCTGGCATATTACAAATCGGATCTACTTATCACTTTCCGACAACACCTACTCCTCCTGCACTTTATACAATGGACAGATCATGGGATAAAAAAGCAACGCACACTCATGATTTGGGTACATTTTTCCCATTAGATCATCTTAAAACTCTTGTAGAAGAAGGAGTAATAAAATCAATTTCAAAAAACTTTTATGGTGCTCCTACTGATTATTCTCAAAGGAAAACTAATCAAAATGTTGCTCCAGAAATACTGAATTATATGCAACTAGACCAAGTTGACGTTGCTCTACTAGTTCCTTTGTGACCTGTATGTCATCAAACCGTGAGTTTGATTGCAAGACATCTTGAAAAAAATAATATTCCTACAGTAATAATAGGGTCAGCACGAGACATAGTTGAACAGTGTGGAGTGCCAAGATTTATATTTTCAGATTTTCCTCTTGGTAATCCAGTTGGATTGCCATATGACTCAGAAATGCAAATTGAAATTACGAAGATGGCATTAACTCTTTTGGAAGAAGCTAAGTTTCCTAGAACATCCATACAAACTCCTTATACATGGCACACACACGAATGGCGTAAGGAATATATGGAAGTTAATGAATCTAATAGAGCTATTCTGGCACGAGCTGGTGAAATTCGAAGAGCAAGACAATCAGAACGCAAAAATACTAATTAAACCTTTGTTGCTGCCTTCCTTACAACATTTTCACCCCAACAAATTACACGACTGTTTTCGTTTTTTAAAACATTTTTTGATAATTTTTTTAGGTGAGTAATTTCATCTAATCGACTGGCGTCTAAATCTGGCCAAGTATCTAAATACACAAAATCAAATTTTTCTTCTGTTTTATCTAAATAATTATTTATATCATCATGAATTATTTTCATCTTAGCTGTTTTAATATAATCATAAACAAGATTAATTACATCTCTTGAAAATTCAACTATCGTTATAGAATTAGCTTTTTGTTCTAACCATCGTGGAACAATACCTAACCCTAACCCTCCAATTAATACATCTGCATTATTTGGACACCACCGAACAGCACTGGACATTGTTAAACGTTCCTCAGGGCCATCACTCATCCACATTGTTTCATTGTCTATTAACATAGCGCCTGTGTAGCGGATATATTTACCATTGAAGTATAGATGAGGGTGATAACGATGAATTATAGAAAAATGACCAGATCTACCCTCGGGAATACGTTTAAGTTTTAGTTTCTTAGTACTCATACAGCCATTATGTGATAGCCAGCATCAACAGGTAAAATTGTACCAGTGATACCTGTCGATAAATCACTACATAAAAATAATGCTGCATTACCTACTTCGTCATGTGTGATATTTCGTTTTAAAGGCGCTTTTTCAGCGTGAATCTTTTTCATATCTATAAATCCATGAATGCCTCTAGCAGCTAACGTATCCATAGGACCTGGTGAAAGCGCGTTAACCCTAATTTCTCTAGAACCATATTCAGCTGCTAGTTGTTTTACTTCATTTTCTAAAGCAGCTTTGGCTACACCCATGACATTGTATCCTGGGTATACAGATTGAGATGCCTGAAAAGTAAGTGCAAGAATACTCCCGCCATTTTTCATTAATTTTGTTGCGTTATTGACCAAAGAAATTAATGAAAAAGAGCTTATTTCTAAAGCTATATTAAAACTTTCTCGAGAAGTTTCAGAAAAATCACCAGCTAAATCTTCTCTAGGAGCAAAAGCAATACTATGAACTAAAAAGTCTATGTTCTGATATTTATCTTTTAAATTAGAAAATAAATCTGTAATCGAATCATCGCTTGAAACATCGCATTCTTCTAACGATGCATTACTATAACCGTCTATGAGTTTTTCGACTCCAGACTTGAAGCGTTCATTTTGATAAGCAATTGTAACATCAGCTCCTGCATCTAAAAGTTTTTGTGATATAGCCCAAGCGATACTTCTATGATTCGCAACACCAAAAACTATACCTTTTTTCCCATTTAAATCTATGTTGATCATATCTTTTCCCTTAATTTATTCTACCGTCAAAATTATACTTGGTATCTACTCTGATTTACACTATTTTCTTTACAGTTTACAAAAACCTAATTGTTTATTTCCATATCAGAAGCCATCAATTCATCTACCCTTGCATAACATTCTCTTTCTACATGCGAATGTCTTACAGGTGTGCTACGCGAAAATATTCTATGATAAAAATGCCTCCAAAGATAAAGAAACGAACCCCATTCCAATAATTGATGAGCATGACAATACTGATACAATACAAAAGCGAGGCTTTTCTTATCTTTTATTTGTTTTTCTTTATTAAATTTCAGTTTCTTCTCAGAGATAAAAACAACAGGATTTCCAAATATAGATGGCCATGTAAATGCAGGGAAAGGAATGTATCGAACTAAGATAATTCGCGTGTGTTCTAAAGTTTTTGATGAAATCCCAAACTCACGCAAGAAAGAACCTGTAATAGTCTCTTTTGTATATTTCATTTTTCTATTATAGCAATTAATCCTAAATCTAAAAGAAATGTATGATTGTATTATTAGTTTCTAATCAATACCTGTAGCTACATTTGCTATAGAAGCATCCACTATGGATGTAACATCTTCAACGTCTTCTAAATTATCAATTAACCCAATAAGTCTTTCTATTTGTGCTTTACTTAGACCTGCAAGTCTAGCATTATCTCGAAATTTAGTTTTAACGTCCTCACCTTGTAAATGACGACCAATTTCAACTCTGTGTGACAATACCGTTCCATCATTCATCTTTATACTTATTTCATTAAATCTAGCAGACTCTATAGCTCGAGATGGTAAATGAGCAAAATCGTTATGTTGTTTAATATTGATACGGCCAATTAAATCTTGGGCTTTTGATCTTAATACTTTTCTATCACTAAATGAATTGATGTCTAATTTATTATCCAGTAAATACGCGGCAATTACATACCAAAGACTGAATTTGCCATTAAAACCAGTTTGAGGATCCCACATATTAGGTGCTATTTCCAATGGTTCTTGGCTAATTAATACCTCAACTTCAGCAATATCATCTGGATTGATCTTTGTTTCTGCACTTATCTCCTCCAAACATGTCAAAGCAGCATGAGTTCCTGCACAACACGGCCAAGGCTTAATTCGTATTGCATTACATATAGCTAATGGGTTTCCTAAATTCTCAGTAACACCATCTAAATTTGCTTGTAGATCTCCAAAAACTGCAAAATAACCATGACGGCCTTCAATAGAAGATGGGTTTGCACTAAACCCTTTCTTAGCAAGCATAGCTGAAACAATACCTCCACGAGCAGAATTGCCTGGGTGATACGGTTTAGTCATATAACCAAAATTTGCACGAACGCCTGAAGCAGTTGAAGTTGCTATTCCTAGAGCTGCTCTTGTCTCATCTACTGATAAGTCTAGAATTCTACTTGCTGCGGCAGCGCCGCCAAGTGCTCCCATAGTTGAAGTTTTATGCCAACCCCTCTCATAATGGTCAGCACCAATATTTAAACCAACTTTTGATCCAACTTCAAAACCAACTGTAAATGCATCCATTATAGATTTACCACTAAGTTTATATTGTTCCCCTAGGGCTAATACTGTTGGCATTAAAACACATGCTGTATGACCGAAACCTTTACCACTATCGTCATAATCGGCTCCATGAGTCAATACACCATTTGCAAAAGCAGCATTTACTGCTGAGGTTTCAATTCCACTACCTAATAATCGAGAATCTGCGTTTCCACCCAATTCTTCTGTAAATTCACTGATTATCCTACCTATTGGACGAATCGTACTTTCTAAACATGTACCTATCCCATCTAAAATAGATTTTTTTATTTGGCTTGAAGCCTCTTCAGGATAGCTATCAAATTTTGATTCAATAACAAATTTAGCTAATTTTTCTGTAGTAGACATATAAACCTCACTTCCTTAAAAACATCATCTTTACAAATTAATTTTTTGAGAAAGCAGTATTATCTACCCATATCAGATATTAATCAAGACCATGATAACTATAATAGTTATAGTTATTACCTATATCATATTGTAGATAAGAGTCTGAAATAAGGATATTTCTAGAAATTACGAATCCTCTTTTGATTCATCAGTATTTTCATTTTCCACTTGGAAACCACTAGATAGAAAATCTACCCCATCCACGTCTTCGATTTGTACAGCCGCAAATGGATCAGAAGAAATAATATCATCAGCTATAGACAAGCTTTCTGCTAAATCTTTATCCTCATCAGAGCTTGAAACTGAAATACTGTCATCGTAATAAGGAAGATTGTATCTTTCACGACCTTCTTCCGATATATCCAGTCTGGCAGGAATTAATCTACCAATAATTACATTTTCTTTAAGTCCAAGTAAGGGGTCTGTAGACCCGCTCACTGCTGCTTCAGTTAATACTCTTGTAGTTTCTTGGAAAGATGCAGCGGCAAGGAAACTTTCAGTATTTAAAGAAGCTCTAGTAACACCGAGAAGAACCGGACTACCTATAGCAGGATTGCCATTTTCTTCAACGATTTTTCTGTTTTGTTCTTCAAAGACAAATCGATCGATCATTTCGCCTGGTAAAAGTTCAGTGTCTCCTGCCTGATCAACTCGAATTTTTCTTAACATCTGACGAACAATTATCTCAATATGTTTATCATTAATTGTGATTCCTTGAGATCGATACACTGCTTGTACTTGAGAGATAAGATATTTTTGAACTGCTTCTCTACCTAAAATACGCAATATATCTTGAGGGTTTTGAGGACCTACTGTCAAAGCTGTACCAGCAGTAATAACCTCACCGTCTGTTATATTTAAACTAGCAGAAAGTGGAATTAAATATTCACGTCTTTGTATTTCTTTCCATTTCAGCTTTATAGAAGTCTTATTTAATTCTACAATTCCAGAAATTTTAGCAATCAAAGGTAAATTTTCTTCAGAATCATCCGCAGGTTTCTTAGAAGATTTCTTTGGTTTATATTCTGCTAATATGTCACCTAATTCAATTGATTGTTTATTTTTAACAATAAATTTGTAGTCTTCAGGAAGAATATACTCTTCATCAACATCTCGTTCATCAGTTACAACAATACGTCGAACTTCTAAATCATTGACTATTTCAACAATTCCATCAATCTCACTTAAAGTTGCAACACCTTTTGGAACTCGAGCTTCAAATAATTCTTCTACACGAGGTAACCCTGAAGTTATATCATCACCAGCGATTCCTCCTGTATGGAATGTTCTCATTGTAAGCTGTGTTCCTGGTTCCCCAATACTTTGGGCAGCAATAATTCCTATTGATTCACCAATAAGTGGAGTTTGACCCGTAGCTAGACTTTGTCCATAACACATTCGACATATACCACGCCAACAAGTACAAGTTAAAGGAGAGTGTACCTGAACCCGTTTTACCCCGGATTCAAGAATTGACTTTGCCATTAATCTATCGATAGTAACTAACTCATCAGCTAAAATTTCTCCAGTATCTGGATGAGTTACTTTTTCAGATACAACTCTTCCAGTAATTCTATACTCAAAAGGAGGACGTAATGGATTATCAGGCTCATCTTCAATCCAATAACCTTCTGTAGCATCACATTCTTCATGCAATATAATGACATCTTGGGAAATATCAATAAGCCTTCTAGTTAAATATCCACTATCAGCTGTTCTCAAAGCTGTATCTGTCAATCCTTTTCGAGCACCATGTGTTGAAATAAAATATTCCAGCACAGAAAGACCTTCACGGAAACTTGATTTAATTGGTAATTCAATAATCCTTCCACGAGGATTACTCATTAAACCACGCATACCTGCCATTTGTTTAATTTGGGCCAAGTTACCTTTAGCACCAGAATTTGCCATCATATAAACTCCACCATAGCCAGGTAAAGATTCTCTTATTACACCTGTCATATCATCGCTAGTTTTTGTCCATATAGCTATTGATCGTTGGTAGCGTTCTTCATCGCTTAACAACCCATTTAGATATTCTTCTTCAATTTCATCAACATCTTCAGTTGCTTGATTTATCAAAGCCTGTTTTTTAGGTGAAATTGTAATGTCATTTATTGAAATTGTAGTACCAGATTTTGTGGCATAACCAAATCCAATTTTTTTAATTGAATCCAATATCTCAGCTGTTTTTAGGTTTCCTAACTCTGCATAACATTCGTTAATCAATTCTCCTAAATTGTCTGAATTCATTACAACATTCCTGAAGGATAATTCTTCTGGAAGAATTTCATTAAATATTATTCTCCCAGCAGTCGTATCAATCCATTCATCTTCTACTTTAATCGATATCAAATCATGTAACTCAATTAAACCTGCATCATATGCCTGCCTAGCACTCTCTGGACTCAAATATTTATTATTTGTATGTTCTGTATCATCTTCGAAATGTGTGAGGTAATAGCAACCGAGTACTATATCTAAGGTTGGTGATACAATTGGTTCTCCAGAACTTGGTCGTAACATATTGTGAGTACTAAGCATAATTTCGCTAGCTTCTCTAACCGCTTCTTCTGATAATGGTACATGTACAGCCATTTGGTCTCCATCAAAATCGGCATTAAAAGCCGTACAAACTAACGGATGCAACCTAATTGCACTTCCTTCTACTAATACTGGCTGAAAAGCTTGAATACCTAATCTATGTAATGTAGGAGCTCTATTAAGAAGAACAGGTCTACCCGAGATTACTTCTTCTAAAATATCCCAAACTTCTTCTCTACCATTTTCTACCATTCTTTTTGCACTTTTCACATTATGTGCATGGCCTTCCATAACCAATCGATTCATCACAAAAGGTTTAAATAATTCTAATGCCATTTTTTTTGGTAAGCCGCACTGATGCATATTTAATTCAGGGCCAACAACAATTACAGATCTTCCACTGTAATCTACTCTCTTTCCAAGTAAGTTTTGTCTAAACCGTCCCTGTTTTCCTCTTAACAAATCTGATAATGATTTTAATTTGTGATTATGACTACCAGCAATAGCTCTTCCATGTCGACCATTATCAATTAAAGCATCTACGGCTTCCTGTAACATTCTTTTTTCATTACGAACAATAATTTCCGGAGCTTCAAGTTCTAATAATCTTCTTAATCTATTATTTCGATTTATTACTCTTCTATACAGGTCATTTAAATCACTAGTAGCAAAACGGCCACCATCAAGTTGTACCATTGGTCGTAGATCTGGAGGTAGTACTGGTAAAACAGTCATTATCATCCACTCTGAACGATTTCCACTACGACGAAATGATTCAACAATTCTTAGTCTTTTAACAGCCTTTTTACGTCTCTGTCCTGCTGTTACTTTTATTTCTTCAGCTAGTTCATCTCTGAGAACATCTAGATCAATACCTTCTAAAATTTCCATGATTGAACCTGCCCCCATGGCAGCAGTAAACCTATCTCCTAGTGAATCTCTAAGTTCACGATATCGATTTTCTGTAAGAAGCTGCATAAGTGCTACTTGCTCAATGTCGTCTATTTTGATTTTAATTTGTGCTAAAGAAGTTTCAAAACTTGCTTTAATTTCCGTTGCGATTTGAGAAATTTTAACCAACTCTTTATCATCGTCTGATTCTGAAACGGCAAGTAATTTTGCGATATTTGATTGATCAAATACACCATATTCTAATTTATTATGATCAATATAATTATTTACCGCAGCAAGAATTGCCTCCATACTATTTTGCTCTATTTGTTCTTCCTGTTCACGCATATCACTTAACAATAAATCTAAAGATTCTTGATCTATTGATGTAATAATATATTGAGCAAAATATAAAACTCTTTCTAAATTTCTTGGTGATATATCTAACAATAAACCTAAGCGTGTGGGAGACCCTTTGGCGAACCATATATGAGCAACTGGTGCTGCTAATTTTATATGGCCCATTCTTTCTCTACGAACTTTACTTCGTGTAACTTCAACTCCACAACGATCACAAATTACGCCTTTATAACGTAATTTTTTATACTTACCACAATAACATTCCCAGTCTTTAGTTGGACCGAATATTTTTTCGCAGAACAAGCCGTCTTTTTCTGGACGCAAAGTCCTGTAGTTTATTGTTTCAGGTTTGGTTACTTCTCCATAAGACCAGTTCAAAATTTGTTCTGGAGATGCTATACCTATCTTTACCGCATTAAATTCAGGAGTTTCAGTTGTCATCCTTTTTTCTACCTCTTTGTGTATTTATATATGCAAATTGATACTAAATTTGCCGATATCTAAAGTTCTTCTTCAACATCTACAGAATCAATAAAATCTCGATCTTTCAAATTTGCCAAATTGCCAGCAGTATCCAAATTAGATGCAATATCATCATCCTCAAAACTTGGAATAATTTGATCGGTTTCTATATCCATATCAAGTAAGGCTGCTTCATCATATTCATTTAATAGTCCGAAAGGTTGGTCTGCTTCTCGCAGTAATTCAACTGACAGACCCAAACTTTGTAATTCTTTCAAAAGAACATTGAATGATTCTGGAATTCCAGGTTGTACTATATCCTCACCTTTAATAATAGATTCATATGTTTTTACTCGACCTAATACATCATCAGATTTAACTGTTAACATTTCTTGTAAATTATGAGCTGAGCTATAGGCTTCCAGAGCCCAAACTTCCATTTCTCCGAATCTTTGGCCTCCAAATTGAGCCTTACCTCCAAGAGGTTGTTGTGTTATCAACGAATATGGGCCTGTAGATCTAGCATGTATCTTGTCTTCAACTAAGTGAATGAGTTTAAGCATATATACGCAACCTACAGTCACTGGCATATCAAATGCTTCACCTGTTCTTCCATCGTAGAGTTTGGTTTTTCCAAAAGTAGGTGGAACATCATCATGCTTGGCATTCAAATCTCTAATTTTGTCGTTCAAGTCTTCTCTGGACAAACCTTCAGTAGGTATATTACGACTATTTAGCCAGATACGATGACAAGCTTCAGTGGCTAATCCTACTATATCTTCTCGATAAATATCTTCATAGTTATATCCTCTTTCAGATAACCAGTCTCTTAATAAATCAAGATCTATAGATCCGTGTTTTTGTATACAACCTGATTCAGTAACAAACCAAGATTTTGCTAATGTATCCTGAATTCCGACATCACTTGCGCCATCAAATACAGGTGTTACTGCATCAAAATTCATTCCCTTCGCCCCCATACCCAAATGGGTTTCTAAAACCTGACCAAGGTTCATTCTAGATGGAACACCTAATGGATTCAAAATTATATCAACTGGAGTACCATCGGCGGTATATGGCATATCTTCGACAGGCATAATTCTGGAAATAACCCCTTTATTACCATGACGACCAGCCATTTTATCTCCTACAGAAATTTTTCTTGTCTGAGCAATCCAAACCCTTACTAATTTATTAGCTCCAGCTGGTAAGTCATCACCATTGTCTCTACTGAATATACTAACCTTTGTGACCTTACCTCTTTCACCATGGGGAACTCGTAAAGAAGAGTCTTTAACATCTCGGGCTTTTTCTCCAAAAATAGCTCTTAGCAGTTTCTCTTCTGCACTTAGATCTGTTTCACCTTTTGGTGTAATTTTACCAACTAATATATCGCCAGGGCCAACTTCTGCTCCGGGCATAATTATCCCGTCCTCATCTAAATTCCGAAGACTTTCTTCTCCTACATTTGGTATATCTCTTGTAATTTCTTCTGGACCAATTTTAGTATCTCTAGCTTCACATTCGTGCTTTTCAATATGAATAGAAGTAAATTTATCTTCTTGGAGTAATCTTTCACTTACAATTATTGCATCCTCGAAGTTATACCCTTCCCAGCTCATAAATGCGACTAAAACATTTTGTCCTAAGGCGAGTCTTCCACCATCAGTAGATGAAGAATCTGCTATTGGTTGACCTGCATAAACTTTATCGCCTTTAAAAACAATAGGTCTTTGATTCATACAAGTGCCTTGATTTGTCCTAAAGAATTTTCTTAATTGATATTCATAGTCCTTACCTTGGTTATCTCGTATGGCTATATAATCACTTCCACATACTGTAACTTCACCATCTACATCAGAAATTACTACTTGACCTGAGTCAATCGCAACTCTTCTTTCCATACCGGTACTAACAATTGGTGCATCTGGTCTCAGCAATGGAACTGCTTGTCTCTGCATATTTGAACCCATCAACGCTCTATTGGCGTCATCATGCTCTAAGAAAGGTATCAAGGCAGTTGAAACACTAACAATTTGCTTTGGAGAAATATCCATATAATCAATCTGATCAGGACTTTCAATTGCGAAATCCTCACCTCTTCGGACTTCAATTTTTTCACTTGAAATTTGTCCTTTTTCATCAAGAACGGCATTTGCCTGAGCAATTACGAACTTTTCTTCATCGTCTGCAGAGAGATAATGTATATGTTCAGGTTTATCCGTAACATAAGCCTGTACCTTTATGTTCATTTCAGGTAATGAACTTAATTTAGCAAAAGTTCTATTTGTAACTACAGAACCCTTTCGAATTATAGTTTTACCTTGATCGTCCCTGACAGGTTCGTTAATTGTTCTCCCAATCAATTCACCATCATGAGATTGTAATTCATGAACAACTGTTCTATAAGGAGTCTCAATAAAACCGAATTCATTAGTTCGGGCATAAGTTGCTAGAGAACCCAACAAACCAATATTTGGTCCTTCAGGAGTTTCAATAGGGCATATTCTGCCGTAATGAGAATGATGCACGTCTCTGACATCAAACCCTGCTCTTTCTCTTGATAACCCGCCAGGACCTAACGCTGAAAGTCTTCTCTTATGAGTCAACTCTGCTAAAGGATTCGTTTGATCCATAAATTGTGATAATTGAGATCCTCCAAAAAATTCTCTTACTGCAGCACCAACTGGTCGTTGGTTAATTAATGATGAAGGTGTAGTAGTTTCTGGATCATTAATCGTCATACGTTCTTTAACAACACGTTCCATTCTAACGAGACCAACACGTAACTGATTTTGAATTAATTCACCAACAGCTCGAACTCTCCTATTACCCAAATGATCAATATCATCTGGAGTTTCACGACCATTATTAATATCTAGAATTTTCTTAACCACTGCAATAATATCCGACTTTGTCAGGGTTTTATCTTCAATATTATAATCACTGCCTAAACGCTTGTTTACTTTATATCTTCCAACCCTACCTAAGTCATATCTTCTTGGATTAAAAAATAAATTATGCAACATAGCCTCAGAGTTTTCCAAAGTTGGGGGTTCCCCTGGTCTTATATGTCGATATAATTCAATTAAGGCATCTTTTCTCTCAATCGCATTAGGATCACGATCAAGAGTTGTTTTGATGTATGTGTGATCTGTATCTGTATCAAAAGATTTAAATTCATCTAAAATAGCTTGAGGAGAATCAAAACCAATAGCTCGCAAAAAAGTGGTTACAGGTATTCTTCTTTTTCTATCTACTTTTACAGATATGATATCCCTTGAACTTGTTTCAAATTCCAACCATGCACCACGATATGGAACAAATTTTGCATTTCCCATTTTTCTTCCTGTAACAGGATCTTCTTCAACGGTAAAATATACCCCTGGGGATCTTACAAGCTGACTCACTACAACGCGTTCAGCACCGTTAATAATAAATGTCCCATTAGTTGTCATAAATGGTATATCAGCAAGAAATATTTGATTCTCTTTGATTTCTCCGGTCTGCTTAATTTTCAATTGCGCAGTAACATATAGGGCTGAAGCATAAGTTTTTTCTAATTCTCTACATTCTGATTCACTATATTTAGGTTCGCGAAACTCGTGACCAACGAAATTTAACTCATAACGAGTGTTATTGAAGTCTTCAATCGGGGAAATTTCATTTAATAATTCAGTCATTCCTTCAGTTTTAAATGATTCAAAGGATTGACTTAATACCTGAATTAAATTGGGCACACTAGCCTCTAAGGTGCTAGAAGCAAAACTATTTTCAATACGCTTAATATTGGCAGAAGGTTCAATAGCAACCATATGAAACACACTCCTTATTGAATGTAAAAAATACCATTCCATGAGGAATGGCAAAAAGAAAATGGGATATCCCAGTTATTTTGGAAACTTATATATGATATGATAAGCCTGTTTTATAAAATATAAACTCCTATTTTATGGTATATTCAAATTTTTGTCAAACAAAATTATTTTGATTTCTCAACTATTTCTAGGTTAGCCAAACTCATCAATAATTTCTTTTTGCCTGCAGAGCTAAAATGAACATCAATCACAAAATCATTTCCACTTTCAGTACATAACAAAACAATACCTTCTCCAAAAGTTTTGTGAATGACTTTTGTTCCAATTTCCATAGGATCTAATAACTGAATTTCCTGTTGGCTATTATTAATATTTGTTTTTAGCGTCGTTATGTCTTTACGTGAATTAGGATTATTTTTTTCTAAACTTTGTATACTTACATCTGAAATATCTGAAAGAAAACGTGATGGTATACTAGTTTGACTTCCTTGACCAAAACCATATCTTTTATATGTTCTCAATAAATATAATAATTTTTCTGCACGTGTAATCCCAACATAACAAAGTCTCCTCTCTTCTTCTAACTGTACTGGATCCTCCATACTTCTTATGTGAGGTAATAATCCTTCCTCCATACCTGCTATAAAAACAACTGGGAATTCTAGTCCTTTCGATTGATGTAAAGTAATTAAAGTTATAGAATTTTCATTTCTATCTAATCCGTCTACATCACTAACTAAAGCTATTCTATCTAAATAATCTGTCATTGATGTTATTTCTTCAGTCTCATGTAATTGTAATGCTAGGCCTTTTAACTCCATTACGTTTTCTAAACGATCAAGACCATTTGTCTCATCCTGTTGTAAATATGATTGATAGCCCACATCAGTTATAATTTTTTGAATGATTTCAGAAGGTTTTGTATCTAATGACTCAGCAATAATGTTTTTTAACAAATTAGAAAAACCATCTATAGCTATAGCAGCACGTCGTGTTAATCCAACTGATTGTTGTAATTCTTCTGAACTATTAAATGTACACAATGTCTTATAGATGGTCTTATTATTATTTTTAGCGAAATCGACTAATTTATTGTAACTAGTAGCACCAATTCCTCTTGGAGGAACATTCATTATTCTAGCAATACTAATATCATCATCCGGATTTGCTATAACCTTTAGATAAGAAATCACATCCCTTATTTCTTTTCTGCTATAGAATTTAATACCACCTATAATTTTATATGGGATTTTATTCGAAAGACAGGCTTCTTCAATTACGCGTGATTGCGCATTTACTCTATACATAATTGCACATTCATCCCATTTGTATTTTTTTATCTTTACCAAACGTTGTATTTCATGAATAATTTTTTCAGCTTCTTCTTTTTCTGAATATCCTTCATCTATAATCAGAGATTCACCAGTACCATTATTAGTCCATAGTTTATTGTTAATATTTGTATCATTGGAAGATATAAGCTTAGAAGCTGCATCTAATATATTTTGGGTAGATCGATAATTTTGAGAAAGATGAATAACCTTTGCATTTGGATAATCTTTTTGAAAAGATAATATATTTCTAATATCTGCATTTCTCCATGAATAAATTGATTGATTTGGATCGCCCACCACACATATATTTTCATACTTATTGCCTAATAATTTCATTAAAGTGTATTGAGCTATATTAGTATCTTGAAATTCATCAATCATCAGATGTTCATATTTATTACTATAGTAGTCATGTGTTTCTTTCGAATTTTGTAATAATTGAACTGCCTTCATTAAAAGGTCATCAAAATCCAAAGCACTATTAGAATTTAAAGTTTTTTGATAAGTTTCATATACTCTAGATACGATTTCATCATAAAAGTTCTGACTTGCCCCACTCAAAATTTCATAAGGGATTAAATTACTTTTATGTTTTGATATTGAAGCTAATAAGGCTCGAGGAGGAAATCTTTTATTATCAATCTGTAATTCCTTTAATGATTCTGTTATAACCTGTAATTGATCACTATCATCATAAATAACAAAATTTTGATTCAACCCAATAAAGTTCGCGTGTTGCCTCAATATATAAACGCAAAGGCTATGAAATGTTCCACATCGAATATTAAAAGCATCTCTGCTCATAACCATATTATTTATACGTTCTTTGATTTCATTAGCAGCACGATTGGTAAAGGTTACCGCCAAAATATTTTGTGATTTAATAGACACTTCACTAATTAAATGAGAAATACGATGGGTTATAACTCGTGTTTTACCGCTACCTGGACCTGCTAAAACCAATAAAGGCCCATCTGTTGTATTAACAGCATCCTGTTGTTCAGGATTAAGTCCAGAAAAAATTTGATCATTCACAATTTATCACTATTTTATCAAAACTCTTCAATAATATTTTTATAATTTGTATCATCTTCTCTCACATCTCCTCTATCGATAAGTGATTGATTTGAAGGAGAAGCTGGTTTATAACCAGCAGGCATGTTTCCAACACGCATATCCTGTACTTCCGTACCACTTTTATATTCAGATACTACTTCATCGTCTTCAAGATCTAGAATATTATCTTCATCGAGCCCCAATAATTCCGATAATACATAGGTATTATGAAACCCAAGAGGAGCAGTGGGATTTTGAATAAATCCATTTGTTTTACTCATATTAAATGGTAGACCAGAATATATACGTTTACCTATATTAGTTTCTTCGAAATGATCTACCTGTTCGAAGAATTCTCGATGTTTATATTGTTTATCAAGTAATAAATCTCTTGAATTATTAACAGGGGCAGCTGCAATATTTATAGATTGCAGTTTTTCAACAACTTCTTGTTTAGATAAATTTTGACTCCAGTTTTTAATTTGATTATCAATTTCTTCATGATTCGTCATGCGATCAATATTCTTTGGATACTTATTTGCTGATAAACTTTCATCATTCACTAAATCACAAAATTTCCCCCACTCATCATCTGATTTAATAGTTAAAACAAACCAATCATCATTACCCTTGCACGGATAACAACCTTGCGGAGCATAGGTATTATGACGATTCCCATTCCTTTGAATATACTTATCATTGTATGCAACATCTAGCAATGGAGAGCTAATTATGGGGGTGCAAGCTTCAAGCATTGAATGATCAATCCATTGACCTTCTCCCGTTTTATTTCGATGAAATAAAGCCATATTGATTGCACTTACTATATTCCATGCAACAACTAGATCCATAATTGACTGTCCCGCTTTACTCGGAGTTTTATCAGAAAATCCAGTAAGATGTGAAGTAGTTGCTGCCTCTATCACTTGTGCCATTCCTACATAATCTTTCCAAGGCCCAGTGTGTCCATATCCAGAATTAGAAAGCATAATTAAATCAGGCTTTATCTCTTTTAATTGTTCATAATTTAGACCTAAATTTGTCATAACTCTAGCAGAAAAGTTTTCTGCCACAATATCTGAGATAGATACCAAATGTTTGAACAAATCACGTCCACTATCTTCTGACAAGTTTAAGGTAAAACTTTTCTTACTTCTATTTGATCCATTAAAAGCGCCTGAACGATCATGCCAATTTATACCAGGATCTCCTTCAGGGAAAGGACCTAAAAACCTATAAAAGTTCGGTCTTTGTGCATATTCCACATGAATTATTTCAGCACCCATATCACCTAGTATACTCATTGCCATTGGCAAAGCCAGTATGTCTGATGTTTCTATTATTCTTACACCCTGTAACGGTAGTAGTTTATCATTCATTGTTATTTAATCACCCCTTTATCTTTCATATCTCGAATAACATCAGATTCGAAATTAAGAATAGTTGATAAAATATATTCTGAATGCTGACCAAGCGATGGAGAACCTTCTGTAGGTATACCTTTAGTTGTATTTAAACCTAATACATTTGAAACATGAGGCAATCCTGATAATGTTCCATGATCAATATTAGTGAAATAATTTCTTTCAATTAATTGTTCACACTGTAATAACTCTTTGGGATTTAATTCTCTACTAGCCATCAGGCGCCAAGCATGAGCTTCATGAAAAAAATCATCTTTATCTATTTCTTGCAGTCGATTCAAATATAAAGATTTTAGCTCTTCATAATTTTCTTCCCGACCTTGTGGTGTTGAAAATTTTTCTTCGTACATTTCAGGAACACCTAAAAATGCTGCAATTTCTTCGAAATCTGTACTCCGAATTACTGAAAGACCTACATGGCCATTACTAGCTGGCCATAAGTCTACACCAAATAACAATCGATCTTTAGGCCCACGACCCCAAACAGCTCCTGTATAGGTATAATATTGTAAAGCATAGGGTATACATGAAGTAACTACTTCAGCAATACTTACATCAATATATTGGCCTCCAATACGATCAGCACATAAAAGTGCCATCATTGTTGAACTTAATGCTACCTGGCCTGCCACATATTGAAATAATGGAACACCAAATGACATAGGTTCCCCATCATAATCACCACTAACATACATATTGCCACCAAAAGCTTCCAAGCTTATTTGGGACCACTCCCAATTACTATTTGGACCACTTTGACCATATGGTGTTATTGAAGTAATTACTAGACTAGGGTTGCGTTCTAATAAATCTGAAAAGATTAAGCCTTTTGTTTCAAGAAATCCTGGTGTAGTACCATCTATGATAACATCTGCTTTTTGCGCTAGTTGAACAATAATGTCTATCGATTTTTCATTATCAAAATCAACTGAGATACTTTTTTTCCCTGTATTCAAACTCAAAAAAAGAGTACTATGATCATCATTTGAAGAATCTGTAATAAATGGCTCTTCGTTTCTAATAGAATCACCGTCTATTGTTTCTATCTTCACAATATTAGCACCATAATCAGCTAAAATTTTACAACAATATGAGCCAGATATACTTGAACCTATTTCTAATATTAATACATCATTTAAAGGTAACAAATCTCCTCCCTCATGTCCTAAAAATTATAGAGCGAACCTCAGAATATTGAAGTTCGCTCTACAAATTATAATCTATTCGATTAATTTGATGGTTTTGGGAACCAATCTTCTTTCCAAGGCCAATCACCATCTACCTCAAAAACTGGCAATCCTTTATCAAGCCTATCTTTATATGGACTTGCAATAGGTTCACGCCATGGATAGACTCCACCTTCGTAAGCCTTTGAACCAAGTTTGAAATGTTTGGTTTGTTCCAATGTCTCTACGAAAGGAGCATTCATATCGTATACCTTGGTCTTAACATTTCTTCCATCAATACCATTCGAAGGTCTGGGTCCAGCTCTTGAAACATGTCCCCACAACTGTCTTCCTAGTATTTCTTCAGCCATCCATACAGTCTCGATTAATTTATCTAAATCTACTCCTGTATCAATACCCATATCTTCCATCATATGCATTGTATCTTCAGTTGGAGCCATACCTGTGGCTCTTCCGTTACCACAATAAGGGCAACCACCGAAACCACCAATTGTTCCATCAAGAGCTAAATCATCTTCTGGACCAAGGGCTCGTAATGCTGCATAGTGAGAAGTTACAGCCATTCCTCTACTATTGTGAGAATGTAATGACCAATGAGTAGCTTCTGGCCATTTTTCTTTCACACGGTAGATAATTTGTTCTACTTTTTCTGGATGAACCCATCCCATAGGATCACCCATACTAACTTGAGTAACCTTAATACCTGCATCTTCCCAAAGAGCATGTTGATGCTCAAGTAAGGCCATATATTGATCTACAGAAAAGTCTCCAAGGAAATTAGATCCAAATGAAGCATTAGCACCTATACCTGCTTCCTTTGCACCTGCTTCTATTGCTCGAGCAATAACTTTTGGCCAATTTTCCATCTCTTGCATTTGTGATCTGTTTGTATTTCTTCTAACAAATACGTCACACATATGACAACTTAGAGAAGGTCGACCTGAACCTCGTTCAATAGTAAGAGGTGGTGAATATTCTTTGGCTCTCTCAACTCCTCTTTCATTAAGAGCTAATGCAGTGTATGTTACACCTTCAATAGGCTTAAATTTGGACATTAATTCATCCATTCTCGCCATTTGTGGAGTATATCGAGGGCTCACAAAAGATCCAACAACTATATTTTTTAAACCAGTTTCTCCTAATGCATTCAGCAGTTCGATTTTATCATCGATAGCAATATTAGCATCTTCGATTTGCATACCTTCTCTTAAACCTTGCTCGGTATAAGTGACTTTAGGATACCTACTAGACATATTCTCCTCCTTTCATCGACAATCTAAAACAAGTAATTAAAATTATTTTGGGCATCTTAACTCCTTTCTGACCTTCGGTAACCCCAGAGCAGGGTCCTTGCCTTTGATTAAAAAACCCTATTGATATGAAATAGATTTAATGCCTTCGGATAATATACCCTTGCAATCAATCCCATACCACGAATAAATGAAAACCGATCATGAATCTAATGTCAATACTAAAGATCTATATATATACAATTGTAGATTTCAATATTTATTTATTTGTCATCAAGTAATGTAATATTTTGATGTTTATCCAAATATTTTTTGATTTTTATTTGAATTTGATGATAAAAATCATCAGTATTTATATCATCGGCAGTCATAATTAATGCATCTTCTTGATTATCAGAGTAATATCTCTTTCTTTTTCCCACTTCTATCATTTCATATTTAGAATATAAGTTTTGTGCAATTTCATTCGACACTCGTACTTCCAATGTCACTGAATTTGATTTCCTTTGAAAAGCTCTTTGAAAGGCGGCAATTAACAACATTTCTCCTATACCCATACCTCTAAATTCTTCTCGAGTTGCAATAGAAGTTATATGCGCTTCATCTAATGTATACCATATCCCAAGATATCCAACTATAAATGAATCCTTTGCATCAAATTTATCTGAAAAAAATAAACCACGGATTTTATTTACCGATTTTTGTAGAAAAGAAGTATTTGGTTGAGGTTCAGGAATAACTAAGTGTTCATCTAATTTGCAAACAATAACAAAATATTCAGCAAACTTATTACCAAGTTCTCTTTTAAAAGGAATAGGTGGCCACATAGTTGGAAAGGCTTGCCGCTCAATTATTGCGACTTCAGAAATATCATTATTATTCATTAATCGTACTGAAAAATTCATAACCCTAAAATGTAATAAAATTTGATCAGATAATTCATTTTATTAATTATTACCGTAAGAAAAAAAACGAATTGTTGGCATTTTATCACTATTTAAGTAATAATAGCTGAAGAATTTTTATTTTTTTACCTTTTGTTAAAACTTCTATGAACGTATTAATCAGATTAGCTAAAAGAACAGCACCTTACAAAGGTCGATTACTATTAGCATATCTTTCCATAATAGGTGTAACAGTTTTTGGCTTAATGATCCCAAAAATTATCGGAACAGCCATTGATGCTGTAATCACTTCTGGTTCAGCCCAAGGCTTATGGCTCTTAGCCGGAGGAATAATATTAGCAAACTTGTTTAGAGGACTTATGGCCTATGGCCAAACTTATTTTGGTGAATCACTGGGACAACAAGTTGCTTATGACCTGAGAAATGAATTTTATACACATTTACAAACCCTCAATTTCGATTTTCATGACAAACATCAAACAGGAAATTTGATGTCACGAGCCACATCTGATATTGAAGGAATTCGAATGTTTGTCCAAGGAGGAATGATACGATCTTTCTTCTGTATAAGTTTAATTTTGGGCGTAATGATTTTAATTGTTTTATTAGATTGGAAATTAAGCTTATATTGCTTAGTATTTGTACCATTCATTATATGGCGCGGTAGTATTTTCATATTAGCCCAAAGGAAAAAATGGTTCCTTGTTCAAGTAGCAATGGGACATATGACCACTATCTTGCAAGAAAACCTATCTGGTCAAAAAGTAGTAAAAGCGTTTGGTGCTGAAGAGTTTGAAGAAAAACGCTTTCTTAACCGCACTGGTGAAGTTGCGGAACATGCCTACGAAGCTGCTGCCCTACAAGCAAATAATGCTGGAATGATGACATTTTTCTATATGGCAAGTACTGCACTAATATTGTGGGTTGGGGGAACAGAAGTAGTCGATGGAAATATGACAGCTGGTGAACTTGCTCAATTTATATTATATCTTGGTATGCTAGCTATGCCAGTAAGAATAGCAGCCTGGGTTACTAACTCTTTTTCTCGAGGTCTATCTGCAGGTACACGCATATTTGAAATATTAGATAGTGACCCATCAATTTTTAACCATGATAATGCAGATTCTACGACAAAAATCAAAGGTGAAATAAAATTTGAAAATGTTTCGTTTTATCATGAATCTGGAAAAGATATTCTACATAATATTGATTTCCGAATAAAACCAGGTGAAACCCTAGGAATTATAGGCCCACCAGGAAGCGGAAAAACAAGTATTATTAACCTTATACCACGATTTTATGAACCTACCGATGGATTTGTTACTATAGACAATATTTCAGTAGATAAGTTTGAATTAATAAATTTACGAAAAAATATTGGCTTAATCCACCAAGATGTTTTCTTGTTTACTGATAGCATTAGGGAAAATATAGCCTATGGTAACCCTAATATTTCTATTGAAGAAATTGAAAAAGTTGCTAAAATCGCCCAGATTCATGAGTTTGTCATGTCTTTACCACATAAATATGATACCGTCGTTGGTGAAAGAGGAAGCACTTTATCAGGAGGACAAAGACAAAGAATTTCAATTGCCAGAGCATTACTAATCGATCCACCAATATTAATAATAGACGATGCCACATCAAGTGTTGATACAATCACAGAAAAATATATACAAGCACAATTGGAAAATATTTCCCAAGATAAAACTACAATTATCATTGCTCACAGAATAAGTTCAGTACAAAATGCCGATAATATCATTGTTTTAAATAATGGATTAATTGAACAAAGAGGAAATCATACAGAATTAATTCAACAAGAAGGTATATATAAAGATTTGTATAATTTACAAATTGCTGAAAATCAAGCAGATCAACCCCTAATACAAAATAATGTCTCATTGAAGGAAGATACCAATCATGCTTAATAAACGCACTGCCGCATGGACTACTCTCAATGAAGAAGAAATAGGTGCTGTATGGGATTTTGGAGCAGCAAAACAGCTGTTCCCTTTTCTCAGAGGAAAATTAATTGTCTTTACTTTAGCTATGGTAATGATGACATTTTATACACTCACTATTGTAGCTTTACCTAGAATTATTGGATACGTCACAGATGCCTTCATACTTACTCAAAATAAATCTAGTTTAAATCAATGGGGCATAGCTTTATTTATTGTTGTAACAATAAATTATGTTGCAAATGTCAGTTACCTAAAGTTATTAGCACAGGCCTCACAACATGTACTCCTTAATCTAAGAATGAAAATGTTTGATCATTTGCAAAACCTATCCATACCGTTTTTTGATAAAAACGAAGTGGGAAGAATAATGAGTAGAATACAAAATGATGTAAATCAACTACAAGAGTTTTTCCCCATGTTAGCTCTCACTTTAGGGGATATGCTCAGTGTAGTAGGCATAACCATTGTTATGTTATTGATGAATGTTAAATTAGCTTTGTATTGTTTCACCGTAATTCCTTTTCTTTTATTTATAATTGCTCTTTGGCAAACTAGAGCTAAAGCTGCCTTTGTCAAAGTTAGACAGGCAATATCAGTAGTAAATTCACGACTCCAACAAAATATTTCTGGTGTACGAATAGTACAAAGTTTTAATAGAGAAGAAAGAAATGCGAAAATTTTTGATGGAGTAAATGATGATCATTTACAAGCTAATATCAAAGCAATCAGGCTATCTTCCGCACTTATGCCAACCGTGGAATTTATTACAGCTATTTCTTTGAGTTTAGTAATAATTATTGGTGGAAACATGGTTCTAGGAGAAGAACTACAATTGGGAGAATTGATTGCATTTACACTTTATGTTCAAAGATTTTTTGAACCTATTAGAAGTCTAACAATGCAATATACAGAATTTCAAAGAACTACAACATCAGCAGTACGAATATTCGAATTACTTAGTGTAGAACCTGAAGTGATTTATAATGAATCGATCAAATCAAATAGTAAAATCGAAAAATCTAGTAAGTTGAAATTTGATAATGTCACTATGGAATATACAAAAGATAGATATGCATTAAAAAATTTAGATTTAAGTATAGAATCAGGGGAAATGATCGCCTTAGTAGGCCCAACTGGAGCTGGAAAAACAACTATAGCTTCACTAGCTGCTAGATTTTATGATCCAACAGAAGGAACAGTCTTAATCGATGGATTAAATTTAAAGGAACTACCACGTGAATATTTACGACAACGATTAGGTATGGTCCTTCAAGAACCTTTCTTATATTCATTAACTGTCGCAGAGAACATTAAATACAATCATGATAACGCTTCTTTAGAGGATATAATTAAAGCTAGCAAGGCTGCAGGTGCACATGATTTTATTAATGAATTGAGTGAACAATACGACACAATTCTTCACGAGCGTGGCATGAATCTTAGTTTAGGGCAAAGACAGTTAATTAGTTTTGCGAGAGTATTATTAGCAGACCCAGAAATACTGATACTCGATGAAGCAACTGCAAATGTAGATACCTTTACAGAAATAAAAATACAAAAAGCTTTAAACACTCTGCTAAATAATCGTACTTCAATTGTAATAGCTCATAGATTATCCACAATACGAAACGCAGATAGAATAATTGTTATGGATCAAGGTAAAATTTTGGCTTCTGGTAGTCATGAAGAACTAATGAATTCAAGTGAATTTTACCAGAATTTGTATAATCTCAACTTTACTGAATAATTAATACAATCTTAACTTATATTGATGCATACCTTTGAGTAAAACCATTACTCCACACAATGCTACTGCAAATAAACCTTGTAAATCCGGGTAAGTATATTTGAGATCCATTAGATTGTATTGATATTTTGTTATGGAAGAAAAAACTATAAGAATTATAAAAAGAGCCCCTACAACAGCAAAAGCTTTAGTCTTCAGTGTAACAATTAAAATGATTGGAAATAGTATTAAAAATGCTAACGGATTGATTGCACATGATACTCCAATACATTTAGCAAGACCAGTTCCTCCTCTAAATTTAAAATAAACTGGAAAAAAAGTACCTAATAGTATAAAACAGGGTAAAGTTATTACTAAAAGTGTCTTAAATTCTTCAAGATTGTTTGTTAAATAAATACAAATAGTAAATACAACAAATCCTGTAAAAACATCTCCAAGAAACACTAGAAAACCACCAGATAAACCAAATTCTCTTGTAAAATTAGCAGTTCCCGGATTATTTGTACCAAAATCTGTAATTTCTTTTTTGTAAAATTTTGTAATTATATTTGCCCAAACTAATGAACCACCTAAATAAGCAAATACGATTAAAAATATAGTATTTAGAATATCCAAAATTCCTCCTAAATGTAGGTCTAATTATATTATCTTGTTTGCTTTCAACTTCTCAATATCACTAGTAGTAAAATTCAACATAAGTTTGTAAATTTCATCGTTATCCTGTCCCAATATAGGTGCAGAAGAGTGAATTCTCCAGGGTGTTTTATTAAAAATATACGGTGCTCCTGGGAAATATGAAGGCTTTTCATCATTTTCAGAGCTTATATCAACAAAAAATCCTCTTTCCCAAAAATGTTTATCAGATACGTTTTCTTCTGGAGATCTGACTAAACCCCAAGGTAATCCAATAGATTGGGCTCTATTGAATACGTATTCAGAATCTAATGAATTTATCAAGTGTCCTATGTAACTAAATAAAGTAAACATGAGATCTGAATCTCTATTTCTCATCGTTACCATTTCTTCATATCTTGGAGTAAATAATTCTGAAGCATCTTGTGATTCTTGAATCCACTCTAGTAACTTTGACCATCTATTCAAATCCTGTGGTGGGGTCCCAAAAACATGGATCATGCCACCATCCATACATCTATAAATTGCTGGCGGGGTAGGATTTATACTATGATGACGACCGGTTTGTCTTAGTGGCACAGCATTTTGATAGATATACATAGGTAAAGCTGCTTCTGTAGAAGATGAGATTGCTTCGTGAATTGAGACATCAATATATTGTCCTCTATTAGTCATATCCCGATAGATTAAAGCAACTAATGTACTAATAGCGGCGTAATGCGAACCAGTATAATATCCAGCCCAACCATCGGGACACATTGGAGGATTGTTTGGTAGATGATCATATCCACAACTAGCGACAGGGCCTCCAAGTGAAAGTGCAACTAAATCAGTTGTTTTGTAATTTGCATAAGGTCCCGTCCTTCCAAAACCTGAAATAGCAGTCCAAATCAACTGGCTATTTTGCTTAGAAATATCATCATAACTTAAACCTATACCCTCTAAATAATTATCATCAAAAGATTCTAAAAGGATATCTGCTTTTAGACAAAGCTTTTTTAATATTTCTATACCCTCCTTGGTAGAAATATCTAAAGTAATACTTTTTTTGCTTGTGTTATGATACCAATTATATAGACTAGATTCTTCGTTAACTCTATCCATGAAAAATGGTCCAATTAATCTTGTTTTATTCCCAGACAAGGGTTCTATTCTGATTACATTTGCTCCCATATCAGCGAGTAATTTTCCTGTATACACACCTTTTTCATCAGTTAGATCTAAGACTGTAACATCATTCAAAGCATAAGTTTGATTTATCAAAAAACATCCTCGCTTTCCATTCTGTCTATATCTTCCTGTTTATATCCTAATAAACCAGAAATTATTGATTTACTATCCTGACCTATTATTGGGGATGACCTTTTCATATGATGGCCTATCTCATTAAATTTTGCAGGAAATCCATCAAATTTATATGTTCCTATTTCTGGATGCTCAATTTCTTGAAAATAATTTCGATCTTTAAGTTGAATATCATTATCAACTCTATCTCTTGCATTTTGTACCAGGCCTGCGCTAACTCCTTTTGTCTGCAATAGATGCATCAATTCATCAGCATTCCAATTCCTGAGAGATTCACTGATTTCTTGGTCTAAAACATCTTGATTAGTTATACGTAATGTATTGGTAGAGAATAAATTGTTCTCTAGTAAATCGATTCTGTTTATTACTTTGCAAAATATGCTCCATTCGATGTCATTTGAAACTACTATAGATATCCATCGATCCTCTCCATAACATCGATAAATATTGTGTGGAGCCACAATATCAAATCGAGCTCTATTCCCTGGAGGGTTTCCTTCTCGTTTATATTTTCTACCATTCACAAAATAATCTAACAAATAAGTTCCCGTAAGAGCCATACCAGTTTCTACTTGTGAAATATCAACTGATTGTCCTTCTCCACTATTATTTCTATGATGCAAAGCTAATAATAAAGCTATAGCTCCATAATACCCTGCTGTATGGTCTAGGAATGAATACCCCCATCCAGCTGGATATTCATTGGGAGAGCCCGACATATATGTTAACCCTGAGAGTGCTTGGGCAGTAGGCCCCCAAGTAGTATAGTCCTGCTTACTTCCACTATGGCCAAATCCAGACAAACTTAAGTAAATTATGTCAGGTTTTATTTTTATTTGTTCCTCATAATTTAGCCCCCATTTATCTAAAACTTTGGAACTAAAATTTTCGATTAATATATCTGAAACACCAATTAAATTTTTCAGAACATCCATTCCATCTGGATGCATAACATTAAGTGAAAGAGAGTGTTTATTTCGGTTTAAATTATTAAAAAACCCGCTTCTATTTACCCCAGATATATTATCTGCAAATGGAGGTGCGCCTCTTATGTAATCTGGAGATTCTTTATATTCAACTTTGATAACTTCAGCACCTAAATCTGCAAAAATTCTTGTTGTTTGAGGACCGGCCACAATCCATGTTAAATCCACTACTCTAATGCCAGATAATGGAAGAGGTTCACCCTTATCATTATGATTAAAAATCATACACTACCCTTCCATCGAGGACTTCTTTTTTCTACAAAAGCACTCATTCCTTCTAATCTATCTGGAGATGCCATATGCAAATCTATCCAATAATATGTTTTATTAAATGCAGCCTCAAGAGGTAAATCAAATCCTATAGTTGAGGCTTCCTTAGTTCCTTGTATAGCCAATGGAGCACATTTAATTATATCCGAAGCCCATTCTGATACAACAGAATACAAATCATCTAAAGGACATATTTGATTCACTAAACCATAGCCAAAAGCATCTTGTGCTGAAAGCCGTCTAGCTGTAAGCATCATACCCATTGCTACTTTATAAGGAATTTGTCTAGGAAGTCGATGCATTCCTCCAGCACCTGCGACCAAACCAACAGTTGGTTCAGGTAAACCAAATTGGGCATGATCTGCAGCGATAATAATGTCACACGCTAAGGCAAGTTCAAACCCACCTCCCAAAGCAAAACCATTTACTGCTGCTATTAATGGTTTTGACATTCTATATCTAGGATTCGTTATACCTCCAAACCCTCCCAAAGGCATATTACCTAATTTATTGTGATCTAACCCTTTTTTAGCCAATTCAGTAGAGAATTTCAGATCATTACCCGCACTAAAAGACTTGTCACCTGCACCAGTTAATACTGCGACTCTAATATTAGGGTCCTGATCAATCATGTTCCAAATACTATAAAGCTCAACATGGGCTGGTTGATGTAAAGCATTCCGTACTTCTTCCCTATTTATTGTCACCCATGCAACTTGATTCTTTACCTCAAATTTCACATATTCGTAATTCATACTTCCTCCTAAACCTAATCATTGTTTAATATGTTGCTCTACCTCCACTGATATCAAAAACAGCACCTGTACTAAATGAACACTCTTCAGATGATAACCACGCTACCAGTGCTGCGATTTCTGTGATTTCTCCTGTTCTGCCAACCGGAATTCTATCTACCATATATTTCACTTGATCAGGTGTGAATTGATCAAGAATTCTAGTTTGTACGACTGCAGGAGTAATGCAATTTACTAATACCCCTGTGCCAGCAAGTTCTTTTCCAACTGACTTAGTAAGTCCAATTACTGCAGATTTTGTTGCTGAATAAGGAACCATTCTTGGATTTCCTTCTTTACCAGCAATTGATGCAATATTAACTATTCGGCCATAATCTTTTTCAATCATATGAGGTATCACTTCATGGCAAAAAGAGAAAACCCCTCTAAAATTTGTTCTATATACTCTGTCTAATTCTTCAACATCCAATTCCCAAATATTACCATTTTTGCCCCCAATGCCAGCATTATTTATGAGAATATCTATTCTTCCCCATTTATCTAATGCTTTCCTTACTGCTTCTTGGGCTGTTTCAGGGTTAGCAACATCGCCAATACATATCTCTAAATCTACATTCTTTGCAGCTAATTCACTTCCAGACTGTTCTGCTAACTCTGCATCAAAATCAACCATAATAATATTTGCACCATCATTCGAAAGCCTCTCAGCTATACCATAACCAATTCCAGTAGCAGAGCCTGTTACAATTGCTACTTGCCCATCTAAGTTGCCCATATTTCCCCCTTAGGTTTATTTTGTTGTATTCAAAAAAGAATCAACTTCTTCCAATGTCGGCATAGATTCCTGTGCACCAGATTTTGTAACTGCTAATGATCCTATCGTTACGCCCATAGCCACAGACTCTACAAAAGAATTTCCTTTTAATAAATATGCTGTAAATCCAGCATTAAAGGCATCACCAGCTGCTACAGTATCTACGGCTTTAACTTTTTTTGCCTCAATAAATCCAGATTCTACATTATTAATATAATATGCACCTTTTTCACCTAATTTAATAATAACTCCCTCTTTCACTCCTCTATCAAGAAGAGTTCTTGCAGCATTACTTATCTGATTTTTGGTTTGAACTGGGTGCCCAACTAGAGTTTCCGCTTCTGTTTCATTAGGAATCAAATAGTCAAAATATTTGTATGCTTCTAAAGGTATAATCCCCGCAGGTGCGGGATCCATTACAACAAGCTTTTTTACCTTTTGAGAATATTGAGCAGCTTTTAAAGAAAGCTCTAAAGGAAGTTCCATCTGTAATAAAAGTGCATCAGCAGTAGTATCTAATTTTGATATAATTTTATTTATTTCCACATCCGAACATGTTCCATTAGCACCTCTGACAATAATAATTTTATTCTGCCCGGAATCATTCACTGATATATGTGCAATTCCAGAGTTCATGTCTTTTTCAATACCAACCATGGATACATCTACACCAAACGTTTGCAAACTAGTAAGAAGTTCTTCACCATAATAATCATCACCAATTCTACAAACCATATAGGTTTCAACACCTAACTGTGCTAAAGCCACAGCTTGGTTACCACCTTTACCCCCTGCAGAAGTATAAAAATTTTGACCAATTACTGATTCTCCATCTAAAGGAAAAACTTCAGTTTTTGCTATCAAATCATAATTTACTGATCCAAAAACGACTGCGGATATTTCAGACAAATATAAACCTCCAATAAAATAAAAATTTACCTAACGTAAAGGTGAATAATAAGTAGGAGTTAAAATTGAGTTAGTTACTCTAGCAACTAAAGGTCCATTTTTTTCTGTTTCTGCAAAAGCTTTAGCTCTTTCTTCATCTGCTCTAAATTTTGCCCATGCTTCTTGTCGATGATTTATGTCATTAAATTCCAATATATATGTTAATTTTGTATTATCACCAAACTCATCAGTCCAAAATCCAACAACTTTCATATCATATTTTTTGAAATATCCTAAGGTTATGGTGTCAAATCTTTTATTCAGTTCAGGTAATTTACCTGGTATTGCTTCATATATTCTCAACTCATGAATCATTTTCATCTCCTTGCTATCTAAATTAAATTACCCTGTTTACCAAGAGTATATTCTCTACCAAATAAATCGTATGCTAATTTTGTTGCAATCCTACCTTTAGGAGTACGAGATAATAATCCTATTTGTAACAAATAAGGTTCATAAACTTCCATAATTGTTTCAGACTCTTCATTAATAAATGCTGCTAAGGTATCTAAACCTATAGGTCCTCCTGCAAAATTTACAACTATTGCTTCCAACAATCTCATGTCAATTTCATCCAAACCTGTAGAGGTAATTCCAAGCTTTGACAAACTCTCATCAGCTATGGAAGCTGTTATTTTTCCGTTAGAAGTAACTTCGGCATAATCACGAACTCTTTTTAATAAACGATTTGCAATACGGGGTGTTCCACGAGATCTAACAGCTATTTGTTTTAAACCTTCGTTATCAAAGTTTATATTCAAAATTGTTGCTGATCTATTTAATAATTGAACAAGTGATTCAACATCATAGTAATCCAAACGATGAATAAGACCAAACCTATTTCGAAGAGGTGAGCTAATTGAAGCGTACCTTGTTGTTGCGCCTATAAGTGTAAATTTTGGTATTTTCAAATTAACACTTCGTGCACCTAAACCCTTTCCCATAACCCAAGATAAGAAAAAATCCTCCATTGCAGGATACAAAACTTCTTCAACAGCTCTGCTTAATCTATGAATTTCATCGATAAATAAAACATCGTGTTCTTCTAGTGAAGTTATAATTGCAGCCATATCACCTGATCGTTCAATAGCTGGACCTGCTGTAACCCGAATATTCACACCCATTTCAGAAGCAATTATATTTGCTAAGGTGGTCTTTCCTAATCCAGGAGGTCCGTAAAAAAGAACATGATCCAATGCATCACCACGTTTTCTAGAAGCTTCCATAGAAATAGATAAGTTTTCTTTGACAGATTTTTGTCCTACATAATCACTAAGCTTTTTAGGCCGCAAATTTGTTTCTAAGACTGTGTCTTCACCTTGTTCTTGTGATGAAACTATTCGTTCTTCCATACTAGTATCCTATACAACTATTATTCTTCTTATTCTTTATCTTGAAGAATTTGTTTCATTTTATACAATTTTCTCTGATGCATAATAACAGCATTAGTTACTAAACCGAAAGATTTCGCCATTTTTTCATTATTCAGATTTTACAGTATAATGCATAAAAAAAATTAATGGTGTTGAATTGGAAACAAACAAATTTAAAAAATGGAGAGAAAAAGTATTAAAACCTTTTATTACTATAAATGGTGAACGAAAATCAATATTTACTACTCTTTCTAACCAAAAAATAGAATCTACATATAACAACCAAGGTGATCCCAAGGAAGAATTTCCTGGAGAATACCCCTATACAAGAGGTATTTATCCCAGTATGTACCGAAGTAGGTTGTGGACTATGCGTCAATACTCAGGTTTTTCTAACCCTGAAAAATCTAATGAGCGATTTAAACATCTTCTTGAACAAGGTCAAAATGGTCTATCAGTAGCTTTTGACCTTCCAACACAAATTGGCTATGACTCAAATAATGAAATCGCCCAAAGCGAAGTAGGTAAAGTTGGTGTTCCTATCGACACTCTTGCTGATATGGAAACTTTATTCAAAGATATTCCTTTAGATAAAATCAGCACATCGATGACTATAAATGCTACAGCTCCTATTTTACTTGCAATGTATGTTGCTCTTGCAAAAAAACAAAATGTTCCTCTTGAACAGTTACGAGGGACACTACAGAACGATATTCTAAAAGAATATATAGCTAGAGGGACCTATATATATCCACCTAAGGAATCAATGAAGCTGATTACAGATGTTTTTGAATATTGTTCAAAAACATTACCAAAATGGAACCCTATAAGTATTAGCGGGTACCATATTCGTGAAGCAGGAAGTACAGCTACACAAGAATTAGCTTTTACTTTTTCAAATGCTATTGAATATTTAAATTCAGCACTTAAGGCTGGTTTATCGATTGATGAGTTTTGTCCCCAAATTTCTTTTTTCTTTGTCGCTCAAAATAATTTAATCGAAGAAGTAGCTAAATATCGCGCAGCAAGAAGAATTTGGGCAAAGATAACTAAAGAAATGTTCAAAGCAAAAAACCCTAAATCGTCTATGTTGCGATTTCATGTACAGACTGCTGGAGTTACTCTTACTGCTCAACAACCAGATAACAATATTATACGGAGTACTATACAAGCTATGGCGGCTGTTTTAGGTGGAGCACAATCACTTCATGTTAACTCAAAAGATGAAGCCTTAGGACTACCTTCAGAAAATTCCGCTGTTATCTCGCTTAGAACCCAACAAATAATTGCTTTAGAAAGCGGAGTTGCAGATACAGTTGATCCTTTAGGAGGCTCATATTATCTTGAGAAATTGACCGACGACATTGAAAATGAAGCATTTGATTATATTAATAAAATAGAATCTATTGGTGGTGCTCTAAAAGCTTTAGAAACACAATTTCAAGAAAATGAAATAGAAGACTCAGCTTATGTATTTCAACAAGAGCTCGAAAATCAGGAAAGATATATGGTTGGAGTCAATACATTTCAAGAAGAAAGTACTGAAAATATTACTTTTCAAAAAGTTTCAAGAAGAGAAATTCAACAACAAATCAAAAAGCTTGGTTCTGTCAAAAAAAATCGCGACATGAAAAAAGTTGATGAAAGTCTGAGAAAACTAGAAAAAATTGCCAATACTAAAGACAACACAATGCCAGCTATTATTGAAGCTGTTGAATCCTATTCTACAATAGGTGAAATTAGTGATATATTTAGAAAAGTATATGGAGAATATTCCCCAACTTATTAATTGAATTAAAGGAAATATAATGGACAACTTGCTATACAATGAAACTGAATTAATGCTCGCTAAAACAGTTCAAGACTTCGCACAAGATTATTTAGCTCCTATGGCTCCCATATTAGATGAACGTGAGGAATTCCCCATGGAAAACTTTCATCGTCTTGCCAGTATGGGCTTACTAGGAATTACTATCGATGAGAAATACGGAGGTTCAGGGGGAGGATTTAAAGAGTTTTCTATAGTAACGGAAGAAATTGCTAAAGCCTGTGGTGCCACCTCTGCTATATATGGATCTCATATAGGATTAGTATTACAAAGCATTGCCAGATTCGGCAATGAAGAACAAAAGTCAAGATTTTTACCACCACTTATTGATGGAACATCCGTTGGTGCTTGGGGTCTTACTGAACCTGAATCTGGTTCCGATGTTGCGTCAATGTCTACTACATCAACTTCAGGAGATGGTCTATATAGATTAAACGGAACTAAACATTTTATCACTAATGGTGATGTAGCTGATACTTTTGTAATTTATGCAACCCAAAATCGTGAATTAAAAAGCAAAGGTGTAAATTGTTTAGTAGTTGATAGAAATACCCCTGGATTTCAAACAATCAAACAAGATGGAAAACTGGGAATGAAAGCTTCTAGTACTGCTGAATTAATATTTGAAGATTGTCCTGTTCCGGAAGAAAATCGATTAGGTGAAGAAAATACTGGTTTTTATTCAGCAATGCAAATATTAGAATCAAGTAGAATTGCAATTGCCGCGCAATCCGTAGGCATAGGCCAAGCATGTCTTGAAGCAGCTACAAATTATGCAGTTTCAAGAAAAACTTTTAATAACCCAATAGCTTCATATCAAGCTATCCAATGGATGTTAGCTGATATGGCTACTGAAATAGACGCAGCGAGATTATTAACTCGTAGAGCAAGTATCTTAAAAGATATGAAAGAACCTCATAACAAAGAAGCATCTATGGCTAAATTGTTTGCATCTGAAAGTGCTAATAGAGCTGCAACCAAAGCTGTACAAATACTAGGCGGATATGGATACTTTAAATCTAGCCATGTAGAAAGATACTTTAGAGATGCCAAAATCACAGAAATTTATGAAGGTACAAGCGAAATTCATCGAATGATTATATCTCGCTCAATCATTAATCAAGCAAATAATAACTAATATGGATAATAATGAAATAAGAGTACTAATTGCCAAACCGGGACTTGACGGACATGACCGCGGAGCTAAGGTTATTACTCGATATTTGTCAGAGCAAAACATCAAAACGAAATTTTCTGGAATTAGAAAAACACCTGAACAAATAACAGAATTAGCTGCAAAAATGGACGCAAATATCATTGGAATAAGTATATTATCAGGAGCGCATTTAGAACTTGTAGCCGAACTTTTTGACTGTCTGTATAAAAAAGAAATGGATCATGTAAAAATACTCGTCGGTGGTATTATACCTGAATCAGATAAAGAAGCCCTAAACTCATTAGGAGTAAAAGGGGTTTTTGGACCAGGCACCTCACTAGAAGAAATTGAATTATCTATACGAAATGCACATGGGGAATAATTTTTATTAAGGAAGGTATTTATTCTTGCTTTTACAATTAGGAGATTTATTAAAATCAGCTACAGGAACAAAAAAACTTCATAATATTTATTATGATGAAATAATTGTAGATGAATTCAATATCATATCCAGTAGTGGAGTAATTTGGCTTACAAAAATTAATATGGGTGTCTGGGTTAATACCAAAATACAATTATCTATAGCTTCTAACTGTGATCGTTGTTTGGAAAAATATAATCAAGAAATACATCTAGAATCTGATGATATTTTCTATCATTTTGATTATTTAGGCAAAAACCCTGAATTATATGATAGAATAGATGGTCCTGAGTTTTTTTATATAAAAGATAATATGATTGAATTAACAGAATCATTCAGGCAGAACATATTAGTTAATATGCCAATAAAGTTATTGTGCAATTTAAATTGTCAGGGTATAAAGAATAAAAATAATAGAATTACAAATACTAAATAAATCAATATCGAAGATATATAAGGAGATAATATCATGGGGGCTTTACCTAAAAAAAAGCGAACTCAATCAAGAAGAGGAGCTAGAAAAAGCCATGTAAGTTTAAAAGCACCAACCTTAACTTTGTGCACTCAATGTGGTCAAAAAATTCCAAGCCATCAAGTTTGTTCAATATGCGGATACTATAAGGGTGAATTGATTAAAGAAACCAAAGTTCAAGAAATAGTTTAACTAAAATATACTTTGATGGTATACAGTTGGTGATATATGGATAATGCAATAATTTTTCCAGGACAAGGTGCGCAAGAAGTAGGTATGGGCAAAAGTCTTTTTGAAAACTCTGAATCTGCTAAGGATATTTTTCTGCGCGCAGATGAAGCCTTAGGTTTCTCTTTATCTAAGATAATTTTTGAAGGACCTTCAGAAGAACTCGAACGTACCATAAATACCCAACCTGCTATCCTAACTATGAGTATCGCCTGTTTTGAGGCATATAAATCCATGCATTCTCTAGAAGTTTCTGAAATTGCGAGATTTTGTGCAGGCCATAGTTTGGGAGAATATAGCGCACTAGTTGCAAGTCAGGCAATCAGCTTAGAAGATGGAGTGAAATTAGTTAGAGAACGTGGAAGATTAATGCAAGAAGCCTGTGATAGAGTTGATAGTGGCATGGCAGCTATAATTGGATTAGAAGAAGATGCCGTTCAAGAAATCTGTAAAGAATCAAATACTCAAGCTGCTAATATAAATAGCCCTGGTCAAATAGTAATTAGTGGACTCAAATCTGATATTGATAACGCAGTCAAAATTGCATCTGATCGTGGGGCAAAAAGAGCAATTCCTTTGAAAGTTAGTGGAGCGTTTCATTCATACCTTATGAGCTCAGCTTTATCTGAAATGAATGAAGCAATCAAAAATGTTACTTTTAACAATTCTTCAATTCCTTTAATTGCTAACTGTTCTAGTAAACCAATGAGTAATGTATCCGAAATACGCGAAGAATTGTCAGAACAATTATGTGGATGCGTTTATTGGCAGAGAGGTATTGAACATATGGCAAATGAAGGCATTACTACTTTCTATGAATTTGGACCCGGTAAGGTTTTATCTGGTATGGTGAAAAGAATATCGGAAAATTCGATAACTCATTCGGTTTCCGACTACGAATCTTTGATTAATTTGCAACCTGAAAATTAAGGAAATTATGGATCCTCTAAGGTTACGAAAAGATCGCGAATTAATAATAAAAATACTTTACGAAATTGATAGCACTTCACATCCATTAGAAACTATTATAAATAATACCTTTAAGCGTATAAAACTCAATGTTTCCAGAAGAACCTACATATCTTCTACCTCAAAAGGAATTATTGCTAATATTTCCTCTATTGACCAAACTATATCGGAATATGCAATTAGTTGGCCAATAGAACAAATATCGCTTATTGATCGAAACATTTTACGCTTATCAATTTATGAACTCCAAAATTCTGACACAAACACTACTAGTATTGTTATTAATGACGCTGTAGAATTAGCGAAGAATTATGGAAGTGACCAATCAGGAAAATTTATTAATGGGGTCCTAGGCTCCTACGCCAGAAAAACACTAAATAAAACATAATATAACTTGAGGAGGAACATTGTGGCGACAATTTTAGAAAGAGTACAACAACTTACAGCGGAACGTTTAGGAGTCGATGAGGCATCGGTTGTCCCTACAGCTTCCTTTATAGATGACTTAAATGCAGATTCTCTCGACTTGGTAGAATTAATAATGGCACTTGAAGAAGAATTTTCAAAAGATGGAGACCCATTAGAAATTCCTGATGAAGATGCTGAAAAAATTGTAACTGTCCAAAGCGCGGTTGATTACATTCAATCCAAAGGGATTCAAGATTAGATAAACTCAAGTCTTAGTCTTATGAAAAATCTGACGGATATTTCAGAACTGGTAAAAAATTGTACAAATTGTGAACTATCATTAACAAGGATAAATGCTGTACCAGGAGAAGGGTTTTTCCAATCTAAGATCATGCTTATTGGAGAAGCTCCAGGTTATTACGAAGATAATAGTGGCAAACCGTTTGTAGGTGCAGCAGGAAAATTACTTACAAAATTACTTAATTCTATTAATTTATCTAGAGAAGATGTGTTTATTACAAATATTGTTAAATGTCGTCCGCCTAACAATAGAGATCCTTCTCCAAATGAAATAAATAAATGCTCACCATACCTTAGTAAACAAATTGAGCTCATTAATCCTACTCTCGTCATAACTTTAGGTAGGCATTCTTTGTCATACTTTGTTCCCAAGATCCCTATTGGCAAAGCACATGGAACCATTATCAATCAAAATGGGTATACGATTTACCCAACTTATCATCCTGCTGCGGCTTTACGGCAAACAAGATTCCATGAAATCCTTTCCGAAGAGTTCAAACGTATTCCAAGTCTAATAAAATCTTTAGAAACAAAAACAGATAAACCTGAATCTGTTAACGATCAGTTACAATTATTTTAAACTTACACCAATTAGACATATTTCATTTTATTGTCTAAAATTATCTAAAATTATATAAAAAATGAGAATGATATATGTTCACCAGCATTCTAACAAATATAAAGAAGCTCACACGTGAACTTTCAGACAACCCATCTGCACAAGCTGCAGTTCTTTTCGTTGCTTCAGTAATAATTATTTACCTCCAAAGAGAATATATAATTGAAACTTTTATACCAAATATCAGTGACATAGTTCTTACATATGTAGGATATGGATTTGTAACTCTTTCGATATTTTTGATTGGTGTAACAGCAACAGTAAACCATTTCAGAAAAGATTCATTAATATTTTGGCCACAATTAGTTTCCACACTATTAACGGTTATTTCTATTCAATTAGTAATGGGAGCATTTAAAGGGCCACAAGGAATTGTCTTTAAAGAAACTACAGGAGGAAGATTTGGAAAGTACCTATGGGAGGATTTTTATATTCCAGGCCCACTATTATTACTACTCTTACTTTTAATTGCATTTTACATTTCATGGCCAAAATTTTCTTTGGCTAAATTAAAATTATCTAAATTATATTTTCTTTCTTTTTTATATTTTTTAAGGAAAATATTTAAATCAAAATCCAAAAAGCCAAGAATAATTGAAAAAAAACCCTATCAAGAAACTAAAGATAATATACAACAAAAAATAGAAGAACCTAGAAAAAAATCCCTTCAGGATAATTACCAACCAATTAAAAATAACCCGCCGTTTGAAGAAAAAACAAAAAAAATTGAAGAAAAAATTGATACGCCTAAAAAACCAACTAGAGCATTCACTTTTGGAAAACCATGGGCCATACCAGAAATGTCATTACTTGAATATGGACCTGAGGCTTCGATTTCGTCTGACGAATCAAAATTAGTAGCCGAAAAAATTGAAGAAACCCTAATAAATCATGGTATTGAAGTTAGAGTTAATCAAATAAAGCCTGGACCAACAGTTACTATGTATGGGCTCACACCTGGTTGGACAAGAAAAACCAGAAGACCTAAAAAAAATGATAGCGAAGACGATAATTTGGATGAAGAAAGTGACAAAGGCACACGTGTAAAAGTAGATAGTATTGTCGCAAGAGAAAAAGACTTAGCATTAGCTCTTGCTGCACCTAGTTTAAGAATAGAAGCACCAGTTCCTGGAGAATCTATAGTAGGTATAGAAGTTCCAAATAAAAAAGCTCTCATGGTAAGTCTAAGAAAAACATTAGAACATGAAAAAGTAAACTATATTAAACAGGAAATGGGTATCCCTCTAGCTTTAGGTCAAGGATCTAGTGGGGAGGCGACAATTACTGATTTAAGAAAGTTACCTCACCTATTAATTGCGGGTTCTACTGGTAGTGGTAAAAGTGTCTGCATTAATACTTTATTAGTTTCAATGATATCCAAAATGACTCCAGATAGACTACGACTTTTACTCATTGACCCAAAACGTGTAGAACTAACACCATTTAACGGAATTCCTCATTTAATTTCTCCAGTAGTTGTTGAGCCAGAAGACGCAGTTAAATCACTAAAAGGACTTCTTGAAGAAATGATAAGAAGGTATAAAATTCTTGAAGAAATTGGCGTAAGAAATATTGATAGTTATATAAATCATCCCAAAGCAATTGAACCTATGCCTTACTTAGTTATAGCAATAGATGAATTAGCAGACCTGATGATGACTGCACCTTATGAGGTTGAACAAACCCTAACACGACTAGCTCAATTAGGACGTGCAACTGGAATACATTTACTGGTAGCAACCCAAAGACCATCAGTAGATGTAGTAACTGGCCTAATTAAAGCTAATTTCCCTAGCAGGATTAGTTTTGCTGTTGTATCCCAAGTAGACTCAAGAACCATTTTAGATTCTAGTGGTGCGGAAAGATTATTAGGAAAAGGCGATATGTTATTTCTCTCTTCAGATTTTCCTAAAGCTCAACGAGTTCAAGGTGCATATTTAAGTGATGACGAGATTAATAAACTTGTGAACTATTGGTCTACTCAAGAAGGCCCACCACTTCCTGAAATATCATTAGAATTACCTGTAAATGATATAACTAATCCCGACCTTAATTCAGGAGACTTTCCTCAAGATGAACTATTTAGTAAAGCTTCAGAATTAGCTGGAAGATACTCGCATATATCAACTTCACTCCTTCAACGGAAGTTACGTATTGGATATCCACGAGCTGCAAGATTAATTGATCAATTAGAAGATGCTGGAGTAATCGGACCAGAAGAACCAGGAAAATCAAGAGAAGTTCTTATTCAGTCTTAGTTAGGTAACTTTACTACTTTTCCTTCAGGGTTAAGATAATGCGTTTTATCAGTTTTATTATTATTTTTTTCTATCACTTCATTTAAAGCACTGACTGCTAATTCATTATCAATAGAAATTATCGTTCCTAAAGCTACATATAATACGTCAACTGCTTCATTTGCAACATTATGCATAGATTCAGATTCTAAAGCTACTTTAAGCTCATCAACTTCTTCACTTTGGATAGGAATTCTATCAAGAAGTCTTTCGCGACTATAGGTATCTAATAAATCAAATCTATCGTGAAAATTATAAACAGATTGAAATAATTCTCCCACTTTTGCTTTCAATTCTTGTGTACCCACACCTTACTCCCAAATATTTAATACTTTTATTTATCGAAAATTTTTATAATGAATTTAATAGTCAAAGACACTACGATATTCATTACATTATAAATTATTGAGAGATCAAATTGTACGTATCAGACATAGAATTAACCCAATATAGAAATTTTTCTAATATTCATCTAGAGTTTACTCCTGGGCTCTCAATAATTTCAGGAAATAACGGGGAAGGTAAAACAAATTTACTTGAATCTCTTTATTTAATTTCTATTGGAAAATCATTTCGAGCAAGAAATGATTTTGAATTAATTCGTCACAGATCTCCTGACCAAGTAAATAAATTTGTTTCCCAAACAACTATTCATGGTATCACTAAATTTGCTGATGAAAAAAATAATATAGTCATAGCACTTCCCTTGGACAATAACCAATCAAAAGAAATTAAACTTAATGGAATCAATATATCTGCCTCGCAATTAGTTGGCAAAACCCCAACTGTACTTTTTACTGCGCATGATATGGATATAGTTTTAGGTAGCCCTGGTAAAAGAAGGCAGTTTTTAGATATATTAATTTCTCAGGTGGATCAACAATATTTAATCAAATTACAAAAATATCAACAAATATTAACTCAAAGAAATTCCTTATTAAAAGCAATACGAGATCATCAATCATCAGAAGACGAATTAGTATATTGGAACACTGAATTAATTGAATTAGGCAAATTTATCATTAGTAAACGCGAAGATATTATCAAACTTATTCATAGAGAGGTACAAGAAATTCACGCTGAATTTTCTCCTACAGAAAAATTATCTTTCCAATATATTCCTTCAGTTAGTATTGAAAATTTTGAGGAAACCTTAAATTCTACTTTAAGGCAACAAATCCTAATGGGAATAACCGATATAGGACCTCATAGGGATAATATTCTAATTCACATTAATGAGAGATCAGCATATAGTTTTTCCTCTAGAGGTCAGGCAAAAAATATAGTACTTTCATTAAGGTTATCTGAGGCAAAGATAATTCAATCAACAATAAATGTACAACCTATACTACTCCTTGATGATATACTTTCAGAACTCGACGAATTTAGAAGAAAAAAAATTATTGAAAAAATGCATGTGTATAATCAATCAATAGTTACTACACCAGAACCTGATTTAATAGATGCAACTTATGCAAACAATATTATCCATCTAAATAATGGTGAAATAATAAAACAATAAATAAAGGAGAGAATTGTTATGTCGAATAATTCTATTAATTTTATGACAATTTCTGAATTATCAGAAAATATTCGTGAAAAAAAACTTTCACCAATTGAAATTGTACAAGAACTACTGAAAACAATTAAAAAATTGAATCCCGCAAATAAATCGTTTTTATATATAGCTGAAGAAGAGAGTATAAAAGAAGCCCATAGTATCGAAAAAGAAATATCATCAGGGAACTATAAAGGACCACTGCATGGTATACCCATTGGACTAAAGGACTTGTATGAAACCGATAATATGCCTACAACTTCAGGAAGTGTTATTTTCAAAGATTATCAATCAAACAAGAATGCAACTAGTGTCCAAAAATTAATTGATGCAGGTTCAATTATTATTGGAAAACTAAATATGCACCCTTTTGCGTTTGGTGCATTTGGAACCAATTCTGATTTTGGAACACCTCCAAATCCATGGAATACATCTCATATTCCAGGAGGATCAAGTAGTGGTTCTGGAGTAGCCGTTGCATCAGGTATGATCCCAGGTGCTACAGGATCAGATACAGGAGGATCAATTAGAATTCCATCTGCAGTATGTGGAATTGTTGGCATAAAACCAACGTATGGGAGAATTAGTAGATATGGATTAACTCCATTATCATGGTCTCTAGATACTGCAGGCCCAATGACAAGAAGTGTAAAAGATTGTGCTTATATGCTTGAAGTAATGTCCGGGTTTGATATTAATGATGATTCCTCTTCCACAAAAGATGTCCCTCAATTTTCTAAAGCTTTCGATGAAGAAACTCGAAAATTTACAATAGGTATTCCCAAAAATCAATATTTTACTAATATTCACTCGGAGGTTGAAACAAAAGTAAATGAAGCAATAGAAACGCTGAAAAAGCTTGGTTTCACTGTAGTAGAAGTAGATATCCCTACTCCGGAAGAGGCAGGTAAAATTCAAACAAATATTATCAATCCTGAAGCAGTAGCTTTTCATCAAGACAGGTTACGAAATGATATTGATAGAATAGCACCTGATGTTAGAGCAAGACTCGAATCTGGTGTATTTATTCCAGCAGTAAATTATATTCAAGCACAACGGTTACGAAGACAATTTATTGGCCGCATGGTTGATTGTATGTCAACTGTAGATGCCTTAATAACACCTACTGAACCAATATGTTCACCAGAAATTGGTCAAACCACTACGACTATTAATAATGAGGAAGTTACCATACAATCATTGTTAACAAAATTTACCTCACCATTTAACTTATCTGGATTGCCAGCTATAAGTGTTCCTTGTGGATTCGATACAAAAGGGTTACCAATTGGACTTCAAATTGTTGGAAAACATTTTGATGAAATGACAATTTTACAGATAGCTCATATATTCGAATCCAACACTGAATGGAATAAGATGAAACCAACTTTATAATTAATGTAAAAAAGTATCTAAATTACCTTTAATATCAGATTCATCAGCAAATTTATTGATATTAGCAACTGTAGTATCTTCTACAAATATTCCGTTTTGCATACGATCTTGCTTAGTAATATGCTCAATTTCACCAGGATAATAAACCCGATCATAGCCCGAAGCTACTTCAGTGGAACTTAAATCCAAAGCAAAATCAGTGACTTCTTGTTTAAAAACTTCGAGATCTCTAAAAGCTTCAACATTCATTACAATCATTAAACAACCATCGTTATGAATTCCATCTTTTGAAACCCCAAATCCTAAACCAGTGAGTATTCCAGAAAAAGTTTCAACAGCAGCAGAAAGACCATATCCTTTGTGACCTTGATCAGCTCCTAAGGGCAAAATTGCACCACCCTGACTAAAATCATTTGGATCATTTGTTTGATTTCCGTCTTTATCCAATATCCAACCAAATGGAATATCTTTTCCTCTACTTCTAGCTAAATTGATTTTACCTGCAGCAACTGATGATGTAGCCATATCTACAAACATGGTTCCTTCAAGATTACTTGGAAATGCAATACAGATAGGATTAGTGCCTAATTTTCTTTCTTTACCCCCAAATGGAACAACCATTTTAGGCCCTCTACCTGAATCTGCGGTCATAATAGCTATCATACCTTCTTTTGCAGCCATAAGTGGATAACTTGCTACTCTTCCTACATGACTTTGTTGCACTACGGTAATAGCAGCTATATTATCTTGACGAGCTTTCTTTATTGCCAATTTCATAGCAAAATCAGATACATAATACCCAAATCCCCAATTCCCATTGATTCGTGCTGTTGTGCGAGATTCATTATTTACTTCTATTTCTGCACCTGGCTTAATATGTCCACGTTGAATTCGATCTATATAAGTAGGAATTTGAATTACTCCATGAGAATCATGGCCAACCAGATTAGCTTCAACGGAGTGTTCTGAAATAAGTGTAGCCTCATCTTCACTTGCTCCATATGATTGCATTAATTGTGAAATAAAATTTCTTAAGTCATTATGGTTTATTAAAGGCATTTCTATCTCCTTATCTCATATAATTAAGAATAACTATATTCATCTTCCGGGTAAGTTTGTATATTATACTCATTATCATAAATTTTTATATAGGAAGAAAAGTACAAATATGAAAATCACAAATATAGAAACATTTTTAGTCGATTCTGGATGGTGGCCATTTTTATTTGTAAAAATTGAAACTGATGAAGGAATAACTGGATACGGAGAATGTACTGAAACGAGACAGCCACATGGAGTCGTAGGATCTATTGAAGATTTTTCAAAGCTATTAATTGGCAAAGATCCTCGTTCATTTGAAATGCTTTTATTAGACTTAAAACGGATTTCTATACAAAGTAGGGGTGGAATAGCATACAAAGCTATATCTGGAATTGAGTTAGCCCTGCTGGATATTAAAGCTAAGGCTTTAAATATTTCTGTAGTTGAATTATTTGGAGGACCAACTCGAGAAAATATACGACTATATTGGTCACATTGTGGAACATATCGTGCAAGAAATTACGAACTATGTAATACGCCACCGTTAGAATCCCTCAAGGATATTTATAACCTTGGAAAAGAAGTTATTGAAAAAGGATATACGGCCCTTAAAACAAATATCATTATCCCTGGTAAACCTGCTCAAACTTGGGGTGGTGGATTTGCAGGTCCAATAGGCAGCACTGATGGTGTAATTCCAAAAGATATTTTAACGCATCTTGATAATCAAATAGGAACATTCCGAGATGCGGTTGGAGAAGATATAGATATTAATTTAGATCTTAATTTTCATGTAAAACCCGAAAGTGCCAAACGTATTGCTGACGTGGTAGAAAAGTATAACCTTATGTGGCTTGAAATTGATATGTATCAACCTGACGCATTACGTGAATTAAAAGATTCAATTAATATACCTATTTGCTCAGGAGAAAATTTATTATTTATGCAGGAATACCTCCCATATTTCCAAGCAAGATCGGCAGATATATTTATGATTGATGTACCATGGATGGGCTTTTCTCAAGGTAAGAAAGTAGGAGACTTAGCAGAAACATTCCAGTTTAATGTTGCACCACATAATTATTACAGTCACCTTTCAAGCTTTATTAGCGCAAGTTTATGTGCTGTTTTACCAAACATAAAAATTATGGAAATTGATGTCGATCAAGTCTCATGGAAAGACGATTTAGTTACAAATGTTCCTGAAATTACTGATGGATACATGAAAACACCTTCCGGAATAGGATGGGGAACAGACTTGAATGAAGATGCTTTGAGAGAGCACCTTTGGGATAAATAACAGACTAATTATATTGAATCTGGAACTTGAGCTATCTCTACTCGAGACTTGTCATACGGTGTTTGTATAAAAGCCAAAAAGGCACCTTCAGGAGTTTCTATGGGTTGTTCTAAAACTACCGCACCTAATTTTTGTAATCTTTCAAGTTCTTCATTGATGTTAGGAACTGTTATACCAAAATGTTCAAGCCCCTCATGTACACCAGAACCAATCTCTGGTAGTGTTTCATTTGATCTAGCACCTGATATATTAACTCTAGTCCCATCCCTAGATTGAGTAACAATAAAATAATCCATTAATTTAGAGTTAAAATCCCTTACTCGTCTACTTATAATTTCAAAACCAAATGCTTCTGCATACCATTCTGCAACTTTATCTGGATCATCTGTTTTTATGTGTATATGATTAATCATATATGACATATCAAACCCCTGACATTAAGTAAGTAATTATTCTACTTCTAAGCTAACAATAACTGCTGCATTAGCAATGATTGTCACGTCACTTCCATCTGGACTAGGAACGTTTAATCCACCTTGTACTACATTAATTGATTTCATTCCATATGGTAATACTGATAAAACTTCATCTCCATTGACCTGCTCTGGTTCAGGGACAGCAATTGTAACATCTACATACATTGAATTAGCACCATCAGCAAAAATGCCTGGAAAAGAAACACTATTATGCCATAATGCATCTCGTACTGCTCTTTGTGCAGCTTTTGTATAGTCTTTACCATGTAGATCAGTGCCCATTCCCATTTCTAATAAACATCTTTTTTTTGCCATTATATTCTCCTTCGACTAAACCTATAACTTCTAATATAAGTTTGATAATCATAACAAAAATTAAATCTAACTTATATATAGGTTCGCTATGATAAAGAGCACATTTGACAAAAGAATTATTAAACTAAATACTTATTGTCTCATGGTTATAATTTCTATGACTTTATAAAGGTTAAAAAATGTCAATAAAACATCTGCTCAGTATTAATGATTTAAATGGTTCTGAAATATCATCGATAATTACTCGTGCCATTTCTAGCAAACCTATGCCTTTCAACAATTTATTAGAAAATCAAACCGTTGGAATCTGGTTTGAAAAACCCTCCTTGCGAACTCGACTAAGCTTTGAAATCGGGGTAAAACAATTAGGCGGCACTACTGTTTATCTCGACAAGGACAACATTGGTGTCGGTTCAAGAGAACCAATTAGAGATGTTGCTAATGTGATATCACGATATGTATACGCATTTATTGCACGTACTTTTGCACATAGTACACTCACTGAATTTGCTAAATATTCAACAATTCCTATTATTAATGCTTTGTCAGATGAAGAACACCCATGCCAAACTCTTGCTGACTTAGTAACAATACAAGAAAAATTTGGCACATTGAAAGATATAACGATTGCCTATATTGGTGATGGTAATAACGTTGCTCGAAGTTTAGCTTGTGGTGCTTATCATATGGGAATGCCTTTTATTTCTTCATCTCCACTAGAATATAAATTAACAATTAGTGACGAAATGATTAATAAGTCTATAATTCATGAAATAAACCCTCAAAAAGCTATGTTGGCTGCAGACGTTATATATACAGACGCATGGACAAGTATGGGACAAGAAGAAGAATCAGAAATCCGAAAAAATGCTTTTCAAAAATATCAAATAAGTGAAAAGGATTTGGACTCGGCAAAAGATACCACAATATTAATGCATCCACTACCAGCACATCATGGTGAAGAAATTTCCCAAGATCTGTTATATCACAAAAAATCAGTGGTTTTTGACCAAGCAGAAAACAGACTTCATGCCCAAAGAGCAGCAATGGAATATTTATTTAAATAATAGAGATTAATAATATGAACACTCCAATTGTAGCTATAGTAGGAAGGCCTAATGTAGGGAAATCTACACTCTTTAACCGTCTAGCTGGTAAAAAGGTTGCTGTTATAGCAGAAGAATCCGGAACGACAAGAGATCGTATAACTACACCGGTAACTATTGAAAATAAACGATTTTTACTAACAGATACTGGTGGAATTGGCATTTCAGCCAATTCTGATATATTACAATCAGAAATTCAATCACAAGCTGAATTTGCTATAGATATAGCCTCTGTAATTCTATTTGTGACTGATGTTAATGAAGGTCCTACACCAATTGATCAAGATCTAACTAATGTACTAAGAAAAACTAAAACACCAATAATCTTAATTACAAATAAAGCAGACACACCAAAATCAGAATTATTATCAAATGAATTTTATTCTCTAGGAATTGGATCTCCTATATCTATAAGTGCTTATCATAACCACGGAATTAATGATTTAAAACAATCGATTGCCGAATTAGTGCCGCAGAATGAAACCAACAATGATTTTGATCATTCATCTATATCACTTTCAATAATAGGGCGTCCAAACGTAGGAAAATCAACATTAGTTAATACCATAACACAAGAATCTCGATCAATTGTTTCTCCTATTCCCGGTACTACCCGTGACGCAATAGACACTTTATTTGAATACAAAAATACATCTATAAACCTCATTGATACCGCTGGTATTAGAAGAAGAGGTAAAGTAGAACCTGGAATCGAACAATTTTCTGTTATTAGATCTGAGCAAGCAATAGAAAGATCGAATATAGTCTGTATACTTCTCGATGCTGAAGAACCTATTACCGCCCAAGATACTCATGTTGCTGGTCTTGCAATCGAATCATATAAAGGTGTAATCATTGCAGTAAATAAATCTGAATTACTTTCAGATGAAGAAAAAAATGAACTATCATATGCAGTAAATACCCATTTTGGTTTTGCACCCTATGCACCTATCTTTTTTATATCTGCTAAAGAAAATACTGGTATCGATGATATTTTAGATACTGTTTTAATAATTCATGAAGAAAGAATGAGAAGAATAGAGCCATCAATGTTATCTAATTTAATATGGGATATTGTTGGTTCTCATCAAATACCACATAAAGGTAAACGGTCTTTAGTAATTAGAAGTGTTATCCAAGACAATATAAATCCACCAACTTTCAAATTTAAGGTTAATGATACAAATCTAATACATTTTTCTTATAAACGATATATTGAAAATCAAATGCGAAAAGAATTGGATTTTCAATGGACACACCTTAATTTAATTTTTTACTAAGGTTATAAAATGAATCAACAAATACTATTACTTATGGTACCGGTTTCTTATCTCATAGGCAGTATTCCAGTCGGTTTAATCATTGGAAAACTAAAAGCAGGGATAGATATAAGAAAACATGGAAGCCAGTCAACTGGAGCTACTAATGCTTTAAGAATACTTGGTACAAAATCAGCAATATTAGTACTAATATTAGACTTCCTAAAAGGAGCTATACCGATCTTTTACCTAATGCTCATAGAGGATATTAACTCAAACAATGCCATTCTTATAGCTATATGTGGAATCGCCATCATTTTTGGACATAATTGGCCTATTTTCGCTGGATTCAAGGGAGGTAAAGGTGTTGCATCTGCTGTAGGTATAGCTACAGTTTTAAATCCTCTTTCAGCGTTAGCCGCCATTTTAACGTTTTTACCAATTTTATTTATCACAAGATATGTATCTCTAGGTTCTATACTTGGAGCAATAACTGCAATGATAATCCTTGTTGTTCAATCTATTTCAGTTATAAATGACTATAATTATCTTTACGCTTTAATTGTGGGTCCGTTATTAGTAGTTAAACATCATGAAAATATCGGAAGATTATTAAAGGGTAATGAAAATAAATTTGGAGAAAAACTGTGACAAGTATGCAAAATAAGGTAACTGTTATGGGTACAACAAGTTGGGGAATAACGCTTGCTTGCCTACTTGCCAATAAAAATACACCTGTAGATATTTGGACCAGAACTGAAATTGAAGCCCAATCAATTCGAAACGACAGAGAAGATAAAAAACATTTACCAGGTATCACTTTACCCAAAAGTATAACGATCAATCATGATTTAGAATCTTGTATAAAAAATTCTAAATATATTCTACTTGCTGTTCCATCTCATAGTTTCAGAGATAACATGATTAATCTTATAAATTATCTTAATGATAATCAGGTTATTATTAGCGCAACAAAAGGTATAGAAATTAAAACTAATAAACGTATGAGTGAAGTTGCGGCTGAATATATTAGCTATAATCAAAATAACACATTTTCAGTTTTATCTGGTCCTAATCTAGCAAAGGAAATTGCAAATGGCCTTCCTGCCTCTTCCGTAATAGCTAGCCTAAATAGTGAAACTGCACAAGATATACAAAATATGCTCACTACCAAAACATTTCGCGTCTATAGAAGTTCGGATGTTACGGGCGTAGAATTATGTGGTTCACTTAAAAATATAATTGCCATAGGGGCAGGAATAGTAGATGGATTAAATTTTGGTAATAATGCTAAATCTGCTCTTGTTACAAGAGGTCTTGCAGAAATAAAACGCTTTGCAATGGCCTATAATGCCCAAGAAACAACGTTTTATGGCCTCGCAGGCATTGGAGACCTTATGACTACTATATCAAGTGACTACAGTCGAAATAGATATGTTGGAGAACAACTGGCAATGGGTAATAATATTGATTCCATAACCAACAATATGACAAACGTTGCAGAAGGTATAAATACTACAAAAGCAATATATTCGATATCTCTATCAAAAAATATAGAAATGCCAATCACTTCTATGGTCTACCAAATTATATTTGAAAACCTTTCCCCAATGGATGCATTTTCTGCATTAATGGATAGAGAACTCACCGCTGAATAAGATATGGAAGATCAATTTGTAATAGTGACTATATTCTTTGGATCACTTCTAATCGGATTTTCAGGAGCAGCTTCACCAGGTCCTTTACTAGCATTGAGTATCAAAGAAACACTACAAAATGGTTGGAAGGCAGGTCCCCTGATTGCCATAGGCCATTCTATCCTAGAATTATTTATTGTTATTGGTATTTCTATAGGTATAAATCAATTATTAAATTCAGATTTTATAGCTAAAACTATTAGTTTATTTGGTGGGATAATGCTTGTAATATTAGGTATACAAACAATAATTTCTAATAAAGAAGTCAATATAAACGATACAAAAGAACCATCAAATCTAAATTCTAAAACTTTACTTCTTCAAGGGGCATTAGTTAGTTTGAGTAATCCTTATTGGTTTATTTGGTGGGTGACTATAGGGGCTACCCTAATTATAAACTCCTCTGATCACGGTATTTTGGGTATTACCAGTATGTATATTGGACATATATTAGCTGATATTGTTTGGTACACTGCTGTATCACTAATATTGGTGTCTGGGTTCAAATTCTTATCAAATAAAATTTATCATTACCTTTTGTTATCATGTGGAATATTTCTCTTCTTAATGGGAATATATTTTATATACTCGTTCTTTAGTATCTAAGTAATTGAAAATACACCGAGAGACCAATCTCCTGAATTAATAATACTGCTGCATTGAAATCCTAATTGATTAAATGTATTTTCAACTTCAGGAAAAAGTTCTGATAAAATACCCGATGTAATTACTATTCCATTAGGTTTTAAATACGAACCTATAGAAGGTACTAAATTAATAATTATTTGTGCTGTGATATTTGCAACAATTACGTCATATTTAAATGTACTATCGAGATCGTCTAAAACTCCAGTTTGTAGAGTTATATTTTCTGATACACCATTCATTTCTATATTGTTGAGTGCTGAATCGATTGCATTTTCATCAATATCTATACCAATACAAGATAAAGCACCCAATTTAACTGCTGCAATAGAAAGAATTCCAGAACCTGATCCTATATCAAGTATCGACTTCCCGGTTAATTCTTGTCTGGAAAGTTCTTCTAAGCACATCCTTGTTGTTGGATGATGACCTGTACCAAATGCCATACCAGGGTCTAAATTTATTACTATACGATCATCTTTATCATCTAATTCTTGCCAAACAGGTTTAATAACGAGTTTATCTAGTATCGGCAATATTGAAAAATGAGTTTTCCATATCTGCTCCCAATAAGCTTGATTAACATGTTTTTCATCTATAATTATAGTTTCGTGAATTATACTGAGAACTTTTAAACCAACATCTACCATTTCGCGTATATTTTGAGACTTAGAATCAACAGGAATATATGTATAGACACGTATGAGATCAGAAACCTGAAAGATTTCTGAAATTCGTTCTCCTTTATCATATAATACGACAGCAAATGGAAGTGTATATTTTCGTAAAAGTTCAGTAAGAGGCTCTATGAGTTCATCTTTTGTCTGAATTGTTAACTCAATCCATTCTTTTGATACTGATGCCACATTTAGCCTTCTTTTGAATCGAGAGGTGTATCAAGATGCTCAGCAAGTTGTTTAAATAATTCCTTTGCTTCCTTGTTTAGTTTTTTAGGTGTGCTTAAAACTATTTCAACAAGAAGGTCACCTCGTCCTTTTCTATTCAAGATTGGCACACCTTCGCCTCTAATGCGAAACAAACTACCGGTTTGAACACCCGGATCTATTTTTAAATCTATAGTCTTCTCTAATGTTGGAATTTTAACTTGTGTACCAAGTGCAGCCTGTGGGAATGACAGATCTAAGGTATAAAGTAAATTAAAGTTTTCACGTTTGAATAGTTTATGATTAGAAACTTGTAAAAGTATATATAAATCACCGGCTGGTTGGCCTGCATCCCCAACATCACCCTCACCCGTTAAACGAATTCTGGAACCATCATCGACACCAGCTGGTATTTTGATATTTAAATCACGGATTTGTCGTTCATATCCTCGTCCTTTACAAGGTTTACAGGGTGTTTCGATCAATTCACCAGATCCATTACACTGAGAGCATTCAGCTACTTGCATAAATTGTCCAAAAAGACTAGATTGACTACGTTTTATTTGGCCTGTACCACCACAAGTACCGCATGAAGAAATATTGGTCCCAGGTTCCATTTTTTTACCTGAACATACTTGGCAGAATTCTCGGCGGTCAAGTTTAACAGGAATGTCAGCGCCTAATGCTGCATCTTCAAAGGATATATTCTTCGTGAGTTCAAGATCATCTCCGCGGCGTTTTCTTGATCGCTGGCGACCGCCAAATCCACCAAAAAAGGTATCAAAAATATCACCAAAGCCACCTATATCGTTAAACCCGCCAAAGCCAGATTGTCCAGCTGGATTACTCTCGAGCCCAGCGTGGCCATATTGATTATATATAGAACGCTTATCAGAATCAGAAAGAACTTGATAAGCTTCATTAATTTCTTTGAATTTGTCAGCTGCATCCGGATTTTTGTTACGATCTGGATGATATTCTAAAGCTAATTTTCTAAACGCTTTTTTTATATCTTCATCTGATGCACTGCGTGAGACATCAAGAAGTTCGTAGTAATCTTTCTTTTTAACCATGTTACGTATTGTCTAAATTAAATTGGATAGTAGTAATTATAATATATTTTTTCAAAAGACCCAAATAAAAAGAGGGGACCAAATAGGTCCCCTCTTAATGATTTCACTTATATGTTTGTCAATTAAGGAACAAGTGTACCAGCTGCATCGGCATAGACCCAGTAACCTGAACCGACAGTAACAGTAGCAAAGGTGTTAGGAGTAATCTTACTCCATACATCTGTTACAGGACTG
>JAKUQA010000005.1 GCA_022450525.1 Dehalococcoidia bacterium | reverse complement strand
GAATATTGTTTTCATTATGTTCTACTTTAAAGGTAACCCCGCTTTTATTAATATCAGGGGCAAGAACAGGAATTCGGAGTCTAACGCATTCATCTATTGTATTTGATACCTTTTCTGTATTACCTAAATTAGAGTTGAGAAGAGCAGTCATATATTCAACTGGATAGTTAGCTTTAAAATATGCTGTCCAATAGGCAATCATTGCATAACTTACACTGTGTGCTTTATTAAATGCATACCCGGCAAATGGTTCAATTAAGTCAAAGACTTTTTCAGCTAATTCTTTACTATGGCCTTTAGCTAAAGCACCATCGATAAATTTAACCCGTTCTGAGATCATGATTTCTTGAACTTTTTTACCCATAGCTTTTCTAAATATATCAGCTTCACCAAGGCTATATCCTGCGAGAGCTTGAACAATAAGAAGAACTTGATCTTGGTAAACAATAATTCCGTAGGTTTCTTCTAAAATATCTTTTAATATTTCATCAATATATTGTACTTCTATTTCGCCATGTTTAGTTTTAATAAATGTTTCTATATGTTCCATAGGACCAGGCCTATATAAAGCTATCATGGCGGAGATTTCTGCAATTGAATTGGGTTTAAGATCTTTGATATAACGCCTCATTCCCGAGCTTTCAAGTTGGAACACACCAGTTGTTTCTCCAGATCCTAATAAGTCAAATGCAGCTTGATTATCTATTTCAATCGCTGGTAAAGAAAGATCGATACCTTTAGTCTCTTTAATTATTTCGATTGTTTTACTTAAAATAGAAAGATTACCTAACCCCAAAAAATCCATTTTTAAAAGGCCTAGGTCTCCGATTGGCCCCATTGAAAATTGTGTAACTGGAACATCTGTATCAGTTTTACGAGGGGCATTTTGTAGCGGAATTACTTCAGTGAGAGGTTCTTTAGAAATGACTACTGCAGCAGCGTGTGTACCTGCATTTCTTACGACACCCTCGAGCTTTTGGGCTTTTTCAATAAGGTTTTTTATATTATTATCTGAATCTTTTAACATTTCGATCTCTTTGATTGAAGACACGGCTTCATCCAAAGAGTTCACGCCGAATGGGATTAATTTTGCTACTTGATCAACATCTCCGTAGGGCATACCTAAAGCTCTACCTGTATCACGCAATGCAGCTTTGGCCCTAAGTGTTCCAAAGGTAATTATTTGAGCTACATGATCAGAACCATACTTTTCACATACATATTGTAATATTTCATCACGTCTATCATCTTGAAAATCCATATCTATATCGGGCATTTCCTTACGTTCGTAATTTAAGAAACGTTCAAATACCAGTCTGTATGATATAGGGTCTATATCTGTTATTCCCAGTACATATAAAACTAAACTTGCAGCAGCACTTCCACGAACCCCAAAAAGTATGTTTTTTCTTCTCGTTTCTTTTGCAATATCCCATACAACTAAAAAGTAATTAGCGAATTGTGCAGTTTTTATAACATTTAATTCATACTCTAATCGCTCACGATATATAGAATCGTAGTTTGGTATTCTACGGTTAATACCATCCATACATAATTCAGTTAAGTATTCGAATGCGTCTTTGTTGTTGGGGGTAGGAAATTCAGGAAGATACACTTTATCAAAGTCTATAGTCACATCACACATTTCACCAATTTTCCAGGTGTTTTCATATGCCTGGGGAAATTCTGGAAATAACGTAGACATTTCTTGACTTGAACGAATGTGGTATGTTTGATCCTCCATTCGTAATCTTTTCCCATCCATAATATTTGTATTAGTTTGTATACAAATCATTAGGTCTTGAATTTCAGAGTCTGTTTTTTCAACATAGTGGGAATCATTTGTAAGGACCAGAGGAAGATTTAAATCTTTATTTAAATTTATTAGACCTTTGTTTATAGATTCTAAGTTGTCTACAAATCTGTGATCTTGCAACTCTAAGTAGAAGTCATCAAACACGTTGTTATGCCATTCGGCAATATTTTTTGCCTGTGTAAAATCATTCGCTACAATTGCTTGGGAAAGCTGGCTGTTTGGACATCCAGAAAGAGCGATAATACCTTCTCCAAATTCTTCTAAAAGTTTTTTATCTACTCTTGGTTTATAGTAAAATCCTTCAAGATGCCCTTTAGAAACAAGTTTTATGAGGTTTTTATATCCGGTATTATTTTTTGCAAGAAGAGTTAAGTGGTAAGGACTTTTTTCTGTAGCGTTTTTTATATGCATACTTTCACGGGCTACATATACTTCACAACCAATGATTGGTTTTATGTTCTCACGCATGGATTCTCTATAAAAGTCGATAATTCCATAAAGATTTCCGTGGTCGGTTATAGCGATATGGTCCATGGATTCTTTTTTCACTTTTTCAATGAGAGAAGTGCCATGACTAAATGGTTTTACACGACTTAAGCCGTCTAACAAACTATATTCAGTATGTACATGTAAGTGACTAAATGGTTTCATAGCAAAAAATTTTAAATGGGCGGTAGTGGGCTCGAACCACTGACCTCCGCGATGTCAACGCGACGCTCTAACCAACTGAGCTAACCGCCCGGTTTCTCGACAGTGTAACAATCAAGAAGATTGTATTCAATAAAAACTTATTATTAAATTTTATGTCCTTTATAATTTATCTAGATTAGGATACTCTTGTACTAGTTCTGTAATATTTTCAGAACCAGTTTTTTCGATTAACTGTATCAATGTACGATTTATATTATTAGCAACATTTGGGCCTTTATAAATAAATGATGTTAATAATTGACCAGTATTAGCTCCTGCATCTAGGACTGAAAGTAAATCATAGGCATTTGAAATACCACCACAACCATTAATGAGAAATTCGTATCCAAACTCAGATCGAATTTCTTTGATCATTTGTATAGTTTGAGTTAATAAGGGCTTTCCACTCATCCCACCTTTGCCTACTGCAAGACGTTCATCAGTAGTGGGTTTTGTATTTGAAATAGTGAAACCGTCTATCCCGCAAGAAATAGCAGTTTTAATTAATGAAAAAACTAATTCCTTTTCTTCATTTGATGTATATGGTGCAAGTTTTAGAAAAAGAGGCTTTTGTTTATTGAGTGAATTTAATAATTTAGATAAATTATCTTGTTCTTGGAAAATCTTTATATTACTTGTATTTGGAGAGCTTATATTTATTTCTAAGAAATCAGTATATGGCTGAATATCTGAATGGCATGATAATAAATCTTCATGATCAAGACCTGAAATACTAAGCATTATTTTGCCTAAATTTGATCTTTTCGGCAATGTTTTTTGATACTTTTCAAGCAAATTTGTCACATAGGTTTTTCCTTTAGAGGGAAATCCTAAAGCATTGATCAATGATTCTTCTTTTATATTTCTAGCTATTCTGGGTTTTTCATTACCATATCTGGGAGAGTTAACTATAGTCCCCCCTATAACGTACCCAAAACCTAATAAAAGCAAAGAGGTTAAAAATTCACAATCTTTGTCATAACCTGCAGCAAACCCCAAAGGAGATGGGAGATTTTGATTATTAGTGTAGGATATTTGTAAACGAGGATCAGACGTTTTGAGAAATGAATGATATACTTCCCAAATAAGCTGTCGCTTCAAAAAAAAGTCAGCAAAAGATTGTGCTTTTTCTGGAGGCAATTTAAATAATATTGGGCGTAATAGATTTTCATACATGGAATTGTATTTTCTTTCATACGATATTGTTTAATTATATATGTTTACATTAAGTATTTCAGTACGAAATATAGATAATATTTGAATTAAATGGAGGGCAATATGGCAGGACCATTAGAAGGAGTGAAAATTATTGATTTCACTCATTGGTTAGCAGGACCATTTGGGACTATGATTTTGTGCGATTTAGGTGCAGAAGTAATTCATGTAGAAAGGATTACTGCAACAGATAGCAATAGAGGTGATGGTCCTTATGTCAATGGTATAAGTTCTTATAGGTATTCATTAGAAAGAGGAAAAAAATCCATACAAGTTGATTTGAAAGACCCTACCGGTTTACAGATTGTAAAAGATTTAATAAATAAGGCAGATGTTGTTACAGAAAACTTTTCTGTTGGTGTTATGGAAAAATTAGGCCTTGGGTATGAGCAATTTGAAGGTACTAATCCAGGGTTAATATATGCTTCATGTTCAGGGTACGGTCAAACTGGACCGAGGGCTCAACAAGGAGCATTTGACGTTATTGCCCAAGGATTTAGTGGGTTAATGAGCATAACTGGAGAACCTGATGGTAGACCTATGCGAGTTGGTACTTCAGTTGGAGATACTTTTGGTGGTACTTATATGGCTTTAGGCATACTATCTGCTCTTTATGAAAGAGATAGGAGCGGCAAAGGTCAGAAAATAGATGTAAGTATGGTTGAGAGTGTGATATACAACCTAGAAAATGCAATTATTAGGTATTCTATAACAGGTCAGATACCTCAAAGAATTGGTACAAGACATCCTTTAATAACTCCTTTCCAAACATTTGAAACAGCCAACGGATACATATGCATAGCAGGATTAAGAGATTGGGAGGCATTTTGTTTTATTTTAGGATTAGAAGAATTAGCAACTGATGATCGATTTAATACTGGAGAAAAAAGAACACAAAATCATGGTGTTTTAGAACCAATTTTGACAGAGGCTTTAAAAAAACAAACTACCCAACATTGGATAGAAGTGTTAGATGGGATAGCAGTTTCTGGGCCTATAAATAATTTAGAAGACATGATTGAAGATCCTCATATAAAAGCGCGAAATTCAATTGTTTCATTACCTGTTCCTGGCGAAAATGAACAACAGGTAAAAGTATCAAATACTCCTGTGAGGCTTTCTAGAACTCCTGCAGATGTTAGTAAAAGAGCATTTGTTGTTGGAGAACACACAAAAAGTATATTAAATGAATGGTTAAATTATGATGATAAAACAATTATTGATTTAGAAGAAAAAGGTATATTAAAAACCTCAGACAATGAGTTTATTTAATTTATTGTTTGTATGATAATTCATTGAGTAGGTTAATAGTGAATGGAGGATATTATGATTTATGATGCAGAAAAAAGAAATGTAACAATGGCAATCACTGGAGAATCATTGATTTCTCGCCAGATGAAAGTTTTTACGGAAAAACAATTTCTTGCGTTGAAAGATGTCATAACTAGTGCTGATGTTTCATTTACCAATGCGGAAATGTTATTCCATAATTATGAAGACGCACCTTCAACTGTTCCTGGTGGAACATATATGAGATGCGATCCACAATATATAGAAGATTTAAAATGGATGGGTTTTGATATTGTTGCAACTGCAAATAACCATGCATGGGATTTTGGAGAAAACGGTGTTTTAACTAATATACAAAATTTAGATAAATATGGTTTGCCATATGCTGGAACTGGCGTTAATTTAGCTTCAGCAAGTGCACCAACGTATTTAGATACCAATGCCGGTCGTGTTGCATTAATTTCAGCCACAACTAGTGGACCTCCGGGAGGAAGAGCTGGAGATCAAAGACGAGATGTTCGTGGACGACCAGGTCCAAATTATATTCGTTGGACGACAGAATGGAACGTAGATGAAGAAATGATTAAAGGTCTAAAGCTTGTAGCTGATAAGCTTGGTTGGTCCGAAACAATGAAAAATCGAGCTGCAAAAGGTGCTGAATTTGAAGATAATTCTGACAAATTAAGCCCTCCTTCTGATGATTTAGTGTATTTCTTAGACCATGCTAGTTATCAAGACGAATCTTATACAAAATTTGTAAAAGGTAGTTCAATTCAGAAACGTACCTATATAAATGAATCGGATCTCAAAAGGAATTTGGAACGCGTATCTGATGCAAAACGAATGAGTGACTGGGTACTATTTACTGTACATAATCATGAAGGTGGCGCAACAGAAAATGAACCATCTGATCATATAAAAGTTCTTGCACATGCTGTAATTGATGCAGGTGCAGATATGTTTATTGGTCACGGCCCACACCAAGATAGAGGTATTGAAATTTATAAAGGAAAACCAATTTTTTATAGTTTAGGTGATTTTATTTTGCAGAACGACACTGTTGAACTTATGCCTCATGATAATATGATTCGACAAAATTTGAGTTGGGAAGGAACTCCTGCTGATTTTTATGATGCTCGTGATGGAAGCGCATATACTGCTGATAAAATAGCTAATAGAGGTCAGACTATTGAGCCTATTAGATGGGAAAGTGCTGTTGCCACTGTTCAGTTTGAAAAGGGTGAAATGATAAAATTAGAACTATTACCTATTGATCTTGGCTATGGAAAAGAAAGATCACAAAGAGGTCGTCCTGTATTAGCGTCTGGGCAAGTTGCAAAACAAGTCTTAGAACGTTTTCAATCCCTTTCAGAACCATTTGGCACAAAAATTACCATTGATGGGGACAAGGGTATTATTAATTTATAACGTATGATTACGGATGAAATAAAAAAATTAATTGATATAGCTGCAGAAAAAATTCATGGTGCTAGTCATGTAGTTGCTTTAGTTGGTGCTGGAATGAGCGCAGAAAGTGGCATACCAACATATAGAGGTTCGGGTGGAATTTGGACTAAAATTGGAGAACCAGATCCTAGAAGTTTTCAAAATTTTATGAACGATCCAAAATTATGGTGGGAAAGAATGTTGAATCCAGATCTCGTTAATGAAGAATCACCTGAACGTGCAAAATTCACAAAAGCATTAGCTGAAGCAAAACCTAACCCAGGTCATTTTGCACTAGTTGAATTAGAAAAAATGGGCAAATTAGATACAATAATCACTCAAAATGTTGATGGTTTACATAGGATAGCTGGCAATAATAATGTTGCAGAAATTCATGGAAATAGAAATTATTATCGTTGTTTAGATTGTTCCAGCAGATTTTTACGAGATGAATTTACGATTATTGATATTCCTCCTAAATGCCCAAATTGTCAGGGTATGATTAAAGGTGACGGAGTAATGTTTGGAGAACCTATTCCTTCAGATGTTCTTGCGAGATGTATTACAGCTACACAAAATTGCGATGCAATGTTAGTTCTGGGAACGTCTGGTACAGTTTATCCTGCTGCCTCATTTCCTACAGAAGCTTACATGAACGGCGCGTATATAGTTGAGATTAATCCAGAAAGAACACCAATATCCGATATTGTTACGACTCAAATCGCAGGAGCAACTGGAGATATTCTCCCACTATTAGTTGAAAAAATACGAGAGATGGGATAATTATTTCTTATTTGTTTGATACCAAATATTATGTGGCGTGAGATTTTTTTCTGTGATTACGTAGGACTTATCTAGTTTCTCATTTTTCTGTTCATTTTGTTTACCAATGAGCTGATCAGAGTATTCACTGTACTTGATGTTGATATTGTCACGTTCTAAAAATGTAACCATACCAATAGGATTTTCTTTAGATACCTTTACAATTTGACCTATTTTCAGTTGATAACGAATTTCAACGTTCGTTGAAGCTGAGTACCAATCAGTTTGTACTCTAACAGTGTATGTGTCAGGGAACGGGGGATCGAATTGATTTGTTATTCCCATCCAAATTGAATCCCAGTTCTCAGGAGTTTGAAACCAGCAATTGGCTTTCAAGGTAATAGCTCCGGCAGGTGTATGAAAATCGTTAAAAAGAGTATCAATTCTTTTCATGGCTTGTTGATAATCTTCTTGAGTTGAGGGATCATTCGGATCCTTAGGTATTAGCTGGACCATTCGTGATCCATCCTCACCAACGGAGAGTATAAAAGGTGTGTCTATTTCAGGATTTTCAGGAGTATAAGTAACCTGAATATATTCTGGTACTCTTTGGATTTCCCAATTAGAACTACTATTAGGGTATACGACTAGTCCAAGTTCATTACCTGCAGTAATAGGGGGGCAATGTAAAGACGCTTGCGGTAAACGTGGCCGCGTAGAAATTTTCTGAGGTTTTCGATCATTATTATCTGTCATAAAACAGATTACATCATCCATCAGAAAGCACTCCTTGATTTAATGAATCAAAAAATAAAAAGGGAAGAGATTACCTCTTCCCTTTTTTTGTATGATATTACTATCTTCTAAATCCTGAAGCGCGTGTAGTACAAAGTTTTTCGCCTTTTTGATTATAGAAGTTTACTTCTGTTGTAATAATCAACATATGAGAACCATCTCGCCCAACACGTTCAATAATATTTGCATAACGTTGTTGTTTGTAGATTCTGTCTCCTCGACTTGGATATTGAAATATTTCCAAGTCATTACCAGCATTAAGGTTTCTTACTAAGTCAGTAGGAACACGAGGTAAAGATCCCTTTGGTCTTTCTTTGAGTTGTGCAACTCCATCTGCGACAGGGTTTTCTTTAAAAGCTTGTGTTACTGGATCACCGCCCCATGGTGGGGTTTTTGCTTGATAGCTAACATAAATTGGAGGAGTAATTAACTCACCAAATTTAGAATTTTTTGCGTATTCTTCATCCCAAAATCTAGGATCTGGATCCATAACAGCTTGTGTGAATCTACGTACTCCTTCGTTTTCAATCAAGTACCAAGAAGCCTCAGCTAATTCACCCTCAACACCAATCATTGCTTTTACTTCATCTGTTAATTTAGTTTCAGATGTCGTCATAATTTTGCCTCCTTAAGGGTTATGGTTTTTGACCATCCCAAATACTTCCAGTTTTTGCGATTTGTTGTATAGGTGTAATACTTTCGATATTCCATCCCTTTTGTTCTAACCATGCATCAAATGCATCTTGTGAAGGAGAATGGCATTCTGCAAGTAATTTGCCATCACCTAAATGCAGAACTGTTGTAATTGTAGTTCGAGCATCAGGGCGCCAATTTTTTGTAGCAGCCATTTGTTCTCTAAATTTTTCTGGATTATCCCATCCATCAGCAGTACCTATTGCTAACCAACGTGGCATAATTGCCTCCTTAAAAAAGTTTGTTTAAATGATTAATTATTCTTCTGGAGCGACAAAAGGATATGGTATCTCTTTTCCGCCTTTTATTGGTAATACAATAGTTCCATTACCTGGGCATGTATTGATACCATCTTGGTTTGTCATTCCTGTTTCCACTTCAACAAACCCTAATCCATCTTTTTCATATTTATTTGTGACTTTTGCAGAGACTGTGATTGTATCTCCAGGGACAATCATGGCTCTGTGTTGAAACTGAACTTTCCAAGCCCAGCCATTAGGTAAGCAGAGGTCTTTTAAATATTGTGGCATAACACTCTGTTTCCAAGAACCTTGTGCCAAAATATTAGGTAGTCCATCATGATAGATACTAAAGTCCTGGTCATAGTGAATCCTATGCCAGTTTTCTATAGCAGCACTCCATCTAAATAAATGTGTTGGAGTCATTGGCCCTATAATATATGGCGGTAAGTCTTGGCCAACTTCTACATCATCATAATATGTTTGTTCTTTATTTCTTAACTCTTCTTGAGTAGGCATAACCATTCTCCTTTCTTGAATATAATTTTTATCTTCTAAAGCTTGAAGATCGTGTGATACAAAGTAATGTACCATCTTGATTTCTATATGTTGTTTCCATAGTAATAATTAACATATGAGAACCATCACGACCTACACGTTCTGTTATATTATGGTATTTGTTTTTTGCAAACACCCTATCTCCCATTGATGGATATTTATATACCTCAATTTCATTTCCTGCATTTAATACACGAACGAGATCTGTGGGTATATCTGGAAGTGCACCAGGTCTACTACTGGTTCTTACACCACCTATTCCATCTGAGACTGGATTTTCCTTAAAAGCTCTAGTAACAGGATCATCCTCACGAGGATGTGTTCTATTAAGATAGGTTACATATATTCCCGGGGTGGTAGTTTCTCCAAATTTAGTGGATTTTGCAAATTTTTCATCAAAGTGTCTAGGATCTGGGTCCATTACAGCCTGAGTAAATCTTCTCAAACCTTCTCTTTCAACCCCCCAGACAGTGACTTCGTGTTCTTCACCCTCTACACCTATTAGAGCTTTTATGTCATCAGTTAATTTACTTTCTCCATTTGAAGTCATGACCTCTCCTTCCTTCACAGTCGAATTTTCTTTTCTTTTGACATAAAAAGGGTTATAAAAACACTAGGAAAACGACCAATTTCTTGTCTTTATTAACCCTAAAAGCTACTTAGTAGAGGGATAATACTTCACCTTTACATTAGAGTCAATACTAACTTAGGTTAGAAAATGATACTTTAATTGACAGAAAATTAAAGAAAGAATACAATTCTGCATCCATAAAATATTAATAATAAAATAGTATAATAACTGAATGGTAAAAAAACTTGTTTTTATAATAACCGACAATAGGAGAATTAATGCAAAAAAGTAGCATTATTAGAGTTGGTGACAAGGTTGTTAGGAAACCTCGAACAAAAGAATTTGAAACGGAAGTTATAGAGGAATCGTTTTCCAATACTTCTGTTGGATCCAGGAGATTTGAGTCTCCTTTACTTATCATTTATGTTTTTGGATTCATTATTTCTTTGGGAACTTTATTTTTATGGCTCCCAATTTCGAATAATAATGATGAGTTTACACCATTTATAACTGCATTATTTACATCAACTTCTGCAGCGACACTAACAGGATTAGTTACTGTTAATACCTCAGAATATTGGAGTTTTTTTGGGGAGATCACAATAGCAATTCTGATGTTTTTAGGCGGGGCTACTTTTATGAGTGCTGCAACTTTCTTGCTAGTTGTAGTTGCACAACAATTTACATCAAGTAATCAACTAGTATTATGGGAAAACCAACCGATTAAAGAGATGATTGGATCTTCAAATATATTAAGAATAACTATTCAAGTAGCTGCTCTGGGTATAATCATTCAAGTGGCTGCTGCTATATTCTATTATTACCGTTTTTTGCCTTTATTTGAAAGTAATGGTGATGTAATCTGGCAGTCGATTTTTTTATCTATATCTTCGTATAATAATGCTGGTTTTACTATCGTGCCTGATAGTTCAAGTTTGGCTCTTTTTTTTCAAGATCATATAACCTTATTGTTTATAGCCTTTATGATTTTTCTTGGAAGTTTGAGTTATCCTGTAATACTAGAATTATTGAAATTTAAAAGATTTAAACGATTATCTTTAGATACAAAATTAGTTCTTGTTACTACCCTAAGTTTGATAGTGATAGGTACATTGTTTTTTCTTATTACTGAGTCGGGAAATTCATCGACATTCAAAGATCAAAACATTATAGAAAGAATCAGTACATCTCTATTTCAATCAATAAGTGGAAGAACTGCCGGTTTTTCATCCATAGATTTCAGTACAACAAGAGAATACACTAATATTTTATACGCTGGGTTAATGTTTATTGGAGGAGCTTCAGGTTCGGTTGCTGGAGGTATTAAAGTTACGACTTTTGCGGTTATAGTACTTGCAATTATGACTGCTAGTAGGGGTAAAACTTATGTGGAAGCTTACGGAAGGGAAATACCTAATTCATTAGTGGTTAGAGCTTTTTCACTTTCGTTTATTGCTATTATGTTTATATTCATAATTGCTTTTTTATTAGTTATTACCGAAAATGTTACCTATAGCAAAGTATTGTTTGAAGTGATTTCTGCATTTGGAACAGTAGGGTTATCTACTGGCATTACTTCTTCATTATCTGATTTAGGCCAATTATTAATTATATTTACGATGTTTATAGGTCGTGTTGGTCCTTTAACTATCGCATTAGCATTGGGTAGGCGTAGATATACAGCATTATATAGATACTCTGAAGAAAGAATTAGAATCGGATAAATATAAAGAAAAGGAAATGAAATGGCAAGACAAGCTATCGTGGTTGGTTTAGGAAGATTTGGAATAAGCTTAGCTCAAGAATTGGATACACTTGGATTTGATGTATTAGCTCTAGATAGTAGCGATCATGTTATTGAAAATTTGCAAGGACAATTAACTTACATGATTAAGGGTGACTCGACCAGTGAAGCTGTATTACGTGATTTGGGTATAGCTAATTATGATCTAGGAATAGTTGCTATTGGATCTGATATACAAGCCAATATAATGACAACGATTCTGTTAAAAACACTTGGTGTAAAACAAGTTATTGCTAGATCAAATAACACTCTACATACACAGACTCTTGAAAGAGTGGGAGCAGATAAGGTAGTTAATCCTGAGCATGATGCAGGTGTGCGGATGGCTCATACTTTATTTAATCCTGATGTTCAGGATTATTTATCAGTAGCATCAAAGTTTGGTATAAGTAGAGTTAAACCTCCTACAAATGTTGTTGGAAAAACTATTGAAGAATCAGGTCTAGGTGGAACTAGAGACAAGTATGGTGTTTCAGTTATAGCTCTTCGAAGAGGAAAGGATCCGATAATTTTCCCTGCGAAAGATGAATCAATACGAGAAAATGATGTTTTGTTTATAGCAGGAAGAGATGACCTATTAGATCGAATGCGCTCCGAAGACATTAATAATTAATTATCAATTAGGAGATAAATGAGCAAATATACTATAGTTGTACCTGTAATGGGAGATGAAACTGACGAACATGCAATTAATTTAGCTAAGCTTATGGCTCAGCAAAATAAAGGACAAGTATTTGTTTTTCATGTCATTGAAGTGGGTCGTCAGCTACCATTAGATGCTGATCTTACTCCAGATTTTAATATTGGAGATGCTATTTTGAATTCTGTAGAGTCACAAGCAAAAAAATCTAATCTTCGAGTAGAAGCAGAGTTATTGCAGGCAAGAGAAGCAGGATTAGCAATTATACAGGAAGCTGTTGATCGCGATGCGAGCTTAATTGTTATGTCATCAGAGTATAAAAGAGCACACGGTTCTTTTACATTAGGTTATACTGTTCCGTACGTTTTAGAAAATGCTCATTGTCCAGTATTGCTATATAGAAATGAAAAATAGTTTAAAGGTGCTTTATGAATATTGTTATTATGGGATGTAATGGAATCGCTGTTAATGTAGCTGAGAAGATGGCCAAAAATGATCATAAGATAACGATTATTGATGTTCAGGCGGATAACTTCTTGATTATTGAAGAAACTGAAAATATAACAACAATAATAGGAGACGGCACTATTTCAAATGAATTAGAAGGTGCTGGAATAATTGAAAGTGATATATTTTTAGCATTGGAACCTAGTGACAATAGAAATATATTAGCAGCACAAAAGGTTAAGTCTTTATATAACCCAAAAACTATCTTATGTTTAGTTTCTGATCCCAAAAAAGATGGTATATTTCGTAAATTAGGTTTAAATGTTATCAGTACTACAAGTTTAATATCTGATATTGTGCTAGATTCAATAAGATAAATAAAAGGGAAAACATGTACGTCTTAATTTTAGGATGTGGAACAATTGGATATAACTTAGCTTCTGAGTTACTGGCAAGTGGTAATGAAGTTTTAGTATTTGAACCTGATGCTGCTCGTTATTCATCAGTAGTTAATTCATTTGGAAGTATAGCTTTACAGGCGGATGGTACAAATCCTAATAGTTTAGAAAAAGCTGGAATTAGGAGAGCAGATTTATTAATTGCAGTAACAGGAGATGATTCTTCAAATTTGATTGGTTGCCAAGTTGCTAAACTATCATTTAATATTCCAAAAACTATAGCATTAGTAAACAATCCAGAAAATGAAGCTTTATTTCAACAATTAGGTGTTGATGTCATAATTAATCACACTGATGTGATATTGCAAGATTTAGAAGATAGTATTCCTAATGCTCACAAACCATCTTTTTTTGAAATGCCTCTATCAGAAAATTCACAACGAAAAATATTTCGTGTTCATGTTGAGCTGGAAAGTAATGTTATTGGAATTAAAATCAGTGATATACAATTACCAGAAGATACTTCTCTTTTAATGATGATCGATGGGCGTGGCAATCCAAAAATTATTGATGCTAATACAACTATCGATATTGGTGATGAATTAATATTTATTGGTGATGAAGATTCTATAAGAGTTTTAAATAATTGGCTTACAATGTAGGAGATTTTATGGTTCGAAACATATCATATTTAGGTCCAGCTGGAACTTTTACTGAATTGGCTGCACAATTGTATGATTCCAAAGCTAATTTGATACCCCAATCTAATTTTCGGGCAGTATATGACTCAGTGAATATCGATAGCGACCTCGCTGTTTTACCTATTGAAAATAGTCTAAATGGTTCGGTTGTAGATACCCTGGATTTATTAATACATGATCCATCACTAATTATTTGTAATGAAGTGATAATTAAAATAGAGCATCATTTCATTATCGATCCAAACACCAATGTTAAGGATGTAAAAAATATATATTCTCATCCTCAAGCATTAGCACAATGTAGGGTATTTCTTGAATCCAATTTTCCAAAAGCAAATTTAGTAGCATCTTTAAGTACTGCTTCAGCTGTAGAGCAAATTAAAGGTGATACTCAGGGTGCAGCTATTGGAAACTTAGGTTCAGCTGAACTTTATGACATGAAAATTTTGAACAAAAGTATTCAAGATAATTCATCGAATGTAACTAGATTTGTAGTATTGGGTAAAGATTTTACTAATCCAACTGGTTTTGACAAAACTTCACTATGTTTTAGTTATGATGTGGATAAACCAGGACAGCTATACGATACCATAGGTATTTTTGCATCGAATGATATAAATTTGATAAAAATTGAATCTCGACCCTCCAGAGAAGGTTTGGGGCAATATATATTTTTAATTGATTTTGATGGCCATCAAAATGACGAAAGTATTAAACCTGTGATGGAGAAATTAAGAAAACAAACAAGTCAGATAAGGGTGTTTGGTTCATATCCTAAATTTAACGAGGTTTAATTATTATGACTAATGCTAATTATATAAGTTGTGAAGAATTATTAGACTTGATTACTAGTAGTAGTAATTTTTGTCTACTTGATATACGTTCAAAGGCAGAATTTAACGAGAAACACATTTTGGGTTCAAGTTCAATTCCTAGGTCAGATCTTGAATTTCAACTACCTCGTTTAATTCCTTACAAGCAAACGAAAATTATATTAAATGATAGTGATTCCAAAAGATCTTTTTATTCTGTGGCACAACTTTCTCATATGGGATATTCAAATGTATTAGTATTAGAAGGTGGTTTAGATAAATGGATAGCTGATGGATATTCATATACTGAAGGTATGAATGTTCCGAGTAAAACTTTTGGTGAGCAAGTTTTACATACTGATGATCCTCCCGAAATAACACCAGAACAACTTTTTGAAATGATGGAAAATGGTGAAAAGCTATTATTAATTGATACAAGAACCCCTGAAGAATACTCAAGAGCAACTATGCCAAATAGTATAAATATTCCAAATGGAGAATTAATAAATCGAGTGCCACAATTGGATAAAGAATTTGATGGCCAAATAATAATTCATTGTGGTGGTAGAACTAGGAGTATTATTGGAGCGAGCTTGATGCATACTTTAGGTTATAAAGACATAATCTCCCTTAAAGATGGAACTATGGGGTGGTTGTTAGCGGGGTACGAGCTTCAATATGATAATGATGTGGAAGATTTTGTTGATACAACTCTGGATTTTAAAAAACTTGCTCAAGAATTAGCTGAAAATATGCGTAAACAAAATAGTATACAAACCATTGATCACGTTGAACTGAAAAATCTTTTTAATCAAAATATTGAAAATAATATTTACTTTATCGATGTTAGAACAGAATCTGAATATAAAGAATCACATTTATCAGAATTCGACTGGATGGCAGGTGGACAGCTAATTCAGCGTACTGATGAAACTGTTGCTATGAAAAATGCACGAGTTATTCTAGTTTGTAATGATATGACACGGTCGACAGTTGCTGCATATTGGTTAAAAAGAATGGGGTATGACAATATACAAGTGGTTTTGGGCGGTATGAATGAATGCTCAAGTAATGAATTTAAGTTTAGTTCAGAATTTTCAAAACCTATCATAGATCTTCCTGTAAATTACAAATCTATTAGTTCAAATGAATTACTTAATAGTATAAATAACAACGAAAATCAGACAATTTTATTTTTGGGAAATAGTGCAAATTATAATGAAGGTCATATTGAAAATTCATATTGGCTTCCAAAGGATTGGTTAGAAATATATATAGAAGCGGTTGTGCCCAATAACAATGATAAAGTGGTATTGGTTTGTAATGATGAACTTAGATCTGCATTGTCTACAAAGATATTGGAGGATTTAGGATATAGCAATACTGTGGTTTTAAGTGGTGGTTTAGAGGCATGGAAGTCTAACAACCTGCCATTAACTACTAAAAGTGATAACAAATATGATTATCCAGATGATGTTTTTGTACACCCTCTTGGGAATCGTGAACTTATGCTTAAATACTTAACATGGGAAAAAGCTTTAGTTCAAGAAAATGAAGATTAATTACGATAGTTCAATCTTGTAAACTGAAAAACCATTTTTATAATAAATTTTCTTAAATCCTTGCTGGATCATCAAATCAAATTTATCTAGACCCTCTTTGGGATAATAAATTTTTTCTAATTCCCCAACATAAATATATTCAATATTATATTTTTCTGCTATATCTTGGGCCAATTTTTTATTTTCTGTTGAAAAGAAAACTTTTACATCTTGGATCCTTGTGTTTATTTCTTCAATAGACTCTCCGGATGTTCTTTGTTGTGTTTGATGCCATCCCCATCCGATGACTGTAGGATTTCCCGTATATATTGATATGCGGTTACCCCACATATATCTATGAGGTTCAGTAGTAGCTTCAGCTATAACAGGTGATCCTGGTATATTATCTCGTATCCACATAATACCTTCTAAATCATGGTTTAAATTTAAACCATCCATTTCAGGATTCCAGAGAGGTGCTTTAGTATCTGTATACGATGCGTATTGCATAAATTCCATACCATTTAAACTTTTGAATTCTGTGGTAAATCGATTATTTACTCTTGAGGTTGTACCAAATATAGCAAATAAAGATGCATTTATAACAAAAAATCCAAGTAAAAATATCCAAAAGAATGTAACAATTCGGTTATTAAATATTAATTTAGAATTTATAGATTCGAGTAATATAGTGAGTAAAAATGCAGAGCCAATAGAAAAGAGAATCCATGCTTGATTGTAGAACTTAAAGACTGTGTTCATTCGATTTATATCATTATCTATAGTAAATATGTCAACAAAAATACAAATACTCAACGAAAGTAATATGAAAAACAGAGGAAATAAATAGTATCGATTTCCTAAGGAATTTATATATAAATCTGGAATCATTAATTTAAGGATTATTATTAAAATGACAATAATACCAACAGTAAAATATCCAAAATATAGTGTGAAAGATAGGATCACCGTAATTGCCGAAATAAGAATAATACTAATTGGGATAATTAGGTTTCTGGGGATAGGTAAAGATGTGTAAAAGCTGAGTGTTTTCAGAAGAAAATATGAAAGAAGTATGAAAAGAAAAAATCCATATATCGATAGAAAATCAGCAATATTTGTTTGTTCATTACTCAGATGGAATCCTGACGTGTAGATTGTATTATCCAAATGATATGGTAGATATAACAGGTATGAAATAGTAATAAGTGACGAAGAAATTAAGATGAGTTTTGTAATTGTTTGTTGAATCGATGATAGTGAAGTAAAAATCCCAATAAATATAAAAAATAAGGATATAACTAAATAGGTTGGATAATCCCAGGTGTTAATTACGGAAAGAGATCCCAATATTAGTGCAAAAGATAAAAAACTCGCGATGAATTTTTTCGTAAAAATTCTCTCCTGTTTTAGTAAGTTAGTACAAACATTTAAACCTACAAGTATTGTTAGTATGGTAAATGGAAGGGCGATTAAATGAGCATGTAAATCAGCGAATAAAAAGGTCCAAAAAGGGAATTCTGTGATACTAAATTGTGGTTCCATCATTCTGCTTGGTCCCCACCAGTCAAATCGCGTTGGATTCATGAGATAACTTGGATTATCAATAATTTGAAAAAGTATTCCAAAATTACCTGATAATGTTATGAGGAATAGAGACATTAAACCTGCAAATACTGATGATCTGTTGAAATTTGTTTTCTCTCGATACAGCGAATAAATATTATATCCAACTGAGAATGAGAGAACTGTAGTAAAAGCATACAAACTTGGGATAGCAAGATTGTATGCGATTTCTGGAAGAATACCAGAAAGGATAATGTAAACAGCTATAAAGAACTGTCCAAAATAATAATAATTGATATAACCACCGGCAAACCATGGATCATACGGAGGCATGGTTGTTGATTTTATAATTGCATTAAGATAGGCAAAATCCATTGGTTTTTCCCCTCCTAGATATGGATGCCATAAATCGGGATTAAACCATCGAATTAGTACAAATAATGCAAAGGCTGAAAGAAATATCAAATCTTCTAGAACAAATATTTTGATATTATTTTTAGTTGTTGTGATTATATAGTCTTTATTTCTAAAAAATACTCTTATCGAAATAGCGCTAAGTATAACTGTGATTAATATGATCGAGAATATTGTAAATGTAAGGATATTTAAATAAACAAATATCCATGTAATATATGCGATTACAAATAGTGAAAGTAATTTGTTGATTCCAAATCCTTTATCTGGTAAACCCCGAAAGATTATTAGGGAAATAGGTAACAAAAGAATTGATAGAATTTCTAATAGGATAAACCATGATAAAATTGGCAATTTTTGAGCTAATATATTTTCAGAGAAAATATTATTCCAAGTTCCACCGTTACTATTTATTATTCTGTCTTCAGTATTAAGCACAGAATTTAATTCGGACGGGTAATTTGTTCGTCCACTATAAATAGTTTGATATATTCTATCTGGTTTATATTTTTGGATATTTTCAAAAATTAATACTACTGGATGATCATAATTTACAATGTCGTTGTCACCATAACCTAGGTTTAAATTAAGTCCAGATTTGTCATCTGTTGGAAAGCCAATAGGTGTAGGTATATCATTGATGGAGAAAGTATCATGTTGAAAATGGATACCTGCAATTTCTGGATATTGAGTAAATGATTTAACGAGTGAATATCCTAATTTTTCATTAAAAAGACTATCGTAATATGAAGCGCTAATTGGATATCGGGATGAATTATTAAATATAGCATTGTATGTTCTATTACTATAAAAGATTAAGTACTCAGAGGATGACAAATCTATCGCTATATTAAATCCTTTATCTTGTGTATCAGATTCAAATATAGGTATTTGCTTTATTTGATAACCATAAATATCAGGGATGGATTCATCCCAATGATTATCATTAATAATTTTCGTTCCTTTTGGAATATTTTCATTGATCCATTTACTCGCTTGAACAGCTGTATGGTCGTTTGTATAGATATTTGTATATGCTAGACCGTATAAAACTGACGATGTGGTGAGTATTACAATGAGTATCGAAAAAACTGGATGAAAAAGATTCTTTTTTTGACTTAGATAATATTGTACTTTGAATAAATATCCTGAACCTATAATTATCATTATTGGTATAAGAGGATACATATATCGAGAAAATTTAACTTCTACTGTTGCAATAGTTATGAAGTATGCAAAGCCCCAGACTAAAAGAAGAATTTCATTAATTTTGGGATATCTAAAGTTATAAATTATTGCTGATATGAATAATATCCATAGAGAGACACCTGTAAGTAATCCAATGTTCCATTTCGTTGTTTGCAGAAATTCATAAATAAAATTTGGTGTATTTAAATATTGAATAGTATATGGAACTATACCTGCAGTATTTACAATGTTAATTTCCCTAGTATTCCATTCCCAAAATTCTTGAAAATCTAATATTGAATAGGGATTTATAATCACATATGTAGATACTATGACAAGTCCTGTTATTAGGAATAATTTGATTTGATGTAACTGCAATGTAATTGATGAAGAATTAATACTAGAGATAAGAAACAAAAGAAACAAAATAGAAAGCGGTATCCCTAGTGATAGGGCACTGATTTTGAATGAAAGGGCGAGACCTATACTAAATCCAACATAAAGATAGTGTTTGATGGATTGTTTATTATATAACTTAAGCATAGACCAAAAACTAGCTAGAATGAAAAATACTGAAAATGGTTCAGGTCGATAGTAGTGACTATGCTGAATACTTGTTGGTAAGAAGGCAAATAGAACAAGAGATAACAACGCTGCTCTGCTTCCAAAAATGTTTTTAGCAATTAGATATATAAATACCATTGAACCTATATCAGCTATTATTGAAAGTGGTCTTCCTATAAGGTAAAGATCATAAACACCAATTGTGAAAAATGGAGCGAGAAGGATTTTGAAAAATAATAAAAGATAAATTATTGCGCTTCCTAATGGAAACCAGTGTGGGTTTAAAGGACTTTTATCGCTATTAAAAAACGTTTGTATTGAAGGCAATCCAGGCTCGGTTAATTCAAATGGTGGCGCTTTTATACAATCAAGATATCCCAAAGAATTCATGAGGACTTTGTACATGCAGTCTACACGCATATATATGGAGCGTTCGTCAGGGTGAAAATAATAGCCACTATCCCAATTCACGCCATACAAACGTATCAGAAAACCTATAATTATTATTGTAATTATTATAGATTTATTTATGAATCCGGCATTGTTTTTAAATGATTTATTGTTCCAGTTAATCACCAGGTTTTATCAAGCTTAGGGTTTTTGGTTTATTTATTAGCAATAAATTTTAACATTTCGGCTGTTCTACATGAATATCCCCATTCATTATCATACCAGCCTAATATTTTAACCATTGAATTACCTAATACCATTGTAGATAAAGAATCAAATATACAACTATAAGGACTGCCTCGGAAGTCACTAGATACCAAAGGTTCATCACAATATTCTATTATTCCTTCCATGGAAGTTTCAGCAGCATTTTTATAAGCTTGATTAATATCTTCAGATGTTACTTTTTTATCTAATGTAGCTACGAAATCAACTACAGAAACTGTTTGTGTTGGTACACGTAACGCAACACCATGTACCTTCCCTTGTAATTCTGGCATAACAACAGCGCATGTTTTTGCTGCACCAGTAGAGGTAGGAATTATATTTCCAGCAGCAGTTCTTGCTCTTCGTAAATCTTTATGATTTCCATCAAGGACTTTTTGATCATTTGTGTAGGAATGTACTGTTGTCATTAAGCCCTGATTTATTCCAAAATTATCATGTAGTACTTTTACTAGTGGAGCTGCGCAATTAGTAGTACAAGAAGCATTGGATAATATTTTATGGTTTTTTGGGTCATATTCATTTTCATTCACTCCTAAAACCATAGTCAGATCTGCGTTCGATGCTGGAGCTGTAACTAGGACTGTTTTTGCTCCATTGTTGAGATGTGTTGATGCGCTTTCTCTATCAGTTAAATTACCTGTAGATTCTACAACTATATCAACGCCATATTTAGACCAGTCTAAGTTTTCAGGGTTACGGTCACTCGTTTTAATTATTTTATGACCATCTATATCAAGAATGTTTTTATTGTGTGTAACTGTCCCATTATAGGTTCCATAGGTACTATCATATTTGAATAAATGAGCGTTAGTTTCAATATTGCCACCATCGTTTATTGATACCACTTCGAGGTCATTTCGGTATTGTTCCATTATAACCCTGAGTATTTGTCTTCCAATCCTTCCAAACCCATTAATACCAATTTTTGTTACCATGATTTAATCCTTATTATTATGATAAGAAAGGAAATGCAGATTTCCCTGCGTATGATACACTTCCTTTTAACTCCTCTTCAATACTTAATAATCGATTATATTTTGCAACTCTTTCACTTCTTGCAGGTGCTCCAGTTTTTATTTGTCCAGCACCGGTTCCGACAGCTAAGTCAGCAATAGTTGTATCTTCAGTTTCTCCAGATCTGTGACTAATAACATTGCTCCATTTTGCATTCTTTGCTAAGTCGATCGCATCAAAAGTTTCAGTTATACTCCCGATTTGATTAAACTTGATAAGAATAGAATTACTACAAGTTTCTTGTATACCTTTTGTTAGCCTTGCAACATTAGTGGTATATAAATCATCTCCAACTAATTGAATTTTATTTCCTATTTGTTGAGTTAAAGTAGCCCATCCATCCCAATCATCCTCAGCTAATCCATCTTCAATACTTAAAATAGGGTATGAATTTACTAAATTGATTAAATATTGGACCATTTCGTCACTATTTAGATTTAGATTATCTTTTTTTAGTTCATACTTTGAATCAATATAGAATTCAGAAGCTGCTACATCTAGACCTAAATAACAATCTCTTCCTACCTTATAACCCGCATTTTCGATAGCTTTCAATATAATTTCTATTGCAGCTTGATTAGATTTCATTTCTGGAGCAAATCCCCCTTCGTCTCCAACATTAGTTGATTTCCCATCCTTAGAAAGTAAAGATTTTAGAGATTGGTATGTTTCCGCACCAAATTGTAGAGATTCACTAAAGGAGTTCAGTCCAGAAGGTATAACCATAAATTCCTGAATATCTGTGGAGTTTGAAGCATGGCTACCTCCATTTAGAATATTAAACATTGGAACAGGTAATGATATTTTGTTATTGGTTATATTTGAAATGTATTGATATAAAGGAACTTGATTTGAACTTGAAATTGCATGAATTGTAGCAAGAGATACTCCTAAAATAGAATTTGCACCTAAATTAGATTTATTTTCAGTTCCATCTAGTTCGATTAAGGTTCTATCAATAGTATCAATATCATTAAATTTCATACCTGTTAATTTCTTTGCAATGGTATTATTGACATTAGCAACTGCTTTCAATACTCCTTTACCTGAAAATCTACTTGGATCATTATCTCTTAATTCAATTGCTTCATGTGCTCCTGTACTTGCACCGGATGGTACGTTAGCACTACCTACACTATTATCTGACAAGGTGACTGACACTCTTATAGTTGGATTAGATCTGGAATCTAAAATTTCTTTAGCAATTATTGATTTTATCTGAAAGTCATCTGACATATTTTCCCTTATTTATCTTATAAATACTGAAATTGAAGCGCTGTTAATAGCATCCATAATTATGTCAGGATAAATTCCTAAACCAATGACGCCAATTAATGAGGTAATTAACACCAATTTTTCTATATTGTTTGTAGAGATTGCTAGAACATCATCAGGTTCATTTACGTACATTTCTTTTATTACCATTAAATAATAATAAAGGGAGATAAGGCTATTTATAAGAGCAATAATCACTAACCATAATAAATCTTGTTCTACTGCTGCTAAAAATAGGTAAAACTTAGATATAAAACCTACAAAAAATGGCAAACCAGCAGTTGATAACAAGGCAATAGTTATACTGACAGCAAGGAATGAATTGGTTTTGTATAGTCCTGACAAATCATTAATATTTTCTTTATTAGTTTGATTGTAAAAACATATTAGAACCCCAAATATTACTAAACCTGAAAAGGCATATCCAATTGAGTGCAATATTATTGCCGTATAGGAGTCTACAGTGTTTGTAGCTAATCCAACAAGAATATATCCCATATGGCTGATTCCTGAATACGCAATGAGTCTTCGATATTTTGTTTGTGCTATAGCTGTAATATTCCCTATCGACATAGTTAGAATCGCTAAAATAGCAACAATAATGACAAGACTTGAGTGAGATCCTTCAAAAATTTCAGAGAAAATTCTGAGAATTAAGGCTATACCAGCGAGTTTTGATGCGGTAGCTAAATAACCTGCAATTGGTAATGGCGCTCCTTCATAAATATCTGGAGCCCAAGTATGGAATGGTGCTGCAGCAATTTTAAATCCCAGGCCTGTAATTAAAAGAAATAGTCCAAACATGAACAGTGGAGGAAAGGTTTCGTATTGAGTTGCATAAATACCTATTGATGAAAAGAAAGTCGGATTTACAATGTCATTTTTTACAAGTTCAGTATAAATTTGACTAATACCATAAAGTACTAAGGCTGAAGTAAATCCACCGAGTAATATATATTTAATACTAGATTCATTTGTTTTTTCTGGATCATTCCCTAATGAAACTAATATGTATAAACTGAAACTTAGTAGCTCTAGACCAATGTATGCAGTCAATAATTCATTTGCAGCTGACATTATCATCATTCCTGCGATTGAAAGGATAATTAATCCATAGAATTCACCTTCATGATTTACATGTTTATCAACATAATCGATAGACATAAGGATTACAAAAATACCTAGAATGATAAATATAAATTTAAAAAGTAATGAGAATGAGTCTAATTTTAAGAGCCCACCATATATAAATAAGTCTTTCATTTGATTATGGTCAGTTGTGGATAGAATATGAATATTACCAATGTCAAAAAAGAAGGTTATGTATATTGCCGTAAAGATGAGTCCAGTAATTGAGGCAAATGGTAGTATAAATTTATTTCTGATGCGAGTAAAAATTCCTATACCAATTATTATAAATCCAAGTGCGATTATTATAATTTCTGGTATAAGGTATGTTAAATTGTTTGTTATATTTTCCATGAATTATCCAGCTACAAAATTTGACAAATATGCGTTAATTAGTTCTTTTACTGATTCATTGACAGCATCAATAAAATATATTGGCAAAACACCCATAAATACGATAAAGAATGCAAGAATAACGGATGGTATCAATTCAAATTTACTAATATCAGGTAAATTTGCCCATTTTTCTGAAACAGTACCAAAAAATATTCTTGCAATTAATCGAAGGATATATACAGCTGTTATAGCAGCACCAATTACCCCTAATATTGCCATAAGTGGATTTGTTTGAAATACTCCGATAAATATGAATAATTCTGCTACAAAACCGCTTAATCCTGGCAAGCCTAGAGATGTTAAACCTGCAATAACAAATAAGGTACCGGCAATGCCCATAGGTTTTATTAAACCATCAAGTGTTTCAATGTCCCTACTATGGGTTCTTTCGTATATCACTCCAACTAACGCAAAGAATAATGCAGTCATTATTCCATGAGAAAACATTTGTAATACTGACCCAGCTACACCAATGACATTTAAGGTTGCTAGTCCCATCAGCACGTATCCCATATGGCTTACACTACTATAACCAATGACATATTTCAGATCTTTTTGAGCCATTGCTGATAAGGCACCATATACTACATTTATTGTACCTAGAATGAGTAAGAGCCACATCCATTCTTGTGCACCTGCAGGTAAAAATTCGATACTCCTTAGAATCCCGTACGCTCCTAATTTCATTAATATACCTGCATGAACCATACTTACAGAAGTTGGTGCAGCAACATGTCCGTCTGGTGACCATGTATGAAAAGGCCACAAACCAGCTAGGACACCAAAACCGATTAAAAAGAATGGGAAAATGAAAATCTGGAAATCGTTTCCAATATTAGCATCTATTAAATCTTTAAATAGGAAACTATTTTGATTAGCAACTACAAATGTGGATAAAATTCCAATCCAGATAAGTATGCTACTTGCAACAAGTACAAGCATTAATTTTAAAGCCCCATATTCTTTGGTTCTATTAAATGTTTCGAATTCTGAGCTGTGACCCCAGACAGCAATTAGTAAATACATTGGAACAACTGCTAATTCGTAGAAGAAAAAGAAGAAAAAGAGATCTTGGGATATAAATACACCATATACTCCGATAATTAGCAGGATATATAAAATAAAAAACTCTTTTATTCGTTCAGTTATTTTGCAAGAAATAAGCGTTCCAGTCAGGTAGACAATTCCAACTAATAAAACCATCAAAGCAGATATACCATCTACTCCAAAATCAAGACGGATTGATAAATTACGAAGCCAAACCATTGAAAAATCAAATTGGTTTGGATCTCTGGTTTGCGCAAATGCCATAAAGACATATAAGGAGAGAATCCCTGAAATTGCAGAGCCAAAAATAGTTATATTTTTTATGGTTTCATCGTTATTTTTGGGTATAAATAATATTGCCAGTAATGTTATTACTGGTACGATAAGTATTAAAGGTAATATCCAACTATCCAATGAGTACTCCTATAAGATTTTACCTGTTTCAAGAAATATCCAGATAAGAACAATGACAGATATACTAAGCACAATAAAGAGCGCATAGTTATATACTTTTCCTGTTTGGATATAACGTAATTTATTTGAAGTTGCCCTAATAGCTTCTCCAGGACTATTAATTCCTATGTCGTTTACAAATGCTCGATCAATATAAGATACAATAGCAGTTACTTTGTTAACTACATTTGAAACTATCCAATTATACGCGTCATCTAAATAATATTTCTGAGAAATAAGACTATTTAGAGATTTAAATAATCCTGAATTAAATACAGATTTGTTTACATAATTTTCTTGATATAAAAAGTATCCAGCAATAATACCGCTTAATGCGAATCCAACTGAAAGTATGGTTAGTATCAAGTCAAATTCAAAGTGAAGAGGAGTATCAAGAAAACCCCATGTTACTAAATGCATAATATCAAGGAGTGTGTCTTGATATATTAAACACGTTATTATTCCAAAAACTATGCTAAAGAATGTGAGTATAATGATTGGAATATTCATTGTTTTAGGTGCTTCGTGAATATCCTTATATTCTGTTGTTGACTTAGACCAAAATACTAATATAAAAACTCTTGTCATATAAAGGGAGCTTAGAAAAATAAATCCTAAGCTTAATAAGAAATAAATATTTGTAAAATCTATTTTCCCGTGTGTTACACCGTGAAGTAACATATCTTTACTAAAGTAGCCACTGAGCGGGGGTATACCAGAAAGAGAAAGGGCCCCAATGAGGAAACAAATAGTAGTTATGGGCATGTAATGTCGAAGATTTCCCATTTTTCGTATATCCGTTTCTTCATGTAAAGAATGCATAATATTGCCAGCAGAAAGGAATAAGAGGGCTTTAGAAAATCCATGAGCTACAAGATGAAGCATAGCTGCGGCATATCCTCCTGTACCTATACCAAAAATCATTAATCCTAAATGGCTAACTGTTGAATAGGCAAGAATTTTTTTCAGATCATTCATTACCAATGCCATAGATGCAGCAATGATAGCAGTAATAAGACCTATAACTGTTACAACAGTAAGGGCGATAGTAGAAATTTCATATAGCGGGAATAATCTAGCGGTCAGATATATACCTGCCGTAACCATTGTAGCTGCATGAATTAAAGCACTAACTGGTGTTGGCCCTTCCATAGCATCTGGTAACCATATGTGAAGAGGGAACTGAGCAGATTTACCCATTGCTCCGAGGAAAATTAGGAGGCAACCCCAATTGAGTTCAGAAGTACTGTACATACCTTGTTGTGCAGCTAAAATAATGTCAGGGATATGAAATGTCCCGATTGCCCCACTAGAAGTTGTGAAGCTAGTGCCTAAAATCAAAATACCTACCATTAAACCTACATCGCCTATACGTGTAGTGATAAATGCTTTTTTGGCTGCATCAACTGCGGTTTGTTTGCCATACCAGAAGCCTATAAGTAAATATGATCCTAAGCCCACTAATTCCCATGCTACATAAATCAATAATAGATTGTTAGCTAAAACGAGGAATAGCATTGCTGCAATGAAAAATGATATACAAGAAAAATACCAGGTTTTTCTTGGGTCATCATGCATATAGGAGACTGAATAGATAATAACTAAAGAACCTACAATGCTTATTAAGCCTAACATTGTTACTGTAAGACCATCGATAATTGCTCCAAAGTGCATTTCTATATCGCCAATAACAAACCAAGGATCGATACCATTCCAACAAACTCCTATGATGTCACAACCATATCGCTCCCAGTTGTTAGAAACATAAGTGCTAAAAACAGTAATAAAAATTCCAATACTAATGAAGGAAACTATAATTGGAACAAAGTAGGTATATTTAATCTTCGTTCTACTTAATACACCTAAAACAACAAAAGAGATTATATAGAGGATAGGTGCCCACCATACTATTCCCAGATTACTTGGAGCTTGTAAAGCCGCTTCATTTATTTCATACATTAATAATTTTCCTTTGGTAAATTGCTACCATTTCAAAACATCGAGTTTATCAACATCAGTGTTACGTTTTTCTTTATAAAGTTTTAAGACAATTGCTAAAGCTAATGCTACTTCAGCAGCAGCAATTGTTATGATAAAAATTATGAGAATATGGCCTAGAAATCTCGATTGATCTAAAAAGGCGCTAACGCCAATTAAGTTAAGATTTACAGCATTAAGCATGAGTTCTATTGCGAGTAAAATTAGCACTGCATTCCTTCGAGAAAGAACCCCATAAATACCAATAGAAAATAATACTATGCTGGCAATTTGTATGTGTATAAGACTTAATTCACCCATTATTTATTACTTTCTGTGTTTGATACTACTACTGCACCTATTAGAGCTACTAATAAAATGACAGATACTATTTCAAAAGGAATTCCCCAATATGAAAAAAGTTCTATTCCAATATTTTTCATACTAGTTCCGAGGGTTCCAGTTACGGTATTGCCTCCTGTGGTGAAGAAGGCAATCGTTCCTGTTATAAAAAATAATATTGACCCTACGAGAGAGTATTTCCAGTGTTTGTTTTCAACTTGGAAATTAAAATCAGAAATATTGGTGAGCATTAATGCAAAGAGAATAACAATAATTATAGCTCCGCCATAAAGCAAAATTTGTACTATTGCCAAAAATTGTGATAGTAAAATCACATAGACACCAGCTACACCAAATAAGGTAATTAATAAATAAAATGTAGCATGTACCACGTGACGACTTGTTACAACACCTATTGCTGATACCGTTATAATGGAACTTAATATGTAAAATACTACTAAACTATTCATTTTATTCTTTCGATTCCTTCGCAGGTTTGACTGGTGGAGCCCAGTTTGTTTCTTTTTGGTAACTTTTACCCATTTCTAAAAGTTGTTGTAAATTTGCTCTGTTACCATTTCGATTGACGACTGATAGTTCATGTTGGTGACTCATTTCGATTGCATCAAAATTACAAACTTCTACACAAATTCCACATAATATACAGCGGCCTAAATTAATTTCAAATGCATCAATAATTTTTCGACGTTTACTTTCACCTGATTCATTTTTAGGATTGTCCTTCATTATTGCGCTCATACAATTTGTTGGACAATTTCTTACACACACCATACAACCAGTACAATATGGTTCATCAACAACATCATCATACATAAGAACTGGAAATCCCATATATCTATCTGCTATAGGTAAGTGCTTTTCAGGGTACTGTGCTGTCACAATAGGCCTGAAAAATTCAGAAATTGTAGTCATTAAACCTTTAATACTGCTTAACATTTATATTCCCTCGGGTAATTTATAATTTCTAGCTTTACGTAACATTTCTTCCGCATCTATTATTGCAGGTGTTGTAAACTTGTTATACAAAACATATCCAATCAAAACTGTTACCAAAATATTTATAATCGATAAAACTAATAGAGGAATATCGTAAAAAATCACTATTGAAGAAAATATTACATTTGCAAACGATAGAGGTATCAAAACTTTCCATGCAAATGACATAAGTTGATCTATTCTCATTCTTGGAAAAGTTCCTCGGAACCAAAAGATTATCAATACAACACCGTACGATTTAATAATTGTTATGAAAAATCCCAGAATTATGTTTTCTTGTAATGAAATAAACGGAATGTGCCATCCACCAAGAAATAAAAGTGTAATTAAAACTGCTATGGTAAAAGTTTGAATGTATTCTGCTAAGTAGAAAACAGACCAGTGGGCACCACTGTACTCTACAAAAGGACCTCCTACAATTTCTGATTCTGCATGATATATATCAAAAGGTATTCTGCCAACTTCTGCTATACCAGCGATGAAAAAGAGCAGTAGTCCCAATGGAAGATAAATTGCATAAGGAATTATATTTTGTTTATCAACAATTTCTTTTAAATCAGTTGTTTGGCATATTATTAATACTGAAATAGCTACCATAATTATTGGTATTTCATAACTTATCAGTTGTGCTGTTGATCGTAATCCTCCAAGGATGGCATATTTATTCGCTGATCCCCATCCAGCCATGACTAATCCAGTTATTGAAACAACTGTTAGAGCGATTACAAAGAGTAATCCTAAATGCATATTGTTTACCGCTAATACAGAATTATCACTTGCAATAGGTATTGTTATCCATATAACAAATGGAGGAACAAAGACAATAATTGGTGCAAGCCAATATATCCATTTGTCTGCTGATTCTGGGATTATATCTTCTTTGACTAAGAGTTTTATCCCATCTGCAAGGGATTGTAAAAGTCCTTGTGGACCTACACGGTTCGGTCCAATTCGTCTTTGTATTTTTCCCAAGACTCGTCTTTCAAGCCAGACCAGAGATAATACAACTATTGTAAGTCCACCAAAAAGTGTAATAATTTTTATTTGTAATAAGAAAAGGTCTATAATACTCATCGATCTACTTCACCCAAAACAATATCTATTGAACCTAAAATCATAACTGCATCAGAAACATAGGCATTTCGCATCATATGTCTTAATGCCATTAAATTGCAAAATGATGGGGGGCGAATTTTTAGTCTGTAGGGCTTATCTGAACCGTCACTGACTAAATATACTCCGAAATCCCCACGAGGATTTTCTGCATGTGCAAAAATATCACCTTCTGGAGGTCGTGCAATTCTTCTAACATTTGCAGTGATTTCTCCATCAGGTATTTGTTTTAAAGCTTGTTCGATAATTTTAACTGATTCTCTTATTTCTTGAACTCTGACAAAATATCTATCCCAAACATCTCCACGATCACCCACAGGAATATCAAAATCAAACCTTTCATAAATGGAATATGGGTCATTTTTTCTTAAATCGTATGAAACTCCTGATGCTCGTAAATTTGGGCCCGTAAGTCCGTAGTCTATAGCATCTTCAGCATTGATTAATCCAATATTTCTTGTACGGTTTAGAAATATTTCATTGAACGATAATAAACTATCTGCTTGATCTACTCCTTTTTTTATTTCGTCTATTAGCCAATAAATTTTTTCAAAAAAATCAGTTGGTAAGTCTTCTTTCACTCCTCCGATTCTGAAGTAGTTATGCATCATTCTTGCACCACTTACAGATTCGAAAACAGATTGGATTTTTTCTCTATCTCTAAATCCGTATAGTATGGGAGTACTTGCACCAGCGTCCATTCCCATAGTTCCATAAAAAAGGAAATGGCTAGCTATTCGATTGAGTTCACATAGAATTACTCTTATGTATTCGGCTCTTTCGGGTATTTCAACTTCCATTAGTTTTTCAACTGCCATACAAAAAACAAGCTCATTATTAAAATTAGCCAAATAATCTAATCGATCAAAAAGAGTGACAATTTGTGCATATTGTTCTCCTTCTGATAGTTTTTCTGATCCTCGATGGAGATAACCGATATAAGGATCAACGTCTATGACTCGTTCTCCGTCTATTTGAAGTACCATTCTGAAAACACCGTGGGTAGATGGATGTTGTGGCCCCATATTGAGTAACATGTCTACACTATTTAAGCTTTGTTGATTAGTCATACGTTACCATTCTTTATAGTCGTTAAAAGGAAAATCTTTTCTTCCAGGATATCCTTCAAATTCTTCATACAATAGTAGAGGCGATAGATTTGGATGGCCCTCAAAAACAACTCCAAATAAATCGTGGCCTTCTCTTTCATACCAGTCACAACCCTTCCATATACCAATACATGATGAAATTAATGGCTTATCTTTGTCTAAGCTAGATTTAATTACATATCTATGGTTAAGGGTTGTGGATTGCAGGTGGTAAACAGCTTCAAACCTATCTTCATAATCAACAATACTTAAGCATAAGAAAAGGTTGCACAGTGTTTCAGGAGAGTTTTTGAGAATTGTAAGAATATCTAAAAGGTCTATTTTTTGTATATGTATATTAATTTCTCCAAGAAAAGATGAAATACTAATATCATATGTACTTAGAATATTTTCAAGTATCGAGATTCTTTCAGCTAATATTGGATCTAAATCTTCAGAAACTTCTTCTTCAGATATTGATTCAGTTGTTTCTTCTTCAGCCATTTTTTCTAGCATCCTGTTTTATTTTTTCCTGTAATCTTAAAATGCCTTCCATTAATGCTTCAGGTCTTGGGGGGCAACCCGGAACGTACACATCTACAGGTATAATATGGTCTACGCCCATAACTACAGAGTAGGACCTATAATACGGACCTCCATTTGTAGCACAACTTCCCATAGCAATAACCCATTTAGGCTCAGGCATTTGTTCATAAAGTAGTTGAATTGGTTTTGCCATTTTTTTAACGACAGTACCTGCAACAATCATCACATCCGCTTGTCTTGGTGATGGCCATGGAGTTACACCAAATCTATCAAGGTCATGGTGTCCCATATATGTACTCATCATTTCAATAGCACAACAAGCCAAGCCAAAAGTTAAAGGCCATAGAGACGATGTTCTAGCCAGAGCTAATAATTGGTCGATTTTTGCTGTAATTACACCAGGTGCACCAGATTTTTGAAGAAGACTTTGAGCTGGTACGTTTCCAGAACTTAACGAGTCAGATGTTTCCCAATTATCGTTACTTGTTGGTATAAGTGGGATAGAGAGCTTGTGGTCTCTTTTAGGAGTCCAAGGTTCTGGTTTCATTCTGTTTATTTCCATTGTAGAACTCCTTTTTTCCAGGCATAAACAATTCCAAGAATTAGTATACCAATGAAAACCATCATTTCATAAAACACTAGATTTGCTAAAGCTACTGTAAATTGACCATCAACATTTTCTTTAATTTCGTTGAAAACTGCAGCCCAAGGAAATATAAAAACGGCTTCGACATCGAATATAAGAAATAATATTCCAAATATGTAATAACGCACATGAATTTGAGACCAAGAAAATGGCGTTGGTCGTATTCCGTTTTCATATGTAATAAGTTTATCGATAGATTTTTTTTTGGGTGATAAAATAAAAGAAGCTATAAACATACCTAAGATAGAAATAACTCCAAATGCAGTTGCTATTAAAATAGCAATCCAAGTGTCTTGAATTATTTGTACTTCGTTACCCACAAGAATCCTCAAATGAAATTCATGAAAAAATGTTCAGCAGGTATAAATTGTATCAATCCCATTATAGGGGTGTCAAACCTCTAAAGGATGTTTTTTATAACTTCTTATAATATGATGGTAGTAATATAAATTTTAACTTAAATTGTGCAAATTTAAATTCATGTCTGCTATAAAATATTGTTCTTCATGTGCTAGTGAAATGATTTTGAAACCTTTTGAGAATACCAATAGGTTTTTTTGTACTGATTGCGATCGTATGGAATTTATAGATCCCAAAGTTGTTACTGGTGTTTTATTTACTATTAATTCAGAAGTTGTATTGGTCCAAAGAAATTTAGAACCTCAAAGAGGGAAATGGACTTTTCCTGCAGGTTTTGTAGACAGGGGAGAGAAAGTAGAAAATGCAGCTATACGTGAGGTTTTTGAAGAAACTGGGTTTATTGTGGAACTTGATAAATTGGTTGGAGTATATTCGCAAGAAGATGATCCCATAATACTCATCGTATATAGTGGCCACATTGTTGGTGGCGTAAGAACAGATAATTCAGAGGTTCAAAGCATACAAACTTTTCCTTTAGATAAATTACCAGTTTTAGCTTTTGATCGGGATAGGAAAATTATTCAGGATTGGAATAATTAGTAATACTATACAAGATTTAATCACTAGATTAACTGACGTACTATCTAGTACTCAAAAATACTATGAGAGCCCATATCCAAATTCCGATTGATACGTATATTTTTTTACAAAGGGAAGTTTATCTAATTCAGTCCACAAATTTGTTATTCCTGTAAATATTTGGAAAAAATATCTATCAATTCCTCTAAAGAGCGGTCTTCTTTGTAATTTTCAGGTGTTTCATTAAGTGCAATTTCTGTCTTACTAACAAAATCATAAGTGTCTGCTGCAGCTTTATGAAACATTCCACTAAGATTTGCAGATGCAAAAGTGGAACTGATTTCTAACATTTCGCCAATCCATCTATTTGATTTAGTATGAACTTCACTCATACCATTCATGCGTTTTAACATTTCAGACTGACTTTTACTAAATTCAGCAATTAAGCTATCGTATACTCCTAAAATTTTGGCAGTTGATAAAACAGAAATATTCAAAGCTATAGTTCCTTTAGTCATTCCTGCATAACACATTTTAATCGCAGAAGCTTGTCCAATTTCAGAACCTATATTACTCACTTTAATACCCTTGCCGTTTAGGCTTTCTAAAGGGGTTGTATCTGGACCACTAGTATAAAAAACTGGTTGGTAATTTTCTGATGGAGGTCCTCCGATGATACCACCATCGATAAAAATCGCTGGTGTATTCTGAAAATTTTCAGACATTTTTTGGGTTGTTTGTGGAGCAATTGCATTGCAATCTGCAAAATAAATAGATTTATCTAATGATTTGATAGTTTCTGAAATCGTTTTAGCAAAAGGTACAGCTTGTGATGGGACTAATATGGATAGAATCAAGTCGGAATTTTCTACTAAGTTTGTTAAGGTTCCTACATCTTGTATTTTTGCATATTTTGCTAACGATTTGGTTCTTTCGCTTCTTCCTTCTAATGAAGTAATTACATTTACGTTATTGTTTATGAGTTGCGCCCCTACAGCGTGCCCCATGTCTCCTGGGCTAATTATTCCGACAGTAATATTATCCAAAATACTCCTTATTATATTCGTGCTTTTACATTTGATAGTTGTTCGTGGGCTTTTACTAGTGCTTGAGTGCCCTCATCTCCTAATCCTTGGCTTAAAAGACCGGCAAATAATTGGCTAACCAGTGATGTGCCGGGTATTGCAACATTTAATTCTTGTGCAGATTCTATAATTAATCTCAAATCTTTTTGTTGTAGTTTGATCATAAATCCAGGATCAAAATCTCCTTTAATTAGTCTAGGACCTAATGTGTTTAATTGCCAAGAAGCGGCAGCACCTCCACCAACAGCCTCTATAGTAGTAGATAAGTCTGCTCCGGATTTAGCAGCGAAAACCATTGCTTCTGCTACAGCATTCATGGTACCAGCTACTAATATTTGATTTACTAATTTAGTGGTTTGCCCCATACCTGAAGATCCTGTGTGGATTATATTTTTCCCCATAGCTTCAAATACAGGTAAACAAGTATTAAAATCTTCGTTACTTCCACCAATCATTATTGAAAGTGTGCCTTCGATAGCTCCCCAAGAACCACCGCTAACAGGTGCATCAAGTAATGAACTTTGATGTTTGCTTAATTCCTCATTAATATTTCTAGTTATCTTCGGGGAAATCGTACTCATGTCAATAACAATACTATTTGCTTGTATCCCTTTAATTACTCCATTTTCTCCAAGAATTATTTGTTCTACATCTGGAGAATCAGTAAGCATAGTAATTATACATTTGGCATTTTCTGCTACCTCTTTTGGATTACTAGCTACTCGAGCTCCTAATTCACTAAGTTCCTTAGTTTTTGATTTGGTCCGATTGTACACAATGAGATCAAAATTACTCTTAATTAGGTTTTTTGCCATCGGAAGGCCCATAATTCCTAATCCGATAAATCCGATAGTTTCTTTTTTCACGTCCATTTTGTGTTCCTCTTGGTAAATTTGTGACATTAGTATAGAGTAGTAGTACAAACTGTAAAACAACGTAATTGCGGAGTCAACAGGAGTTACATAGTGTTTCATAAAGTGTCAGAATTATTTAACAATTCTGACTGGTATTTAAGTCTAATCGACTTATTAAAAACCAATCTTTACACAGAGGTCTCAGTACCTGATTGTGGCAGATCTCTATTGTTTAATTCCCTAAATTTTAGATTCAATTCACCAATTTTGTATGTAACTCGTGATATTAATCGTGCAGAAACCTTAGTTAATGATTTATTAATGATTACAGGCTCTCAAAATCAGGTGTTTTATTATCCTCCACTTGAAAACATACCGTTTGAATTTTTACATATTAACTCTATGACCTATACTCAAAGATCCAAAGCTTTATCTGCAATCATTGAATCAGAAAAAAATCAATATCCCCCAATAGTTGTTGCTCCAATTTCTGCCATTACGAATAAAATAATTAGCTCTTTTGAAATAAAAGAAAAAAGGCTGATCATCAAAGAAGGCACATCATTAAAAATGAAAGATTTATTATTTTTACTTTTACAGTTTGGCTATAAATTGAATAAGTTTACTGAAATGGAAGGACAATGCAGTCAAAGAGGCGGGATTGTCGATATATTTTGTCCGATCTATGAAAAACCAATTAGGATTGAATTCTGGGGAGACGAAGTGGTAAGTTTACGCAGTTTTGACACTAATACTCAAACTTCTTTAGAAGTACTAAATGTAATTACTATTTATCCAGTAAGCGAAGTGGTGTTTCCAACAAATGACGCATCAATCGAATACTTTGGTGGTCAAATCGACCATAAGCAAGACGTTAAAAACATTCAACAACTTTCGAGAGATGTTAAATTCAGTAACAATTTCGAATTTCCAGACTTTTATGCTGGTACCTACAATAAAAGTTCATTATTAGATTATTTTACTAACACAGGTTTAGTAATTATTGATGGAAAAGAAAAAATACTCGAGAAATATTTTGAACTATATGAAGAAATAGTTAATCGTCAAAATATTTATATCAAAACGAATACCTTACCTGTTGATTTTCAATCCCCATATTTTTCTTATACTGAATTTAATAATCACATAGAAAGCCTGAATAAAGTTATCGATATTAAAGAAATTCAGTCAAAAGGATTTAATGTTCCAATCAAACCAATTTTATCCTATCAAAATCAATTTGACAGATTGATAAGTGATATAAAAGTTAAAATTAAATCTGGTGTAGTAATTGTTGTGTCATCTTATTTAAATAGAATCAAAGAATTATTTCAGGAATATGAAATACCCTACGATGTTTTAACAGATCAAACAAAAGCTATCAAAAAAAATATCGTTACAATTGTTGAAGGTAATTTAAAAGAAGGACTTGTAATAGAACAAAATGAAGAAGTATTGATACTTAGTGATAATGAAATTTTTGGGTTCAGCAAACAACGGAATATTATAGTTAATGAAAATAAAACCCGAGGTGTTTCGTCAGTATCTCTCGATGAGTTTAGTATCAATTCTTTTGTAGTTCACATTGATCATGGTATTGGGAAATTTATTGGAACTACTGTCATGAGTGAATATGGAGACGGTGAAGAATATATGGTCTTACAGTACGCCGATAAAGGTAAGATTTATGTCCCAACACATATGTCTCATAGAGTTAGTTTATATAAGGGATCGAATGGCTCAAACCCCTCTTTATCAAGGTTGTCTACAATGGAATGGAAGCGAACGAAAGCACAAGTGGAAGAAGACACATTGGAGATCGCTAAAGATTTACTAGATTTATATGCACAGAGGAATTTAGCCAAAGGAAAAAGTTTTCCTAGTGATAGTTTATGGCAAAAAGAATTAGAAGATTCTTTTCCGTATATTGAAACTGAAGATCAAATCAGGGTAATCAATGAGGTAAAAGAAGACATGGAATCTTCAACTCCTATGGATAGATTAATTTGTGGTGATGTCGGATTTGGGAAAACGGAAGTTGCTTTACGATCTGCATTTAAGGCCGTTGATTCGGGATCTCAGGTTATAATTTTAGTACCAACAACTGTGTTAGCAACTCAGCATTTTGAGACGTTTGTTAATCGATTAAAACCGTATCCTATTACGGTCAAAATGTTGAGTAGATTAGTTCCTAAAAATGAACAAAAAGAGATTATTAATGATTTATTAAAAGGAAATGTTGATATTTGTATAGGTACTCATAGACTATTACAAAAAGATATAAAATTAAAAAATTTAGGTTTAGTTATTGTTGATGAAGAGCATCGGTTTGGGGTGCTTCAGAAAGACCGACTCAAAGAAATGCGCCTTGGAGTTGACTATTTATCTATGAGTGCAACACCTATACCAAGGACACTTAGTATGACGATGTCAGGATTAAAAGACATGAGTACTATAGACACGGCGCCAGAATACAGATTGCCAGTGAAAACTTTTGTATCTGAAGAGAGCGATGAATTAATCACAGAAGCGATAAAAAGAGAATTATCTCGTCAAGGCCAAGTATATTATTTACATAATCGAGTTCATTCTATTGAGATGATTGCGAGTAAATTAACAAAATTACTCCCTAATTTACGAGTGGGTGTAGCTCATGGAAGAATGTTGCCAGATAGTTTAGATAAAGTTATGACCGATTTTGTAGCTAAGAAATTTGATATATTGGTATGTACGACCATAATCGAATCTGGATTAGATTTGCCTTCCGTAAATACCTTAATAGTCGATAATGCTGACCGATTTGGACTTGCCCAATTATATCAATTAAGAGGTCGAATTGGTCGGAGTTATAGACAAGGATATGCGTATTTCACAATCCCAGAATTTAAAATTGTCACTCCACCTGCACAAGCAAGATTAGATACTATTTTGGCATCTTCTGATATAGGTTCTGGCTACAGAGTAGCAAGTAGGGATTTAGAAATTCGAGGAGCAGGACAAGTTCTTGGTAAGAAACAGAGTGGTCATATTACGACAATAGGTTTTGATCTCTATATGAAAATGATTTCTCATGCAATGAAAAAAGTAAAAGGTCAGGAATTGCTTAATGATAATGATGCAAAACCATTTGAAGATAAAGAACAAAAAGGCCCACATCTAAAATTAAACTTGAATGCATTAATTCCTACAGAATTTATTCCGGAAGTTTCCACACGTATTTCTCTCTACAATGATTTAGCAGAAATTGATAATATTGGAGATTTATATGAACTTAAATCAGAAATTACCGATAAATATGGTCAAATTCCTCCAGAATTTGAGAATTTATTTATTGTTGCACGTCTACGATTAATGAGTTTTCAATGTGGGATTAATTCTATTATATTAAACGAAAATATTTATCACATCCGATTTGATCAAACAATAAAATCTTTAAAGTATATATTAGAAAGTAATAATGAACTTGATATTAATGTAAAAAACAGAAGTTTAAATTGTAAGGTTTCTACTTACTCAAATATAGATACTCTTGATAAATTATTTAACTTTATTTTTGAAATTAAAGATCGTGTAGAAAGTATTCACTAAGTTTTAGATGTACAAAGAATTCTTTATTTCCTGTTTGTCCTTTTATTGGTGAAGTAGTGAAATTTTTGATAGAAAATTGATTATTTATTAGCCAGTTTGTTAGCCTTCCAATAATTAGTGAATGTGTTTTGTAATCTTTGATGAGTCCTCTTCTTCCAACCTCTTCTTTTTTAGCTTCAAATTGGGGTTTTAAGAGCCAAATTATAGATCCATTACTTTTTAAATAGGTAGAAATATTCTTCAACAATAAACGTGCGGATATAAAGGAAACGTCCATAGTAATTAAATCTACCTTTTCATCTAAACCAAATGGATTTCTCGCATTAATTCCTTCCATAGTTACAACTTTGGGATTGATTCGCAGTTTATAATCTAATTGATTTTTACCTACATCAAGTGCATATACTTTAGATGAACCATTTTGTAGTAAACAATCAGTAAATCCTCCTGTAGAGGCCCCAATATCAAGGGCGATGGTTTCGGATATATGAATATTAAATGTATCTAAAGCGTGCTGAAGTTTTTCCCCTCCTCGACTAACAAACTTTTTTGATTGATTTACTCTAATTGTAGAAATAGCAGGGTTAAATAAGGTACCTGGTTTGGTTACCTTTTGATCATTTACGTAAACCTTTCCAGCCATAATTAAAGCTTGTGCATGAGATCGAGAATTTGCAAAATTTAATTCATGTACAAGAAAATCTATTCTTTTTTTTGTTTTTGACGACATATCTACTTATATTTATCTGAATGATTTCGAAATTCACAAGAGATCATATGTTACATTAATTGACATAATATATATATAGAAACTATAATCCGTTGGTAAATTTTTTATTTTTTTGTAATTTGTTATGCCTAAGAGAACTTATCAACCAAAAAAACGTAGAAGACTTAGAGTGCACGGTTTTCGAAGTAGAATGAGCACAAAAGGTGGTCGTGCTGTATTAAGTCGCCGACGCACTAAAGGTCGTCATTCTCTAACTGTATAGCCTCATTAAGTCAATCCTGTATTGTTTCGTATAATAATTTTGCTTATTGGTATTTTATGTACAAGACCATAAAAAAAACGGTGGAGTTTAAATCAGTCCATAGTTTAAATTATGGTTATTCAAGTAGATATATGAGAGTAAAGATAAAGAAAAATTCTCAAATATCCACAAGAATAGGATATTCAATAAGTAAGAGAATAGGAACTGCAGTTTCTCGTAATTTGGTTAAACGAAGACTAAAAAATATAATTGGTGATTTTAAATTAAAGCCTGGATGGGACATAGTTGTCGTAGCAAGAGTAGGAATAAGAAATACCAGTTATGATGAATTAACGGAAGATCTCAAAAAAATTTGTGGTAAATTAGAACTACTACAGTGAACCTATAAATAGTAAGTGAAATAAAGTGGCATCAGTAGCAATAAAAATAATTAGGTTATATCAAAAAGGAATATCACCATACATGCCTTCTGTATGCAGATATGAACCAACATGTTCTCAATATTCTATAGAAGCTATAAAAAAATTCGGAACATTCAAAGGGTTTTTTTTAACAGTGAAAAGACTATTACGATGTAACCCTTTAGGTGGAAAAGGATATGACCCGATCCCAAAGTAACTTAATTAATTTAGACTTTCAATCTATGTTTAAAAAGAAAAACATTTTAACTTATATGATGATAATCTCAATAGTGATTTTATCAGGTTGTGATAGTGACAGATTCACAGCAGATTATGGCTGGGCAAGTCCAATCTTAGTTGAAGAATCTGTTATTAGTATGTCTGAAAAAGGTATGGTTTTTGTTGCAGATACTAATTTACTTCCTGTGACTGGTGAATCTGAAAATCAAAGACCAGCTGCCAAGTTCTCTCCTGAGGATAGCCACCAGAATTGTGATTCAGATTATTTGGATAAGGCTGGAGATGCTATTTATAGCACTCCTGCTTACAGTGCCAATAATAGTACATTAGTTGTTGGATATTATAGCGGTTTGGTTGTGGGACTCAGATATCCCGATTTAAGTTTAAAGTGGTGTAATTTTATAGACCCTTTATCCAAAGCTAATTCTAGTGGTGGGTTTTTTAGCTTTTTAAGTTTTGGACCCAGACATCAACCTGATACCTTAATTGGAAATATTACTGTACATGATGGATTAGCTATAATGGGTACATCAAAAGGTTTTATTTTGGCAATAAGTATTGATACTGGAAATATAAAATGGTGCTATAACGGAGAAGTTACTACTGCAATTTGCCAACCTGAGTCGGTATTAGGGTCAATGTATGATTCACCTCTAGTAGACGCTGGTAAGGTTTATCTTTCTTCATTAGATGGATCAATTTATTCTTTAGATGTATATGATGGAACTACGAAAATACCAAATGCTACTTTTTTTCAAACAGCTAATAAATCTGCTTTAATATCTAAACCATCTGCATTATCTGGTATGTTCATAATTACGTCTCTTGATAGAAATATCTATGTGATAAATAAAAAAGATGGATCAATTATTACGACGCTATTCGATGATACTGAAAAGGCAAGTGGAAGATTTTGGGCTGGCTCATTGATTAATGATAATCAAATATATACCGTCACTACAAATGGAAGATTATATAAATTTGAAATAGATACTTCAGGCCGAAAGAAAAATATGGCATCTGTTCAGTTAAAGAATAGAGGTCAAAAAGCGGGTGAAGATATTTTAATAACTAGTTCTCCAATATTACTAGATGACACATTGATTATTGTAGATTCTATTTCAGGTAACATTTGGGAAGTTTCTTCAAGTTCTTTTCAATCAAGTAATACTGTAGAGCTTTCTCCTGTGAAACATGGTTCTGATGAATCATGGCAAGGTATTCCTTCAGAACCTTTGGCAATGGATAGAACTATGTACTTTCATTCAAGTGAGAAAAAATTCTTATGTAAAAAAGATTTGCATAAAGATGCAATAGGCTGTTTATCAGTAACGGAGAAATAGAGGTATTATGGGAGATTTATGGAATGCATTGATATTTGATCCAATGCTAAATAGCTTAATAATCTTATATACATTCTTAGGAAATAATTTTGGGCTGACAATTATTGTATTTACTTTAATAGTAAATATAATAATGTTGCCCTTAAGACTTAAACAAATACGTTCTACAAAAAAGCTTGCAGTACTTGGCCCTAGACTACAGGCAATTCAAAAGAAATATGCAAATGATTCGCAGCGTAGAGGGCAAGAAACTATGCGAATTTATAAAGAAGAAGGAATTAGTCCATTAGGTTGTTTGGGGCCATTGGTAATTCAAATGCCCATATGGATAAGTTTATATTGGTGTATATATGCGCTTATTCCTACTTTTCCAGAAAATTTTGCAAGTTTAACCTCTCATATGTATGATTCATTGGAATTTTTGGATACAGCTATACCTTTAAATAGTACCTTTTTAGGACTAGATTTAGGACAACCTGTAGCGTTATTTGCATTATTTGTAGGTGGATCAATGTGGGTTTTGCAAAAAATGTCCATGATGGAATCTACAGACCCTAGGCAGCAACAGACACAAAAAATGATGTTGTGGATGATGCCATTTATGTTTGGATTTTTATGTTTACAATTCCCTTCTGGCTTATCTATGTATTGGATGACAAGTAATTTAGTAGGTATAGCAGTTCAATACTTTGTTGCAGGTTGGGGAGGTTTGATACCAAGTGCAGATACAAACAATTCTGTACCAGTAAAACCATCAAAAATAAATGAAGAAGATATTTCTTCAGAAGAGGAGGATTTAGATGAGAAACAGTATAAAAATAAGCGGCAAGACAGTAGAAGACGCAATAGAAATAGCTCTAATAGAGCTAGACGCAAGCAGAGATGAAGTATCAATAGATATAATATCAGAAGGAAAATCAGGTCTTTTTGGTATTGGTGCTACAGAAGCAACGGTTAAGGTGACTAGGCTTGGAGATTCATCTGCAGCTTCTGGTACTGCGATTACATATCTAAATGAAATATTATCTTTCTTAGATGTAGATGCTTTAGCAACGATTAGGACTGTAAATAATAGTAAAAACAAAGGTCCAGTTATTGATATACAGGGTGAGGATGCTGGTTTGCTGATAGGTAAAAAGGGTGAAAATCTAAGTGCACTTCAATTTATTTTAAATAGAATATTAAGATCTAATAGTGTCGATTCTTTTGTTACATTAGATATAGAACAATATAAAGAAAGAAGATCACAATCATTAAATACATTGGCAGCTAAAGTTGCTGATAGGGTAATGAATAATAAACGTTCAATAACTTTGGAGCCAATGACCGCTTCGGAACGAAGGGTAATTCATACAGCTTTAGCAGATCACCCAGGTGTTAAAACAGAAAGTTATGGTTCAGGGTATAACCGCAAAGTAGTCGTTATGCCAAATAAAGCTTAAGAATTATTTAGATGTAATTTGACAAGTTCTATGCTGTCTTTTAGTTCATGTTTTGTCTTTGGAGCAATATAATTAGGATCATTTTCTACTTTTAAGGTTACAAATATTGGTCCTGGTGTATTTAATATAGTTTCAAGATCTAAGGTGAAATCTTCGATATTATCAAATTCAAATGTTTTTGCATAACCAACTGCATCGGCCATTTTTGAAAAGGAAAGTTGGCTACTTGAAGGTATTGGTTGACTTCCTGATCCTGCATATGAACCATTTTGGACTACAAAATGGATGAAATTTTGGGGCTGAATTTCGCTAACTGTTGCTAATGAACCTAGATTCATCAACAAACTTCCATCGCCATCCAAAACAATAACTTTATTAGTGGGCTTTGCTAAAGCAATACCTAAGCCGAGCGAGGAACCTTTACCCATACAATCTTCAAAATAGATATCTAAATTTTGATTATTGCTAACAGAATTCCATACATGGCTACTTGATTCACAAGCAACGACAACTTCATTCTTACGATATTTTCCAAGCTCGGTGAGACAATTTTCAAGCAACATTTGGTATATCTAAATTAAAGTGTGCCTAGTTCTTTTCGGAGATCTTTTATGGCGTCATTTGTTGAACGATTTCTGGGATCTCTAGTTCGTCTTCCAATTGGCTCATTTTGTATTTCAGGGACAGAATGGATATGAACAAAAATTGGGCCTTCAGCTGTGAAAATTTCTTCTACTTTTCCAGCAAAATCCTCTATGTTATCGAATTCGTATGAAGCAGCATACCCTGCTCCAGCAGCCATTTGTGAAAAATTAGCTTCATCAGCTGCAGCAATAGGTTGACCACCAGTAACTGAGAAATATCCATTATTAAGTACAAAGTGAATCAGATTTTTTGGTTTTGCTCCGGCAATAGTCATCATCGTACCTAGATTCATATTAAGACTTCCGTCACCATCAAAACAAACTACCTTTGTATCAGGTTGCGCTAATGCTAATCCCATTGCAAAGTTTGAAGCTTTACCCATAGCACCGCCAACACTTACATCTCTAGATGGTTGTTCACTGGAATCTAACCACCCACGGGATCCAGTCATAGTAGGTATCGCTATTGCTTTACCTCTAAACTTTTTTATTTCTGCCATTAAATCGTCGTTATTTATCATAGTTGACCTCGATACTAATATTTTATAAACATTTGTCTGATAAAATAAATTATCCTTCTTTGATTATTTTTCTTTCTTCATCCAAATTCATTCTGTTGAATCCGTGATATTCATCACCTACGAGAACAGCTACAGGTTTTTGAGTTGCTGCTGCAGTTTGAAATGCAAGTGTGATTCGATCAGCATCTCCGTCATGTTCAACGAGGTAGTATTGTATTCCCCATGCGTTAAGAGTTGGTTCAGTAAGTCTTGCTGCTGAGTCAGGAGTTATACCCCATCTAGTCCAGCCACGGTACCCAATAATCATAACTATTGGTAGGTTACAGTCTAGTCCAAGGCCACGAATAGAATCTCCAGATTCCATCATGCCAGTATTTTGCACCAAGCAAACTGGTATTTTCCCACCAACAATTACACCTGCTGCTATGGCCATTGTTTCGGCTTCTCTTCCAACAGTGATAACTTCAATATTTGGATCTTCTTCCATGGCAATGAATAAATGATTAGTCTCACTGTCAGGCAGATAAATCACATGAGTAACGTTGTTTTCTTTAATTTTATCTAAGATAGTTAGAGGGCTTAACATAGCCTGTTGTTCAGTCATCAGAACCTCCCCATTGAGTAAAATTGCTACAGTGCTCACAATATAATAGAAATGTTTTTCTAAAGCAAGTAAATAGATGCATTTATTTTGCTTACCTACTTTGTTGTTAATATATTTAATATATTGCATAATTTATGTTGGTATTAAAAATAAGGAAGTAGTTAAAATGGAAGAGTTAAATAACAGGTCTGTTAGTTTAGAATCAAAATTTGCAGATATAATGGTGCGTCTTTGACTTACCTAAAACAGATGCAGAAATTGAAGATTTACAACAGAAAACATTAGCAGGGGATTTTTGGGACAATTCTTCATTGGCTAAAGAGATAATGCAACGTTTAGCTGATCTAACAAATTTTGTTCAAAAGTGTCGTTCCCTTGAGTCAGATATTAGTGAATTAGTAGAATTAACTTCAATCATAGATGAGGATGATGTTGAGGTTGAAAAACAATTACTTGAAGAAATTACCAGGGTGGAAGAAGAATTATCTATTGTAGAATTTAATTTACTCTTTTCAGGAGAGTATGACGATTCCAATTCTATACTTGCAATTCATGCTGGAGCAGGAGGTACTGAATCTCAAGATTGGTCTCAGATGTTGCTCAGGATGTATTTAAGATGGGCAGAGAAGAAAAATTATTCTGCTGAGATAATCGAGTTATCAGAAGGTGATGAAGCAGGTATCAAGAGTGTACTTATTTCCATAAAGGGGCGATGGTCTTATGGGAATTTGAAATCAGAAAAAGGGGTTCATAGGTTAGTTAGAATATCTCCGTTTGATGCTTCAAAATCAAGGCATACATCATTTGCATTAGTTGAAGTTTTACCAGATACAGAAAAAAATGTTGATGTAACAATAGATAATGATGATTTGCGAATAGATGTTTTTCGAGCTGGAGGGCATGGAGGGCAAAATGTGCAGAAAAATTCTACAGCAATACGTATAACTCATTTACCTACTGGAGTTGTAGTTGTTTGTCAAAATGAAAGATCACAATTACAGAATAAAGAACTCGCAATGCAAATATTGAAGGCACGACTACTAGATATAAGAATGAAAGAATTAGAGAAAGAACATTCTGAATTAAAGGGTGAACACATATCTGCAGAATGGGGAAATCAAATTAGAAGTTATGTTTTACATCCATATAAAATGGTAAAAGATCACAGAACTGGGCATGAAGATACCGATACTAATTCTGTATTAGATGGTAATATCAATGATTTTTTACAATCATATCTGTTAAATCAAGTCTCTAATGATACTTTCTAATTATTTTTCTAAAGCATTGATTATTTGGTCAGAATAACTTCCTTCTTCTACTTCTAGTATATGGTCAACTACTTCTCTAGGTGACCAATCTTCTGCAGATGGTTTGGTATCAAGCTCTTCATCAGTTAATGTGCTTAACATTCCGATTAATTTTCCGCGACTTTCAGCTAACTCTTCAAGAATTTGTTCTGCTTCACTCAAATGTACGCCTAGAGATCTTACAGTTTTCGCTAGGTGAATAGTATGTTCTATTTCATGAGCAACTAGTCTGTAAAATATAAAACGTACAGATATATTATCTCTATTTGGTATTGGTAAAGTCATAGCCTCATCGGGAACATTTTGTAATTTAGCTATGACTTTTGCTCTAGATTCTGCCATATTTTTTAAATAATCATTTACTTTACTCATATTATCTCCTTATTTTTAATGTAAATTTTGGTTGGTTGTTAATGGATATCTGATTCGGTCTACCCAAACACATTCATCAACTTTAATATTCATTACATTGATCTCTGGGCCAAGTGATTGGACTAACCATTCACATAATTCCATCCAAGGTTGTTCTAAATTGTAACCTCGACGGAGTTCAAAATAAATATGTTCCAAACCAACAGCTTTTGCGATTGTCGGCAATACATCGATCATATTATTTTCTCGTAGTAATTTTGTTTCTGCAGATTCTAAGATTACATGCTCGCTACCTGCCTCTAAATCTTCAAGTACTGCTTTGATAGCATCATCAGATTTCATTGGAGAAACAGGCTTTTTCTTTCCAATTTCAGTAAACACTCTGAGTCCCATTGATTTTGCTTCCTTAATAATATCAGTACGTACTCCTGGAGGCATATCAGGGATACTATCTTCACTAACTTCTATAGCACTAAATCCTAACTCTAAATTTTTTTCAAAAAATTGACGATGTTTACCCTGTACATAAGCCATTTCAAATACCATACCACCTATATAAGAACCAACATTATGTTTAGCTAAAGTTTTATTTCTTTTCGAAAACCATTTATCATCATAGGTACTAATTGTTCTACGGTGATTTTGAATTTTTACCCAGTCAATAATATCTTCAAAATCATCGAGATAATCATCCATCATTGAGGTTGTCCACATAACATCAGTAACGCAAGTGACACCTTTAGACCTTGGTTTAGGGTTAGGCAAATTTATTGAGATGAAATCAAACGAAGTTTCAGTCATTATTCATCCTTAGTTTAGTAAACTGGAGCTTCAATTTTAGTATTAATTTTTTTTGCAACTACTTCTTTTCCGACTGTTTTAAATATGGTTTGATATTTTCTTGAAAGTATTCCGTAATATTGAATTAAACTTTTACCTTGTCGAGGAGTTAGTACATTGGGAATATTTTCACTGCTTATACGAATAGGTAGTATGGAAACTCTTTTTCTACCTAAGCTGTCTATATCTACCTGTGCAATACAAGAATCTCGCTCTATTGATCGAATTGCTGTTCCTCCAAATGAGAAATTCCCCAAACTGTAGAAAATTGGTTTACCTTTGTAAATTTCTATTCCTTGGGGTTCATGAGGATGATGGCCCATAATAATATCTGCTCCTGCATCTATTGCAGTATGAGCCATTTCTTCTTGATATTCTGTGACATAGCATGGAGCAATTTCTACTGGTACACCTAAAGATCGAGCATTACCCCTTGCAGTTTGTCCCCAGTGCCAACTAATAATAACTATATCTGAATTAATTTTTGCCTTACGTACATCTTCTTTCATTACTTCTAAATGTTCTGGATTAGCCCAACTAATTATTCTTGGAATTGAACCTGGTTGATATGGGGCATTATATGAAGCTTCGTATGCGGTTTGTGCATTTACTACTGCACATCCAGGTTTGTTTTCTCCGGCGGGAAAAGTCAAAGGGACATAGCAGGAAGTATATGATAAAAATCCGATTCTTCTACCCTTAGATTCAAGATAAACAGGTTTATGTGCATCATTTATATTCATACCAGAGCCTGCATGAGGTATTTTTGCTTTATCTAAAGCATTGAGAGTTTGAATAAGACCTTCTTCTCCAAAATCCATAGTGTGATTATTTGCGGTAGATACTGCATTTACATTGGCTAATTTTAATATGTTTTCAATTGGACCAGAGGGCATCCGTACATGTCCTCCACTGCCTGATTCTGTTTTACCTGGAAGAGAAGATACTGATTCATCACATATCACTCCTTCAACATTTGCCAAGGTGATATCACCATTTTGTAAAATGGGTAAAGTATTTCCAAAAGCTATTTCAGGATCAATAGCCTCCGTAATAATTACATCTCCTACCATTACTATGCGTAAGGTTGAATCAGACTTTTTTGACATCTATATCTCCTTAAATCAATGCGGTTCTGCACGATTCCATACTTCAACAAGAGTTCCTATACAAGTCTTAGGATGAAACCAGGCAACATAATTGATATCAAGTCCAGGTTCAGGGACAGCTCCTATTTGTTGTATACCATACTCTTTAGCTTGATCAATTACTTTATGGACGTTTGGAGACCATGGGCCAATGTGATGAAAAGCAGCTCCTTGCAATGCTCTCTGTGCGACGAATTTGGCTGTGCCGCTATCTTCATCTGCAGGGATACTAATTTCAATTACACAACTTCCGATTGGGAATTCTTTGAGATATACGGGATCATCGGGACCAAGTCTTGGAGTTCCGTCAGGATTTTTTTCACGAGGACCACCTCGATCTCTTGTATAGTCTTGTGGTAATTTAAAACATTCTTCCCAAAGAAATTTTTGTTCTTCATAACTTCTTGCAGCTATACCTATATGGGCCATTCCATTAAAATTACCATTACCTCTGTATGCAGGATGTGGATAATAATCTTCTGATGAGCAAACCATTAACTGTAGTCCAAATGTTGTATTTGGATCCAAAAGTACTGGGGTTTTCCCATTCCATCCTTCGAGTTGATCCGCTCTGATTTTAATACCTTTTGATTCAAGGTGTTTTATATCTTCTGTTAAATTATCTGAATTCAAGCACAAGTGGTGTATACCACCAGAAGATTTTTCTTGAATGAATTCATGAGCCTCTCCTTTTTGTGTGATCGGTGTAGCAAATTCTACACACATTTCAGCTATAGGCATTAGTAGGCTGTTTACATCTGGTAAGGATCCAGGATTAGTTTTTGATATAGGTGTCCGACTTTGATCAACTGACATTCCAAATCCATTGCAGTAAATATCTCTAGCTTTATCAAGGTCAGGGGCTAATATAGTTACATGATCAATTCTAGTAAAAGACATACATTTCTCCTTTTCAGTTATTATTTAGAGAATATAAAGGGCTAGTTTCTTCTATCTTACCTTCTTCTGACAATTTTTCTAAATGAGTCCTAACATTTCGAGCAGCAGCTTCTCTAAGATTAGGGTTTAGATCCTTAGGATATACAAAATCTACGATTTCATAAACATTTTGTGAAGTATTTTTAGTTAATGCATTAATAATCTGTTCTTCTCTTTTTTGGCGGTGTTGTATATAAGATTTTATTTTTGCTGTTCCATCTTCTACTAAAGCTCCATGTGCTGGAAAAACTTTTGTGGGTTTATGGTCAAGTAAAATTTCTAAACTATTCATATACTGTTTTAAATTTCTTACTGAAGATGAAGAACTTCCCAATATTGTGTCACCTGTAAACATAATTTGTTCTTCTTGTAAAAAATAGCATATGTGATCATTTTCATGCCCTGGTGTATAGAGAGCTAAAAGGTTGATATTATCATTAACCTTTAATATTTCTTGATCTTCTATAGAAAATACAATACCTTCTTCTAGGATCATTTCCAATTTAGATTTTAAATTTATATGACATCCAACTTTGCATTGAAATTCTTTTTGAAGTCGATCAACTCCTCCAATATGGTCGTAGTGACCATGGGTAATATAAATGTTGGAAATATTTGGAGAGCCTAATTCTTTGTGATAGGCAAGTATTTGATCTGTCCAACTACGATAATGTTCTCCAGTGTCCATAACCACCATATTTGTATTGGGATTACCGATAAAATATATGCTTGATCCTCCTGGGTGATAAGTGCCAAATGGACTATCATCTTCGTTAATATGGACTCTATAGACATGTTCGGAAATTTTCATAGATGATTTTTCTTTCTTTTTGTTAGATAAATATCAAAAAAATGTATGATTGACAGCTCCTGATAATTATAGGTTGTTTATTTTTGTCGTCAACATCTATAAGTTGTTTATATTTTCTTATATACTTGCTTCATTCGATTATAACGTTCTTCATTCTATTTTTTATGTAAATGGGAGGATACACAATATGAAAGGTCCTTTAGAAAATATACGTGTTTTGGATTTTTCAGAGATTATTGCAGGCCCTTTTGCAGGTATGCTTTTATCTGACATGGGTGCAGATGTAATAAAAATAGAACCACCTTGGGGAGAACCTTGGAGATTTTCTCAACCAATTGTTCCAAATGAAAGCCGAACATATATTAGTTTGAATCGAGGAAAAAAAAGTCTTACTTTAGATTTAAATAAAGATTCTGCAAAACAAATAATTTATGACTTAATTAATGATATAGATGTTGTTATCGTTAATTATCGTCCAGACGTTCCTGCAAACCTTGGTATAGATTATGATACTTTGTCAAAAATGAATCCTAAATTAATTTATTGTCAAAATACAGCATATGGTAGTGAAGGAAATGATAGTTATCGCCCGGGATACGACATAATTATTCAGGCAATGAGTGGATTGATGGCTGCTGATGGTAAACTTAATGAAGGGATACCTCAATCTATAAGTGCTACTGCTCTTGCTGATTTTTCAACTGCATTGACTATGAGCATGTCAATATGTGCGGCTTTACATGCCAGATCAATCACTGGAAAAGGACAAAAAATAGAAGCTTCTTTATTAGCAACAGCATTAGCATTACAGACTACAAGTTTTTTAGAAGTTGAAATGGTTGATAAAGAACCAAAAGAAGAGCTAATTGAAACAATTAATTTATTGAGAGAAAGCGGTGCTCCTTACAGTGATATCCATGATTATGTTGATGGAATAAGACTAAATAATCCTGCAGCATTCGGCATTAGAATGATTTACTACAGAACCTATCAGGCTAAAGATAGTGTTATAGCTGTAGCCTGTTTAAGTGACAGACTTAGAAAAAAAATGGCGGATGCTATAGGAATTTATGATCGAAGGTTTGAACCAGGTTACAAAGCTGATCAAGAAGATAATATTGCATTTACTCAAAATCTTAGAAAAGAAGTAGAAGAACTATTTCTTACTAAAACTGTACAAGAATGGATGGAAGTCTTGGATAGTGCTGGAGTTCCATGTGGCCCTGTAAAATTCGTATCTGAACTTATGACAGATAATCAAGTTATTGCAAATGATATCATTCGTGAACATGAACATCCGTTGGTTGGAAAAATAAAAATGATAGGCCCTATAGTTAAAATGTCTGAAACACCCCTTGTTCCACATGACCCATCTCCAACGCTAGGTCAAAATAATGATGAGATATTAAATGCATTGGGATATTCAGAAAAAAAGATAAAAGAATTGAGAGATTCTGGGGCTGTAGGTGAATAATTATTAAATTAAATTGTTCATAGGTTACATATGTCTATTTTTAAAAATCGTGATCGTACGCTTAAAGATTATGTTGAGTCCTTAATTGCAGTATGTAGTTTAGAAAAAAATACTGGATGTATAGATCGATCTGTATTTGGTGGCCTAGATCGTTTACTAAGCCAATGGTCACTTCGTGAAACTATCAATCCTTTATTTGAGAAATTTAAGAATAATAATCTATATCCTGTGGTTTATTCTGAACTTGATCAAAAACAAAGAATTATTTGGGTAAAAAAAACTTTACAGATACTAGATCAAGTAGATCCTAGTAGTCCTTCCGATATCGTAAATAAGTTAGACCAAGAATTAACATATTTCAAGGGAATTACAAATTCTTTAGCTACAAAACTAAATAAATTAAATATATTTAAGTTAAATGATTTGCTATATCACTTTCCACGTAGATATAGCAAAATCACTACAATAGATAAATTAGCTCCAGGTGACGATTCTACTATTTTGGCTAGATGTGATGGAACACAAGTAGTCTTTTTGGGTAATAAAAGAAATTTTAAAGCGACAGAAGCAATATTTACTGATCATTCTGGCACAATAAAAGTTATCTGGTATAACCAAACATATTTAAGTAAACAATTATCGACAGGGAAACTTTATATTTTATCTGGTAAAACAAATATTCATAATGGATATAAAACATTAGAATCTCCAGATTGGGAATTAGCTGACGCTAAAATGGCAAATCAAAAATTTTTAAATTCAGGAAGGCTTTTTCCTGTTTATGGAAAAACTGAAGGTGTTTCACAATCAAGGATACGAAAAGTTATAAGAGATTTTTTGAAAGATTTTGCTTTTGAAATAGAGGAATATTTACCAGAATCACTTATTGTTAAAAATGATCTTTTGAAATTGAGAGAAGCATTAATACAAATGCACTATCCTTCATCATTATCAAGCTTAGAGCGATCAAGAAGAAGACTAGCTTTCGACGAATTATTTTTATTACAAATGTCTTTTTTGTATTATCGTTCAGATATAGAAAAGGATATATCATCAATTAAAGTGACAAATATAACTGAAAGCCTAACACAGTTTATCAATATTTTGCCTTTCAAATTAACCGAAGGACAAAAGAAAGTTATTAAAGAAATAATTCACGATTTATCAAATTCAAATAAACCTATGAGAAGATTATTACAAGGCGATGTAGGTAGCGGTAAAACTGTTGTTGCATTAGGATCCTTGTTGTCTGTTGTTGGAGCAGGATATCAGGGGGTATTAATGGCACCAACAGAAGTATTAGCTGAGCAGCATTTTTTGACCGTAAAAAAATTATTATCAGATGAATTAAAACAAGTAGATTCATATTTACAAGTCAGTAATTTAATTAATAACAGAGATTATAGAATAGGGCTTTTAATGGGAAGTATGCCAAAAAGAAAAAAAGAAAAAATTCAAGAAATGCTGGAAACGGGAGAATTAGATATAGTGATTGGTACACATTCAGTAATACAAGAGCGTGTAATAATTCCTAAACTTGCTTTAGCTGTAGTTGATGAAGAACATCGATTCGGTGTAGATCAAAGAAATGCTTTATTTAAAAAGAGAATCGATGATAACACTATTCCCCACATGCTTGCTATGACTGCAACTCCCATTCCTGCATCATTGGCAATGGCGATATATGGAGATTTAGAATCTTCTGTAATAGATTCTCTTCCAGAAGGTCGCCAAAAAATAAGAACAAGAGTTGTGGATAAAATTAACAGAAATAAAATGTATGAATTTGTTCGAAAGCAAATTGATCAAGGTCGACAAGCTTTTGTCGTGTATCCACTCATTAATGAATCTGAATCGATTAATGCAAAAGCTGCAATTATTGAGCAAATGCGATTACAAAAAGACATATTCCCAGATAGAATTGTGGGCTTACTTCATGGGAAAATGAAGATGGAAGAAAAACAATCAGTCATGGATAGTTTTAGAGAAGGATCAATTGATATATTAGTTTCTACACCAGTAATTGAAGTTGGAGTTGATATACCTAATGCATCAGTTATGATTATTGAAGGGGCTGACAGATTTGGTATTGCGCAATTACATCAATTTAGGGGACGGGTTGGTAGAGGCAAACATGAAAGTTATTGTATGTTAGTTGCTGAGGATCCATCAGAAGATTCTTTAGAAAGACTTAAAGCAGTAGAGCAAGTATCCGATGGTTTTAGACTTGCTGAAATTGATTTGGAATTACGCGGAGAAGGGAATGTTCGGCAACATGGCAAAGTTCAGAGTGGTCATGATTTTCTGAAAATTGCAAATATTCAAACAGATTTCAAATTGATGCAAATCGCAAGATTTGAAGCAAAAAATCTTATTGATAAAGATCCATTCCTAAAGGAAGAAAAAAATCAGGGCATTGCAAATGCTTTGATCAATATTTGAGTTTAATTCTATGATAGCTAGAATTCGTATTTGGCAAAAGTTTAACAAGTGATACTGTTTCTTAACCGAATGTATAAATATAAACTAGGTTTTTTTACTTAATACTGAATACATCGAATCAATAGGTGGTTCTAGTCCTGTCCATAATTTAAATGATAATCCTGCTTGTTCAATTAGCATACCTATTCCATTAATTCCGATGCCACCATACTTTTGTATCTCTAGAAGAATTGGGGTTATAGGAGGATTATAAACAAGATCGTAAAAAATCCGACATTGTTTTACAAGATTCTGTGGTATAGGTAATTGCCCTTCAAGTTCACTGTGTTTCATACCGAATGAAGTACAGTTAATAATAATATCAAAATTTGATAAATCTTTAGGTTGATCAAATTTTGAAGATAGGGTTTTAATATTGCCGAGGTGCGAAAATTTATTAACAATATCTTCTGCTTTTTCTTGTGTTCGATTAATAATTGTAATTGATTGGCAGTTGTTTTTTAGGAGACCATAAATTATAGCTTTAGAAGATCCTCCTGCACCCAATACAAGTATATTTTTATTAGTAATAGAGATATTATGCCTGTCGGTTAAATCTTTAATAAAACCCCTTGAATCTGTATTTTCTCCATGTAGTTGGCCCTTACGATTTATGATTGTATTTACTGCCCCAATTGTTTTTACTTCATCTGAGAAACTGTCTAACCAGGGAATAACTTGCTCTTTATATGGTATTGTTACATTTGCACCGAGTACGTTATCTTGCTTTAATAGATCTATTCGGTTTTTTAATTCAGGTATTGGTGTATCCCAAATTTCATAGTTTGCATTAATATTATGGGTTTTTAGTGCTAAATTTTGAATTATAGGTGAAAGAGAGTGTTTGATAGAATTACCTATAATCCCAACTTGTAGTTTCATTTTACATGCTTCTTTATATTTTGTTATTTTGTCTATCCAAGTAAGATTGCAACATTATTGTTGCTGCTACGTCATCAATAAATTGTTTTTGTTGTTTTGATTTTTTTTTCGATTTTGGTTTTTCAAAGGTGCGTTGGGCTTGAATGGAGGTAAAACGTTCATCCCAAGTTTCAATTATAATTTTTGTTTGACTTTGTAAAGCGTCTTTAAATTTTAAAGTAGATTCAGTTTGTTGATTTTGATTGCCACTTAAAGATAATGGAAGCCCTAGAATAATTTTAGATATTGAATTAGATTCAGATATTGAGTTTATATGATCAATATCTTTTTGAATATTTTCTCTGAAATAAATTGCATGTGGTAATGCAAAAATATTTGATGGATCAGAAATCGATATTCCAATGCGTTTATTTCCAAAATCGAGACCTAGTATACGATCCATTAGTCACCCAGTTGTTTGATAATTATTTCTTCATTCATATTTATTGCTTCGTTTATTTTAGAGATATCTTTGCCTCCTCCAGTAGCCATATTGGGTTTCCCACCGCCTCCTCCTTGTAAGAATTTTGAAGATTCTTTAATTGCTGCAACTGCAATGGCTCCTTTTTCTACCAAGTCATCCGTTATTATAAGTAAGGTATGAGGTTTATTATCAATTATAGCTCCTAAATTAATAATTCCAGATTTAATATTATCTCTAAGTAGATCTGCAATATTTTTTATATCTTGTGGGGTAAAAGCATTTACCATACTAGTAATAATTTCGATATTATCGATAATTTTCATTTTTGAAGATAATTCTTTGGCTTGATTTACAAATTGTGTTTGTTGATAAGAATTTAAACTTGATTTAAGGTTTTTATTTTCCTGTAATAAGGAATCAAGCCTGGATTCAATTGTAGTTATATTTGTTTCAAGAATCTGAGCTATACGTGCAAGTGTAAATTGATCATTTATAGAGTATTCAGAAGCTGTTTCTCCAGATATTGCTTCAATTCTTCGCATACCAGAACCAATATTAGTTTCATTGATTATTTTTATATAACCGATTTGTCCGGTGTTGTCTAAATGCGTTCCTCCACAAACCTCTACACTAAATGGTTCTCCTGTTGCTATTGTAACCATTCTAACTTCGCTTCCATAACGATCCCCAAAAAAAGCTAGAGCTCCGTTAGTGACTGCTTCTCTATATGTTGTTATATTTGTTGAAATAGAATGATTATTTCTTACTTGTGTATTTGCAAGGTTTTCTACAGCCTTTATTTCTTCTAATGACATGCTACCAATGTGAGTAAAATCAAATCTTAAGCGATCATTACCTACACTGGATCCTGCCTGTCTCACATGTGTACCTAATATTTCTCTAAGGCTGCTATGTAATATGTGAGTTGCTGTGTGATTTCTTGAAGTTCCTTGTCGATAAATACTATCTACATTTGCTGAACTATCTTCAGTTGTAAATACTGTTCCATTAGCAACGTAGCCTTTGTGCGAAATTATTCCGGGTATTGGTGATTGTGTATCTTCAACAACAAATGTACCTGTTTTAGTTTGTATATATCCTTTATCGCCGAGTTGACCTCCAGCTTCGGCATAGAAGGGTGTAGAAGAAAGAATTATTTCTCCATTTTCTTTAGATTCAAGTTTCTCAATTTGTTTACCATTAGAGATAATTGCGATTATTTTGGAATTACCCTCAATTTTCTCGTAACCGATAAATGAAGATTCAGAATTTATAGAGCTATATATCTTATTTGCTTCAATATCTCCAGTAAAATCAGCACTTGACCTAGCCTTTGTTTTTTGACCTTCCATTAATTGTTCAAAATTATCGGTATCAAGATTAACACCATTTTCTTCAGCAACTTCTTTGGTGACTTCAATTGGAAATCCATATGTGTCATGTAGTTTGAATATTTCTTCTCCAGGTATAATACCGTTGTTTATACCTTGTTCGATCAGTTGCATGAGATAGTCATATCCTCGATCTAGAATTTTAGAAAACTGTAGTTCTTCTTGATCTAGTACTTTATAAATAAATTCTTCTCCTGCAATTAGATCAGGATAGTGCTGACCCATTGTTTCGATGACTGTTTTTGAGACTTGGTTTAAGCATAAATCATTAGATTCAGGATAAATCTTTTTTGAAAATCTAATTGCTCTTCTTATTAATCTTCGTAATACATAACCTCTTCCTTCATTACTAGGAACTACACCATCAGCTATAAGGAAAGTCGCAGATCGTACATGTTCTGCAATTACTCTAATGGCATAATCAGTATCAGTATTAGAACCATATTTTGTTTTATATATAACCTCAACTTTTTCGATTATTGGAATAAATAAATCTGTTTCATAAAGTGAATTTACTTTTTGTAAAATCATTGCTGCTCTCTCAAGACCCATTCCTGTATCGATATTTGGATTAGGTAATGGGGTTCTATTTCCTTCCAAATCTTGAAAGTATTGCATAAAGACAAGATTCCATAATTCTAAAAATCTCGCACAGCAATTTGGTCCACAATTATCATCATTATTTGCTGTACATGGTCCACCAAAATCATAATGCAATTCACTACAGGGTCCACAAGGACCTTCTGCACCAGCTGGTCCCCAAAAATTATCAGAATCTCCGAATCTCCGAATTCTATCTGCTGGAATTCCAGCATTTATCCATAAATTAAGTGCTTCATCGTCATCGGTATAAATAGTTGCCCATAACTTTTCTTTTTCTAGTCCTAAATAGTTTGTTACAAAATCAAGAGACCAGATAATCGCTTCTTTTTTAAAATAATCACCAATACTAAAGTTTCCTAACATTTCAAAGAATGTAAGATGAGTTTCGTCTCCAACTTCTTCTAAGTCAGTTACTCTGAAGCACTTTTGAGAACTGGTGAATCTGGTAATATCAGTGGAAATTTCTCCAGTAAAATATGGTTTAAATTGAACCATACCAGCAGTAGTTAATAATAATGTTGGATCTTCAGCAGGAATTAATGAAGAACTTGGCATTATTTGATGTTTTTGATTTTCAAAAAAATCTAAGTATTTTCTTCTTATTTCTGAACTAAGCATTATGGCCTTTCGGTTCAATATTGTTAAGATTATTTATAAAAGATTACTCCTGTAAATGGTTTTTTGACAAGCATTCTCTTTCTAGGTATTTAATCTTTATGACAGTAGAATATAATGTGCTAATGGAAAATAACACAAAAGTAATGCGGGCTATTACAGAAAAAGATCAACAAGATTGTTTTTCGATTCGAATTGAAGTTTTTGTTGAAGAACAAGGTGTTCCTAGCGAAGAAGAACTCGATGAATTAGATGAAACTTCTTTTCATGCTATAGCTCGTATTAATACTTATCCTGTTGGAACTGGCAGGCTTATTCCAGAAGGTAATAATAATGGAAGAATTGGAAGAATGGCTGTTCGAAAAGATTATAGAAGATTTGGTATAGGAGGATTAATTTTAACTTATTTAGAAGAAATAGCATTGAATGAAGGTATAACACGAATTACTTTGGATGCTCAAGAATATGTTAAACAATTTTATTCAGATCATGGATATCACGTACAGGGTGATGTATTTTTAGAGGTGGGGATTCCACATGTTACAATGGTTAAAATTATAAATTAAGGAGATAAATATGAAAGTTTACTGTGGTTTGCCGAGAGATAATTTAAAAGATATTCCTAAGCTTGCTAAAGCAGCTGAAGAGTTAGGCTTTGATGGTATATCTTTTGGAGAATTAGCACATGATTCCTTTTTGTTATCAACTTTGGCTTTAGAACATACAAAAAAAATAAAGGTTGGCACTTCTATAGCCATTGCTTTTGCCCGAAGTCCGATGGTTTCTGCTTATATGTCATGGGACTTACAACGAATGTCTGATGGAAGATTTGAATTAGGACTAGGTTCTCAGGTTAAAGGTCATAATGAACGACGATTTGGGGTTCAGTGGTCTGCTCCAGCACCACGTATTAAGGAGTATGTTGAATCTATACGTGCAATTTGGGATTGTTGGCAAAATGGATCACAATTAAATTATCAGGGAAAACATTATTCGATTACGTTGATGACTCCAGAATTTAATCCAGGCCCTTTAGATTGTGAACAGCCTCCAATTTATATAGCTGCTGTTGGTGAAGCAATGACTAGAGTCGCTGGTAATGTTTGTGATGGAATACTTTTACATAGTTTTAACAATAAACGATATGTTGATGAAATAATTTTACCAAATATTGAAGAAGGTGCGAATTCCTCAGGACGAAATATAGAAGATATTTCAGTATCAGGTGGAGGAATGATTGCTACAGGAGCAACTGAGGAACAAGTTGCTCAGCAAAGAGAAATTTGTAGAAAAAGAATATCTTTTTATGGCTCTACCCGTAGTTATAAAACCGTTATGGATATGCATGAGTGGGGAGATACGTGTTTAAGATTACATGAAATGTCTAAAGAAGGAAAATGGGATGAAATGCCCAATTTAATTGATGATACTATGGTAGATACCTTTAGTGTTTCTGGTACATATAAAGAAATAGGTCCATCTTTAAAAGAACGTTTTGGAGGATATGCTTCTAGGATTTCAATAGGTCTTCCTTCTGATGTGAAAGATTATAATGATGTTGGTGATTTACTTTCCTATCTTCATAAATAATTGATTTAAGGGGTAATAAATTGATTTTAGAAATAGTTGGTTTTGTCTTAGCTTTTATGATCGGAGCTTGTATTGCTAATGGTATTCCTCATTATACCAAAGGAGTGACTGGCCAATCTCACATGACAGTTTTTAGTAAACTTTCTTCACCTATAGTAAATGTATTGTGGGGATTATTTAATTGGTTGCTAGCATTTATTTTATACCTAGTATTTAATTCCTTAATTGATAATTTTACTAATTTACATATTATTATCGCTATTGCAGGAGGAGTATTTATTTCTTTACGTTTAGCTAAATTATGGAGTGATCCTAATGCTAAATTACCATGGCATAAAGAGTAAAAGGTTTATATTTGTATATGAATAATATATTTTTAGTTGGTTTTTCAGGTACTGGTAAATCGGAAATTGGGCCGATTGTTTCCAATATACTGTCATACAAATTTATAGATCTTGATACAGAAATAGTAAAATATTTCAATAAATCTATTGATAAGATATTTTCAGAAGATTCTGAAGAAGTATTTCGAATGAAGGAAAGTGAATTATTAGAATACTATGGTTCTTTATCACAATTCGTTATAGCCACAGGTGGTGGAGTTATAACTAACAATGATAATTATGAATTAATGAAATCTAATGGTTTCATTGTTTGTTTGGAAGCAACCCCACAAACAATATTCAATAGACTTACTAGTGAAAATGCAAAAGATGAAATACGACCAGTGCTTAAAGATAATTTAAGTATAGATTCCATCATGAATATAAAAAACAAAAGACAACAATATTATGCTAAATCTGATTGGACTATCCATACTGACAATTTAACACCTTATCAATCTGCTGAAGAGGTATCAAAAATATACAATACTTTTGTTAATTTAGATGCTTCAAAGTTTATTCAGAAAGATATGAAAGCTGATTTAGCTGGGATGGTAACTTATAGCAATGGAGTTTGCCCTATATATTCTGGTTGGGATATATATGCCGATATTCCAAAAATCTTTTCACAATTAAATATTCAAGGTAATTTATTTCTAATCTCTGATAGAAATGTATATAGCTTATATGGAGAAGAAGTAGAAAAATTTATAGCTTCTACAGGTAAAAAAGTTTTTTCTCATGAGTTGGAGCCAGGGGAACATAATAAAACGTTTGATTCAATATCTAATGTGTATAGTTGGCTAGCAGAATCAAAAGCGCAAAGACGCGATACCATTGTTGCTTTAGGAGGTGGAGTTGTTGGGGACATGGCTGGTTTTGTAGCAGCAACATATAATCGTGGCCTAGGATTTATACAAATTCCAACTAGCTTAGCAGCTATGGTCGACGCTTCAGTTGGGGGAAAAACTGCGGTTGATTTACCTGAAGGTAAAAATCTTGTTGGTGCTTTTTATCAACCAAAAGTGGTAATTGCTGACGTTTCTACCCTTAAATCTTTACCACACCGTGAAACTATGGAAGGTTGGGCTGAGGCTATTAAACATGGATTGATTTTAGATAAGCAATTATTTGAGGTTTTTGAAAATAGATATCAAGAATTATTAGATTTGGAACCTAATCTTACAACAGATGTTGTTAAACGAAGTATTCAAATAAAGGCAGAAGTTGTTTCTCAAGATGAAAAAGAAACGAGAGGTATTAGAACTTTACTAAATTATGGACATACAATTGGTCATGGTCTTGAAGCTGCGACTGGATATCATCAATTATTACATGGAGAGGCAGTATCAATAGGAATGATGGGTGCTGCGATGATAGGGAACAGAATGGGTATCACAGATAGTTCTATATTAGAGCGCCAAATATCTATTTTGAAAAAGTTTGATTTACCTATATCTTTTAATAATATTAATATTGAATCAATAAAATCAGCTATGTCACTCGATAAAAAAGCAGTAGGTTCATCAATAAATTGGGTACTACTATCTGAGATAGGGCATGCCGAAGTGAATTCAAATGTTGATAATTCTGTGGTGGACAACGTTTTAGAAGAATTATCCTCTTAATGTTGTTAATAAAGTTAGAGATGCCCCAGTCATTATTATTACAATGATGATTTGCCTAAAAAGTTGTTGATTAATTATTGGCAGAATATTTTTCCCAATAAAGTATCCAATTAACACTGATGGTATAAGGAATAAATTTGCAAATAACGTATCACGAGTTATAAAACCACTTATAAAAAGTGATATTACAGTTACTGTATCAATGATGGAAAAATAAAGTGCTAAATTATTTCTAAAATCTAATTTCCCCCACTTTTGGTTTATGAGAAAAATAGTAATTGGTGGTCCAGATAAGCCTGAGGTACTCACCAATATCCCGCTAAAAAATCCAGCAAACATAGAGGTTAATCTCTCCCTTTTAATGGTTATTGTTTTTCCTGTAAAAAGAAATAAAGCAGCTATTAAAATTATTATAGATATTATAATTTTTAGGACATACATATCTAAATTAGAAAGTATAATAATTCCTAGTGGTATACCTAAAATTGCTGAACCAGCAATAGGGAGAATTTTGTCTGGTTTCAAATATTGTTTATTTTCAATGGCGATAATGTAGTCATTGATTAAAACTAAAGGCATGATTATTGGAACAATAATTGTTAAATCTAATATCGGAAGCAATAATGGTGTTGAGACTAATGCAAATCCAAACCCAACAGTGGTTTTCACAGTTGATGCAAATAAAATAACTAAAATTAGAATAATAATGACGTTGGTTTCTAATAACATATTTGAAATACTATCTGATTAAATCAATTTCTTTCGACTAAATTTTAAAGTAATTCATGGTATTATTACCACGATATGGATATATTGCTTTATTTAGTGGTTTTATTATTAACTTTTCTTGGTGGATGGCTGTCGGGCCTATTTGGTGTTAGTGGAGCTGTAGTTACTGTTCCATTTCTTTTGTATGGTCCACAAATCCTTGGTATGCCACCAATAGATATCAAGCAAGTCATGGCTATATCTCTGGTTCAAGGTCTTGTATCTAGTTTCACAGGAGCATTAGTTTATAAAAAGAGTGGTTTAATTGATAGAACTATTGTCATTTGGGGAGGTGTGTTAGTAGCTGTAGGGGGTTTAATTGGTGGTATTCTTTCCAAATGGTCGCCTGATACACTGCTATTATTTATTTTTGCTTCAATGTCTACAACGGCAGTTATATTAATGCTATCGAATTCCGGAGAAGGTATAGAAGAAAGAGATAATCAATCTAAGAACTATAAGATTTTAGCAATATTTTTCCCTGAGGGATTAATGGCCGGTATGGTTGGTGTTGGTGGCGGATTTTTAACTGTACCTATTTTGAATAGACTAATGAAAATTCCATTACGAAACGCAATAGCTAGTTCTCTTGCTATGACATTTTTTGCAGTTTTTGCAGGATTGATAGGTAAAATTATTACGCTTCAGGTACCATTTATCCTTTCATTATTTGCTGTGGCAGGGGGGATACCTGGAGCAAAATTAGGAACGTTTGTAAATTCCAAATTAACTTTGAAAAATTTGCGTTTTGGTTTTGTGATTTTATTGACAGTAATTTCTATAAGAATATGGTTTGATGTAGCTACGGCTATAATGTAGCAAGATTTTCTTTAACCTGCGATATAACTTCTCTTGGGATTTTTTCTAAATAGGCATTTGGTCCATTATCTGGTACAGGTGGGTTAGGTATTGGATGAAGAACTACAAATTCAAACTCTATGCCAACGTTATTACATTTCTTTAATATTTCAGTGATTTGCGTAACTATTTGATTTACTCCACCCATTAAGCAAAAAGCTTTTGCTAAATTCTCAGACATAAAATCTACAGTTTTACCACTTTCTATTAAATTGGCTGCATGATGAAAATCTGGCCAAACTAATCCTTGTTCTTTGAGTTCATCTGGATGAGGTCCATTCCAAGGAATATTTAAATTATCTACAAGCATAGGAGAATATTCATAATAACCTGCAGCCATTGATTTACCCATTAGCATTGCATCATCTTCGTCTTCACAAAAGACGGTATGGAAAACTGTGCCAAGTTTAACTTTGTTTGGGTCTCGGCCTGATTTTACAGCACCTTCTTTTATTCTATTGACTGATATTTCTATATTTTTTATATCTGTACCAACTCTGATAAATACACCATCTGCACACGATCCAGCCATTTCTAAAGTTTTGGGTCCTCCAGCAGCTAACCATACCGGTACATTTTGAGCAAATGGTAGTTTTGCTGGCCTTGCTGCCCCAACTTCAACTTCTTCTCCAGCAAGTAGGGATTTTATTATATGAACCCCTTGCTCTAATTCCTTTATTTTAGCGGGTTTTAACCCAGCCAAGCGTACTGCTGTATCACCCACTCCCATTCCCAATACAGTTCTATTTGGTGCTAGTTCAGCAACAGTCGCAATACTTGAAGCTGTAACAGAAGGATGTCTAGTTATAGGGTTCGTCAATAAGGGGCCAATAGTAATTGATTTTGTAGCTTGAGCAGCTCCAGACAAAAGGACATAATTATCTCGTAATCTTAAAGGTGAGTCTGGAAGAAAAGCACAGTCCCATCCTGCTTGTTCTGCTCGAAGTACATCCAAAGCGAATGAAGAAAGAGAACTGGTGTTATGTCTATTAAGTCCAAATTTGGGTATATTCATTAATCTTATTATTAGTTGTTTTTATTGGCTATGACAGATTTTATTCGATCAGCAACAATTACATCTTCTCCATCATTTAATCCAAACATATGAATATCGATAAAATCATCATTTTTCCCAGTTACTGAAACTCGTGTCCAAATTGGTGGGTCACCAGCTTTTAACATATCTACAATATCTTGAGCTTTATAATTAGCATTGCTATTGGGTGTAATTCGTAATCCAAAAGGCATGTGTCCTATGACATTATCAATAATAGAAACATCAAGAGAAGGTATATCTTTGATACCATTAATAATTGTCATTGTCATAGTTTCAGATTTAGACAATCTGTCTTCATGATTTAGACTCATCCAACGCTTTACTGCAGCTACTACTCCGATCATTTCTTGTCTATCTACCTTTTGAGGTCTTCCAACTCCGCGTATTCTTCGGCCTTCGTAACCGACAAAAGATTGTAAAGAAAGTTTATATATCATTTCTTTGGTTCCTAAGGCTAATCCTGTAGATTGAGGGGCTCCCAAATATTTTGCCGCGATACATTGAAAATCTGCGCCCATTCGTACATATTTCCCTAAATTTTCTAATGGGTATATTTGTCCAGCTGCATCAACCATAACAGGAACATTATGTTTTTTTGCGACCTCAAGCGTATCTTCTAATGAAAGTGCATTTGGATCTATATTTTGTTCTACAGCATAGTAATGTACAGCAAGAGTATTTTCATTAATTGCTCTTTCAAGATCATCTTTAGTTGTTTTATCTTCTGACCCAAAATCGACTAATCTAGCTCCTGCGAGTTCAAGGCAACGGTCATACCAATAGTGTTGTCGTTTTTGTATGAGAATTTCATTTTTCATACCTGTTGTATTAGGTAATTGTTGGATATAATCATCGTTGTCTCCAGCCATAAAAGCAGCTGTTGCTAATGTTAAAGCTGAGCCTGCACCTGATGTTATATATGCAGCTGGAACATTCAAAAGATCTGCTACTGCTGAACCTGCTTTTTCTTCTAATTCCATTAATGGTATATAGGCTGATTCTGCTAATTCCATAGCTTCTTTTACTTCCGGAACAGGCGTGGATCCTCCCAGCATAGTCACGCTTCCAATAGCATTAATTATTGGAGTAGCCCCTAATGATTTATAAATTTGTCCCCATTCACTATTCATAATGTTTTTCCTTTATCAATATTTATCTTAAATATCCTTAATATTAACTACCGTTCTTCCTTGAACCTTTCCTTCAAGAATAAGTTTTGCTGGTTTTTCTATTTCGTTTAAAGAAACTTCATTTGTTATATTTTCAAATTCTTCTGGTGTGATAAGATCTCCCAGCCTTTTCCATGCATCGTTTCTTACATTTATTGGACAATAGACTGAATCAATTCCAATAAGTTGTATTTTACGTAATATAAAAGGTAAGACAGTTGTTGGTAAATCATTTCCAGAAGCATTCCCACAGCAGGCAACGCTTCCCCCATAATTTATTGCAGATAAAATATTTGCAAGCAGTGTGCTCCCTACAGTGTCAATAGCTCCAGCCCATTTCCCAGAATTTAATGGTCTAGACATAGCTAGTAAATCATCTCTCGACATTATATTAGTAGCACCAAGATCCTTTAGATATTTTTCTAGTTCCATTCTACCAGTAACCGCGGTTACAGAATATCCTAATTTACTTAACAACATAATTGATAAGCTTCCAACTCCTCCTGCAGCACCTGTTACTACTATGTCACCGCTTGAATTTCTAATTCCTGAATTTTCTAGCTCTATAATGGACAACATTGCTGTTAATCCGGCTGTTCCAACTGACATAGTGTGTTTTAGAGAGATATTATCAGGTTTTTTTATTATCCAATCACTGTTAACTCGTACTATTTGGGAATAACCTCCGGAATGAGTTTCACCGAGTCCCCAACCTGTTACGATTACTTCATCACCTTTTTTATAGTTCTTGTCGGATGTGGAGCTGATAATTCCTGCCAAATCTATACCTGGAGACATTGGAAGATTTCTCATAATTCGAGCCTTATTTCCATTAACAGCCATACCATCTTTATAATTCAGTGAAGAATAATGCACATCAATAGTGGTATCTCCGTCTGGTAAATTTTCAAGTCCAAGTTCAGTAATTTTTATAGTTAATTCTTCAGATTCAAGCTCAGCTCTTAAGGCTTTGAAAGTATTTGACATCGCATCTCCTAAATAGGTTTTTCAATCGATACTTGTACTATACTTCAAGATATAAGTGCCTTCAACAATAAAATATGATGAATCAAGCGTTTTTTCTCTTTGGTTTATTAGGAGGGAGATAAGATATCTACGATTTTCTTCATATTTAATCGATACTTGCCTAGTTTTCGAATTATATGTAATAATATTAACATTATTTTAATGCGGGATTAAATCTATTTTGGGTTTATCAACCGTGTTTATGTTAAGGAGGATTCATATGATTAAATTTTCTTCGTATGTTTCGTTCATTTTAGTTACAGCTTTGATAGGTGTATCAATGGTGGCATGTGATAGTTTGCCGTCATTAGGAGAGGAAGAGGAAGCTGAACCATTAGAAATAGGTACATTATTAGATTACACTGGTGATTTGGGTGTATACGGTAAACCTATGCGTAATGGTGCCGAATTAGCAGTGACTCTTTTGAATGATTCAGGTATGAATGTTGTAGCTGTTCATAAAGACTCAGGAACTGATGCTAAGGTTGCTAGTGATGCTGCTCGAGCGTTACAAGCTGCTGGTGTTTCTGGAATAGTTGGTTCACTCTCAAGTGGTGTTACTACAGCTGTTGCAGAATCAGTAACAATACCTGGAGGTACTGTTTTAGTTTCACCAGCTTCAACAGCCCCCTCAATTTCAGTTATTGAAGATAACGACCTATTATTCCGAAGTACTGTATCTGATGCAGCTCAAGGTTCTGTTTTAGGAAAACTTGCTGATGAACTTGGATACAAAAAGGTCGGTATTTTATATGTAAATAATCCTTATGGCGACGGTCTTCAAAATATCTTTACTGCTAATTTTAGTGGTACAGTTCAAGCCGTTCCTCACGAAGGTGAATTATCAACTTATATGAGTGAAGTAACAAAAGCCACCGAAGGTGGTGTTGATGCTTTAATAGCTATGAGTTATCCAGGTAGTGCACAAGTGTATATACGAGAAGCGTTAGAAGGTGGATTTGCTGATACCTTTATGTTTGTCGATGGTACTAAGAGCCAAGATATGTTAGATAGCTTAGGCGCTAATAATTTTGAAGGCATGTATGGTACTGCACCAGGAGCACCTCCTAGTGATGCTAAAAATACATTCGAAGAGCTCTATGAAGCTCGATTTGGTGAGATTCCTTCAGATCCATTCCTTGGTGAAACATTTGATGCATTTGTCATGATTGCACTTGCAACAGAAAAATGTTTACACGATGGTGGTGACGACGCTGGTTGTGATGGTGCTGGTGTTGCAGCAGCAATCCGCGATGTCTCAAATGCACCTGGCACTAAAGTAGGTCCTGGTGACTTAGCCAATGCAGTAGATTTGATACGATCAGGTGAAGATATTGACTTTGAAGGTGTTGCTGGTTCTCAAGAAATTGATGACAATGGTGACGTTTTGAATTCAATTGAAATCTGGAGTGTTAAAGGTGGAATGATAGAATCTACTAATAGATTTGAAGCTCCGTAATTACGATAGATATAGAATAAAAAGAGGCCTGAATAGGCCTCTTTTTATTTGTTCTTAAGTTTACTTAATTCTTTTTTCTATTGTTTCAGGTATTATTCCATTGGGTTTAAATAGGAGCATGACAACGATTAATAATCCTACCATAAAGTAGCGCAAATCTGGGCTAGAAAGGAATCCTGGTAAGAATTGAGTTGTTGAACAAACACCCCAAACAATG
>JAKUQA010000004.1 GCA_022450525.1 Dehalococcoidia bacterium | reverse complement strand
TTCTTTATCGGTCATAGCTGCAACTTTTACTTGTTCTTTGATATCTCCACCAGCAGAGAAAGCTCTACCTTCACCTGTAAATATGACTGCACATATATCCTGATTGTTTTCTACTTCTTCCATTGCCTGTACTATTTCAAGTCTCAAGTCTGAATTCATCGCATTCAAAGATTCTGGTCGATTTAATGTAATAGTTGCAATTTTATTTTTATGTTCAAATTTAATGTTTTCAAATTCCAATTTTTGCCTCCAAAAAGAAATTTATACCCGTGGGAGTTTAGCTAACAAATATAAAATAAGTTTTATTGATACACAAGTCCATTGACATTACTTAGTGGTGGTAAATACAATGTACCAACTCAATTCGTCAAAAAAGTTGTATAAAATAGATATTTGGAGGCATTATGAACGTTCCTTATGCATCAAGACCAACAGTTTACTCAAATAATGGAATTGTATGTTCCACATCTCCTTTAGCTGCTTCGGCAGGAATTAAAGTACTTGCAGACGGAGGTAATGCTTTTGATGCGGCCTTAGCTACTGCTGCAGTTGAAGCCATAACAGTTCCTGGAATGTGTGGATTTGGTGGTGAAGTTTTTGCAATTTTTTATGATGCTAAAACCGGTAAAACACACGGTTTAACTTCAACTGGTATGGCACCAAAACAAGCAACTCCAGAGTACTATACCTCAAGAGGTTATACTGAGATGCCGGGTGTAGGTCCACTTGCTGCTTCTCCTCCAGGTGAACTTGCAGCATATGAATATTTTAATACAAATTATGGGACTATGCCTCTTGCAGATTTGTTGCAACCAGCAATTAAGTATGCAGAGGAAGGTCATCCGATAACTCCAAGAGCTGCTCGTGTTTTTGAAGGAGCTAAAGATAAATTAGCTCAATTTCCATCATCAGCTAAAGTATTTTTAAAACCTGATGGATCGTTATATGGCGAAGGGGAAATGTTTAAAAATGTTGATTTAGCAAACACTCTTAAAATTGTTGCAGAAAAAGGTATAGATGCATTTTATAACGGAGAGATTGCTGAAAAAATAGTAGCAGAATTTCAAGCTGCTGGAGGTATCATGGATAGGGAATCTCTGGCTAATCATAAAGTTGAAGTCTATGAGCCAATTGAGACTGAATATAGAGGTTATACTGTTGCAGAAAACAGACCACCTTCACAAGGTATGATACTTCTTGAAATGTTAAATATAATCGAGGGATTTAATTTATCCGATTATGAACATTTAAGCCCAGAGGCAATTCATTTGATGATTGAAGCTAAAAAGCGAGTCTTTGCTGATAGAAACGAATATTTAGCCGATCCTCATACCGAAGATATTCCATTGGACACTCTTATTTCTAAGGATTTTGCAGATTCTAGAAGAGATACGATAGATCTTTCCAAAGCTAGTGTTGAAGTGGGACCTGGTCCAGTAATAGCAGAAGGTACTGATACCAGTTACTTTTGTGTTATTGATAAGGAAGGAAACGCACTATCATTTATACATAGTCTTTATAATGGATTTGGTTCTGGATTTGTTGCTGAGGGAACAGGTATTGTATTTAATAACCGACAACAGGGATTTAGATTGGAAGAAGGACACCCTAATACTGTCCAACCTGGTAAACGACCTATGCATACCTTAAATGCTTATATCGTACTAAAAGATAATAAGCCATTTATTATATCTGGTACACCGGGTGCCGATTTCCAACCACAAGGTAATTTACAAATTATTACTTCAATTATTGACTATGGTTTGGGAGCACAAGAAGCAGTTGATGCCCCAAGATGGTATAGTATACCCGGAAGTCATCCACCTACAGTTAATGATCCATTTGAAGTTCAAGTTGAACCAAGGATGCCGGAGTCAGTTACAGATAATTTGCAGGGCAAAGGTCATACTATAACTTGGGGTCAAGAGGGCATAAGTCATGGAATCGTTCAACTTATATGTGTAAATCCTGAGACCGGTGTTTATGCTGGAGCATCTGATCCTCGTGGAGATGGTCACGCATCTGCATTATAAACCTATCCGTCGTCTTCTAAAGTTGAAGTGTCTCCCTCGGGTAGTCCTAATTCACGAGCTTTTAGAAGTCTACGCATAATTTTACCCGATCTTGTTTTAGGCATAACATCGATAAAGTCAATTTCGCGTGGTGCTACTCCAGCAGATAGTTTGTCTCGAGCAAATCCTATTAACTCTCGTCTCAATTGATCAGTAGCTTCATAATCAGGATTTAGGGTAACAAAGGCTTTTACTACTTCCATAGCTATTGGGTCGGGTTTACCTATGACTCCGGCTTCTGCCACAGCTTTGTGTTCAATTAGTGCACTTTCCACTTCAAATGGACCTACTAGATGACCTGCTGTATTAATAACATCATCTGCTCTTCCTTGGAACCAAAAATACCCATCCTCATCAATAGAAGCCTGATCACCAGTAATATACCATCCTTTTTTAAATCGAGAATTATACATTTCATCTTGCTGCCAATAAGCAAACATTTGAGAAGGCCAGCCTGGTCTTACAGCAAGTATTCCACTTTCTCCAGCACCTAATTCATTATATTGGTCGTCTAAAATCCCCATAGTTACACCTGGAAAAGGTTTTCCCATTGATCCTGGTCTAATATTTGTTGTTGCATAATTTGCGCACATAATTGCGCCAGTTTCGGTTTGCCACCAATTATCATGTATGGGCATTTTATAATTTTTATTTCCCCAAACCACAGCTTCTGGATTTAAAGGTTCTCCAACCGAACCAATAAATCGTAGTGAGGAAAGATCATATCTTTGAACAACAGCTTCTCCAGCTCTCATGAGTAGTCGTATAGCAGTTGGGGCTGTATACCAAACGGTTACACCATATTTTTGTATAATTTCGTACCAAGAAGCAGCACTAAATCCACCTTCATAGATAATTTGAGTTACACAATTTGTCCATGGTGCCATCATCCCGTAAGAAGTTCCCGTAACCCAACCTGGATCAGCAGTACAAAAATAAATATCTCCTTCTTTAAGATCTAAAGCCCATTTCCCTGTTAACCACTGTTGAACAACAGCCTGATGGCGATGAAGAACGCCTTTTGGTTTTCCAGTAGAACCTGAGGTGTAATGCATAATTGAAAAGTCATATTGTGTTGTAGGTTCAAGAATAAAATTAGTAGCATCAACATTTTTCATTAAATCTTTGTAAAGTAAAGTTTTTTCATCAGTTTTAATATTTGCAGTGTCAGATTTGTCTATCACAATAACTTTTTGTAAGGTTTTAATATCTGGTAACATAGTATCTATTTTTGATTTTAGTTCTGGAGTTGTAACAAGAAAACTTGCTCCAGCATCTTCCATTCGATCTCTAACAGGGTCTGGTCCAAAAGCTGAGAATAATGGAGCAATTACTCCACCAGCTTTGAGTATTCCCATAGCTGCAAAATAGAGTTCTGGTATCCTATCCATAAAAATGAAAACTCTATCTGCTCTTTGCATACCAAGGTTCTTCATAACTTGGCCAAATTTATCCGATTCTTCTTTAAATTGAGAATAAGTGTAGGTTTCTTCGTCACCATTTTTACCTATCCAAATTAAAGCTTTTTGTTTACCTTTACCATTATTTACATGTCTATCAACAGCTTCATATGCATTATTTAATCCACCGTCAGGAAGCCAATCTAGGCCAGAAAAACCATCTCTATACCAATCAAAATCTTCCCTAGTAGACTGATAATCAATAAGATTTGGAGTTTCTTTCATATCTGATACAGATGGTTTCGTTATTTCTTCAAAAGCCATAGTAGTCCTCCTCAATTCAATGTACAGAAATTCTATATTTCAAGTACCAATGAGTCAATGCAAATTATATAAAGTTTTGTCAGTTTATATGTAGACAGATATTTGATTGCTCATGATAATATAAGCGCACGTAACTTTAATTTAGGAGAAATTATTATGGCTAATATACAATCAGAAATAGTACAAATGAATATAAATGGTGTTTCAGCAGAAGGATATTTATCTAAACCGGGAAATTTAGATTCAAAAGCACCAGGAATTGTAGTAATACAGGAATGGTGGGGTCTTGATGATCATATAAAAAGTATTACTGAAAGATTTGCAGAGCAAGGATTTATTGCATTAGCACCTGATTTATTTCACGGTAGTGTCACGACTGAACCAGATGAGGCTATGAAATTAACACAAGCGATGGATCAAGCACGTGCTAGAGAAGAAATAGACGCATGTGTCGCCTATATACAAAATAGTGAGGATTCATCAGGTAAAGTTGGTGTCGTTGGTTATTGCCTTGGTGGAGGACTTTCAATTCAGAGTGCATGTGAAAATAGTAATATTTCTGCATGCAATATTTATTATGGAGGAAATCCAGATTTAAATTCTGTACAAAATTTAAAAGCACCAGTTTTGGGTATTTATGCTGAAAACGATGAGCGTATAACATCTACAGTACCAGAGCTAGAAAAAGCGTTGAATGATAACGGAATTGTGAATGAAATAATTATATACCCTAATGTCGATCATGCATTTTTTAATGATACAAACATACCGGTTTATAACAAAGAAGCTGCTGAATCAGCTTGGTCTAAAACATTATCTTTTTTCTCCGCAAATTTACGTTGAACTTAGTCCAAGAAAAGGATACCCTAGTATCTTGTGTAAGAGATTAATACAAAGAGGAGATTTTTAATGCGTGGAGGAGATCTTAGAATCAATAGTGAACTCTCACTACTTGATATGGTTATATCTCGAGATAAGGGATCTATAAATGTAGTTGTAGATTTATTGGCTATAATTTCATTTGTAGCAGCAACTGGGTTAGCAGCACAGTTTAAGATTTATTTAAATCCGGCAGTACCCATTACAGGACAAACATTTGTTGTGCTTATGGCAGGTGCAGTTTTAGGTATGAAAAAAGGATTTATTGCCATGAGCCTTTATGCAATTTTAGGATGGGCAAATCATATTGGAGTTTTAAGTTTTTCAATGTTTGCTGGAAGTTTTTTAAGTAAAGGGTATGTTATAGGATTTATAGTTGCAGCAACAGTTATAGGTTACTTTGTAGAACAAGGATGGGGAAGAAATCCTATCCGCCTAGCAGGAGTAATGTTAATTGGTGAAATAGTTATCTATTCTTTTGGATTATTATGGCTTGGTGTATTTATTACATCAGATCAAATATTATCAAATGAAACAACAAGATTAGGCTTAGTATATTCGTGGGGTGTAGGAAATTTTTGGATAGGCGATACGATTAAATTAACTCTGGCTGCAGGTTTAGTTCCAACATTAACAAAATTGATTGATACAATAAAAACAAATGCTAGATAAAGAAGATGTATTACAAATAAGAGTGCCTATACCTGGAAGAGACAGAGGATTAAACCACACCTTAGTTTATCTTGTTAAATCCTTAGATAATTGGATATTAATTGATACAGGACTTGGAACTGATGAAGGGTATAGTTTTTTAACACAATCAATTACTGATTTAGGTTTCAAACCTGACGACATAAAAAATATTCTTATTACCCATGGGCATCCAGATCACCATGGTCTTTCCGAAAGGATGAGAGAATGGACAGGTGCCCAAATTGCCATGCATCAATTGGACGCCAAATCTGAGTTTCGTCGTAGAAATCGAATGGATGTTAATGATGATACTTTTAAGATATGGAATACACTTTATGGAATTCCAATTGAGCTAATGCAAAAAGAGCAGAAAGCGGTAGAAAAACATTCAAATGAAGATTACTCTCCATGGCGTTCTCCAGTACCGGAATCAGATATTCTGATAAAAGGAAATGAAGAATTATTTGGGGATCCTACTATAGTTTCAATTTGGACACCAGGCCATTCACCAGGTCATATTTGTGTCTACGACAAGAAACGTAAAGTCTTATTTTCTGGAGACCATGTTCTTCCACGAATTACACCAAATATAAGTATGTATCCGGGAGATAATCATAATCCTTTGGGGCAATATATTGATTCCCTAACTCAAGTAGAAGATTTGGATGTCGAGACTGTTTATCCAGCACATCAAGGTACATTTACTGGTTTAAAAGATCGTGTAGTCGTGATGAAGCAACATCATGAAGATCGAATGCAAGAAATGACTAATGCTATAAAAAATTCTAGCGATGGATTAACAGCATGGCAGGTTGCTTCAAATATTCATTGGAACGTTGGTACTTGGGAAAATATAGGGTTTTGGACTAGGCGTATGGCTACAACTGAAACTTTATCTCATCTTGAGTATATGTATAACAAGAATATAATTAAAAAAACAGAACATAATTCTCAAGTAATATATCAAATTTAGTATATTTTTCCTTCATTTATTTTTTTGACTATTATATCCACCTATAATCGCGCCTAAAAGAGAAAGCCCAAGAATATAAATGAATAATATCGAGGTAATCAATATACCTCCAAGGGAAAAATCATCAGGTACAAGAGACAGAGATTCCCCAAAAACTACTATTGCAATAAAGAAATATAAAAACACTGAAATAGTTATTCCTAGGGATAAAAGCATCGCTTTTAGAGGATCAGATTTTGTTATTGTTCCAGCAATAAACCCTCCAATAAATGGTCCTATTGGACCTGTAAAAAAATGAATAATTGGGGGTAAAATTGCTATAAAAGGTATTAAAGAACCTATTATTATTGCTTGTAAAAATCTTAACATAGAGCAATTATACAATAGCAAAATGTAATTGTAAGTGGGATTTATATGTTATCCTTCTATTAAATTTTGATCACATGAGGTGAAATATGTCAGAACAATATGATATCGCAATTATTGGTGGCGGAATATTAGGACTAGCAACTGCGATGACCATTACAAAAAATCATCCAAATCAAAAAGTTGTATTAGTTGAAAAAGAGGATACATTAGCTAAACATCAAACTGGACATAATAGTGGTGTGATTCATGCAGGTTTATACTATCGACCAGGGTCTCAGAAAGCTTCTTTTTGCGTTGATGGTGCGAGAAATATGAGAGAATTTTGTGATGATCATAATATTAAATATGATTTAGTTGGTAAAGTGGTTGTGGCAACTAACGAAGAAGAAATTCCTCGACTTGAAAATCTTTTCGAACGAGGTACTGCTAATGGTGTAGAGGGTTTAACAATGATTGGACCTGAACGTTTAAAAGAAATTGAGCCTCATGCATCAGGTGTACAAGCAATTCATTCTCCTAATACAGGTATAGTTGATTACATTCAAGTTTCACAAGCTTATGCTACTGAATATCAAGAAGCTGGTGGAGACCTTTTTACTAATTCAGAAGTTGTAAAAATAAATGAAGATCAAAATGGGTATGTATTAACTACTACATCTGGTGAATATAAAGCTAAATATTTAATTAATTGTGCTGGATTATATGCAGATAAGATTGTACGTATGATAGGTGAAAAATCAAATATTAAAATTATTCCATTTCGTGGAGAGTATTTTGAATTAACTGAAGATTCTCATCATTTGGTAAATGGTTTAATATATCCGGTTCCAGATCCTAAATTTCCATTTTTGGGCGTCCATTATACCAGATTAATCAATGGTGGAGTTGAAGCAGGACCTAATGCTGTTTTGGCGTTTGCTAAAGAAGGCTATAAATTCAGCACAATCAATCCAAAAGAATTTCTCGGAACACTATCATTTAGTGGGTTTTGGATTATGGCAGCTAAATATTGGAAAACTGGAATGTCAGAAATGTACAGGTCTCTGAGTAAAAAATCATTTACTCGATCTCTCCAAAAGCTTGTTCCAGAAATTCGGGAGGAAAATTTAGTTTCTACTGAAGCTGGAGTAAGAGCTCAGGCAGTAGATTCTACTGGATTTCTTTTAGATGATTTTAGTATTATACAAACTACTCGGGGTATACATGTACAGAATGCTCCTTCGCCGGCAGCTACATCTTCACTTTCTATTGGAAAATATGTTGCTGATTTAGCACAATCTTCGTTTAGTTTATAATTTTTGCTGTAGAGGAACAATGGATAATAAAATTAGAATTGGAATAGGAGTTGGTGGTTGGCCTTTTCCTACATATCATTCTTCAGAATTTTTTGAATTTGTTAATTTGTGTGAAGAAGTAGGCATAGATTCACTTTGGTTTAGCGATCGATTAAGTGGTAAAGAAAATACCTTGGATCCTGTTATTTCGATTGCAGCTTTGTGCGGTGTAACTAAAAAAATGAAATTTGGTACAAGCGCACTAATTCTACCTTTAAGACAACCTTCGATTTTGGCAAAACAATTAGCAACATTAGATTTTCTTTCAAACGGAAGATTATTAGTTGTAGTTGGACTTGGTCAGGATCAACAAAAAGAATTTGACTTAGCAGGAGTTGTGAAAAAACATCGTGGTCGAATTACTGATGAATCTATAGACGTCATGAGGAAGTTGTGGTCTGGTGAAAAGTGTGAATTTGATGGAGAGTTTTTCAATTTTAAAGATGTTACTTTACTTCCAAAACCCATACAGTCGCCATTCCCGCCGATATGGATTGGTGGGAGAAGTTGGGCTGCTTTGGATAGAGTTGCTAGAAAGGGCGATGGATGGTTACCATCTGCTACGACACCTCAAGAATGTTCATCAGGTATACAATATATAAAATCAAGAATGAATGAAGCTGGAAACGAAATTCCTGACGATCACTATGGAACCTTCATTCCTTTTCATATTAACTCTGATAAACAAGTTGCAGTACAAAATTTTTCGAAACATTTTATATCACGTAGAAACGATATAACCCCTGATAATTATTGTGCAGCAGGTACCTCTGATGATGTATTACAAATGATTAATAACTATATTAATGTAGGGGTTTCGAAATTTGTTATGCGACCTGTTGCGAGTGCAGAAGAATGGAGTAATCAAGTAGAATTGTTGGGTACTGAAGTTCTGCCACGTATACAAACGCCTTTTTCTATTACTGAACTACAAGAACGAGCAGGGGAAACATTATTAGGTAATGTCCATTAATTTATAGGTTTTGACACAGCCCAATTTCCTAAGAAAGCAATTAAACCTGCAAATACACCTACTCCAGATGCCAACATAAATGCATATCGTATATCTGTATCAGCTAATATACCTGCTAGTGATGGAATAAAACTAGAAAATATAGTCACTGCGGCAAATACTAATGCTACAGTTGTTCCTTGAATGTTTGAGTCAACTAAGTCTGTAGCTGATACAACTAAGATTGCCATCATAGGAAACAAGAAAATGCCCATAATAATTATTACGATGGTGAATAGAACAATATTTGATGTAAGAAGGCATATATAGCTCATACCTAAGATTGTCAGAGAAGGAGCTAGAATTAGTTTTCTGTTATATTTGTCTGATAAATGGCCCATTATAGGTTGGGAAATTATGCCTCCAACATTGGCAAGAGTTATATAAACCCCATATCTGAATGGAGAGAAACCTAAATTTTCATCCATGTATATAGGTAGAAATGTTAGCATTGTGCCTTGACCACCAGCAAATCCAGCAGCAATTAATAAAACAATCAGTAGTTTCTTGTTTTTAAATAAGCCCCCAACTCCAGATACAAATTTTGTAAAGGTTAAATTTTCAGATGTCTGCTGTTGAGGAATGTTTTTTAATAGAAAGTACATTAATATTCCAAAAACTATTGCTGGTATTATGCTTATCTGTAATATACTGCTCCAAATTAATGGTGTGTATTTTAGTAAAGCTCCAACTAGAATTGGAGCAGCTGTTTCTCCGATACTTCCACCTGTTCCATGTAATGAAACTGCAAAACCACGTCTATCTGCAAAATTTCTTGAAAGGGAAGCAATTGCAGCTGGGTGGTAAAACGATATAACTACACTAAAAAGTCCCGAAAATATTAGGGCAATAAAAAACGTATTTGATATTCCTAAGAAAAAGGCGAATATTCCCAATACTATAATTGTCAAAGAAAGAATTAATGCGACTTTTTGAGGGTATTTATCACCAACATAACCAGCAGGAATATTTGCAATACCGCCAGCAAATTGTCTTGTTGATGACATAAATCCTATTTGGCTATTTGTTAATGACAAACCTTCTTTTATTCCAGGCAGTAGTATAAAAAATGCTGCGTTAAACATGTGTTTTAAACCATGGCCAGCTAATATAGTTACAAGCAGTCTTCGTTTTTGTTCTTTAGGTATAGATATTTCGTTCATATGATATTTTAGGATTTATTTTGGTAATCTGATTTTGCTTTTTCTAAGGCTTCTGTTCGCATTTTTTGAAGTTCTTCTGATTTGTTACGGGACCATTGCATAGAATTATTTAGAGCTCTTACGGATCCTTGAAATTGTGGCATTACATATCTTGCAAGTAATTCATAGCTATGGAAAACTTGTTCTTTAGTTCCCCATTCAGTGGCTTGAATCATAATCCCACCAAATCCACCACTTTCTTCATCTAGGCGATTTATTGTATCAATCAAATCGTCTGGGGTTCCTACGCACCAAGCTCCTCTTTCAACCATTGCGTCAATAATCTTATCGGCACTATCATCCACTGTAGATGGATGACCTAGGGTTTTTTCAAAGTATTCCCTTTGATACCTTCCTGCATACTCTCTTGCTTGAGCGAATGCTTCTTTTTTCGTGTCCGCCAGAAAAACATGTAGGACTAAGCGCCATTCTTTTCTATCTACTGTTTTGTTATGTTCTGCTGCAGTTTCTTCTGCGATTTTCCAGAAGTCACTTAAATTAGTAGCAATGCTACCGCCACGAGGTATGCTTACTGATAAAACCCCTAAACCGTACTTGCCAGCTGCTACCATACCCGAAGGTGATTGAGCAGCTGCTACGGCTACCTCAAATCGTGGTTGTGTGTAGGGCCTCATTTGTAATTGTCCTTCATTCATAGAAAACCAATCAGTTTTGCATGTAACAGGTTCTTCTGATTCAAGCAGTTGCATAATTACGTTTAGCGATTCATCCATTCGTGGTCTTTGTGTGGTTGGATCTATACCCAACATATAGGCATCTGTAACAAGTGCTCCAGGGCCAACTCCTAACATTGTTCTTCCTTTTGTTAGGTGATCTAACATAACCATTCTATCGGCAACTATTAATGGATGATGATAAGGAAGACTTGTAACTCCAGTTCCTAATCTAATGTGTTTTGTTCTTTCTGCAGCTGCAGCGATAAAGACTTCAGGAGATGCTATTATTTCCCAACCTGCACTATGATGTTCTCCAATCCATGCTTCGTCATATCCTAGATGATCTAAATACTCGACAAGTTCTAAATCTCTTTGTAATGATAGAGTAGGGTTTTCATCTTTCCAATGAAATGGAGCAAGAAATATGCCAAATTTCATTCGATCAGGTAACATTATATTCTCCTTAGCAGTTCTAGGGATTCCGCAATTAATTATGCAAGTCTACCACGCTATGTTAATAGGTACAATATAAAAACAACTTGCTCTGGGAAATTGCTAATGGTATTCTTTTCCTTTATCATCGGGGCGTGGCGCAGCCTGGAAGCGCACCTGCATGGGGTGCAGGGGGTCGCTGGTTCAAATCCAGTCGCCCCGAGGTGGTTTTCAAAGACCTTTTAGTAGGAGAAATCGTGTCGGAAGGAAGAAAATTTACATCTGTAAAAGTTTCAAAAAATAATAACACTACTTCTATATTAATAGACTCTAGTGTGTTTTCTAGATTGGATTACAAAAGTATATGTGCTGAATTTGAAGAAATTTGTAGTGATATTAATCAAGACAATGAAACAAATGTAGTTGCACTACGTATAGAGAATACTAACAAGTTGTATTCTCTAAAGGCTATAAATTTTGATAATATTAATTCTATTGAAAATTATAGACTCGCATCAAAAGTAGATAAAATCCAATGTCCTGTAATTGTGGTAATGGATGGATACATATTTGATAATCTTTTAGAAATAGCATTGAGTGGAGACATCAGGATTTGTACTATAGATAGCGTATTTGGTTTAAAGCAAATTAATAATGGATTTTTACCTTGGGATGGAGCAACACAACGATTGCCTAGAATAATAGGTAAATCAAAATCAGTAGAGATGATGTTATCTGGTGAGATTATTACATCAGAACAAGCTATTAAGCTAGGATTGATTAACTATATGGTTTCACAATCTGAAATTGAAACGAGTACTGCAAAATTAATAACAAAATTAGAATCTCTTGCGCCGATTGCTTTAAGATATGTAAAAGAGGCAGTCAAAGAGGGTTTTGATATGAATATAAGACAAGGATTTTTGTTTGAATCTGATTTAAGTATATTACTTCATTCTACTGATGATAGAAAAATAGGACTGGACAGTTTTAAGACAAAAGAACCTCCTAATTTTATTGGTGAATGAAGGATATATATAAGATATGGTGAATAAAGGGGAAAAGCTTAAACTTGATTTGCATACACATATATGGGAGGCATCAAGTTTTGAAAAACCTAGTATCGATACTGCATATAAGGTAATAAATCAGTGTAAAAAAATTGGTATAGATGGAATAGCGATTACTGATCATGACCATGCTCACCCAGAGTTATTAAAAATTTCTTTTGAATATTACAAAATTTTTACTAAACATTTTCCAAATGAAATAGTCGTATTTCCTGGCAGAGAAATAGAATTACATATGAAACATGATTATTTCCAAACATATGAAGTTGGAGAATTTATGTTACCGAACGGTAAGTTATTTAGAAATTATTGTCATCCTGGTCACCCATCCCAGCAAATAGAAATAAATCATATTCAGTCAATTGAGGTTAATAATTCTATTCACAATTGGCATATAAATAAAAACCAAGTGTATGAATTAGCAGATAAACATAATTTAATTTTAACTGAGGTTAGTGACGCTCATGAAATCAATGATATTGGTAAAAATTATATTGAAATACCATTAGAAGATTTGTTATCTTCTGGAATCGATTTAAATAAATTGCAAATTCAAGGATGGGAAAACCATAGATCAATTTAGCACAATTATTTATGAAAAAGATAATAATATAGGCATTGTTACTCTTAATAGGCCTAAAGTTGTTAACGCTTTTAATACTACGATGCGAGACGAACTGTATGAAGTTCTAACAGCAATTACACTTGATACTGATATTGAGGGTATTTTGTTAAAAGGTACCGGTTCAAAAGGATTTTGTGGAGGAGCGGATTTAACTGAATTTGGTACTGCTCCATCTCAACATATAGCTCGAAATATTCGTAAAGAAAGAGACTTATGGGAAGTATTTATGACATTACCAATTCCTATTGTTTGCATACTTCATGGATACACATTTGGTTCTGGGGTGGAAATTGCTATGTTATGTGATGTGCGAATAGCAACAGAAAATACGATTATCAGTTTACCAGAAACAGGACTTGGAATTATTCCTGCTGCTGGAGGAACACAAACTATTCCTCGTCAAATAGGTTTAGGACACTCTTTGGATCTTTTATTGCTAGGAAAACAAATAGAGGTAGATAAATCTTTGGAAATAGGATTGATAGATTATTGCATTGAAGAAAATCGTATCGTTGAGTTTGCTCATAGTTTATTAGATAGTTTATGTCGTAACCCAAGAGAATTAAATCAGTTAACAAAATCAATTATTTCACAGGGATTAGAACTCTCTTTAGCACAAGGATTAGATTTAGAAGCTAAAAGGTGTATTGAATATATTATCGAAACTGGACAAGGGTGATAGAATTGATACTTGCGTCAGATATTTTGTGTAGTCAATGGAGGTTAGTAGATGAATACTGTCGAGTTTTTGCGACTATCAAGTGAAATTGTTCCTGATAGAACGGCAATTATCTTTGAAGATAAGAGAATTGATTTCTCTACTTTACAACAAAGAGTAAACAAACTTGCTGATTCATTGAGCAAATTAGGTGTAGTTCCTGGAGATAGGGTATCTACTATACAAGTAAATTGTAACGAGCATATAGAGGCATATTTTGCAATTACAAGTCTGGATGCTATTTATGTTCCAGTCAATTTTCGCGTAAAGGATGATGAACTAGAGGTTATGCTATCGGATAGTAAGCCAAAAGCAGTATTTGCAGGTTCTAGATATCATGAATTAGTTAAGCAAGCCACAAAAAATAATAATGATGTTGAATTATTTATATCAATGGATGATGAATCTGATGGTTGGATTAATTATGATGATTTGATTCGAGATGGGGAATCCGACGATAGATTTCCTGAATATGATGATGATGATACCAATATAATTATGTATACCTCAGGGACAACAGGTGCTCCAAAAGGTGTAATGTTAAAACACGATAGCTTTTCTTCTTATATTCTTGCCAATGTAATGCCAGCTGATCCTGATGAGGAAGAAAAAAATATATTGACTGTTCCCTTACATCACATTGCGGGAATGCAAGCTGTAATTTCTGCAATTTACGGTGGAAGAACATTAGTTATTCAGAGACAATTTGAACCACGTGATTGGATGAGATTAGTTCAGGAAGAACAAATTAATCGAGCAATGATGGTTCCAACCATGCTTAAAGCAATTTTGGATCATAAAGAGTTTCAGGATTTTGATATATCAAGTTTAGGAGTAATAACTTATGGCGCCGCTCCTATGCCTGCATCTGTCATTAAGGATGCAATAGCCAAACTTCCTGGAACCCGTTTTATCAATGCTTTTGGTCAAACAGAAACCGCTTCAACTATTACCATGTTGTCTCCAGAAGATCATGAAATTACTGGAACACCTGAAGAACAAGAAATCAAGTTGCAAAGGTTAAGCTCTATTGGTAAACCATTAGATGATGTAATTGTTCAGATAGTCGATGAGGATGGTAATGAAGTAAAACAAGGGGATGTGGGAGAAATTGTTGCACAAGGTCCAAGGTTAATGAAAGGATATTGGAACAAAGAAGATGCAACTAATGAAACTATCAGAGATGGTTGGTTATATACTGGAGATTTAGGATATATGGATCCGGAAGGATATATCTTTTTATCAGGTAGAGCTAAAGATTTTATCAAGCGTGGTGGCGAAATGATTGCACCAGATGAAGTTGAAAATATCATTCTTACACATTCAAGTATTGATGATGCTGCTGTGATTGGGATTAATGATGAGTATTGGGGGGAGCGAGTAAGAGCCGTTGTGGTTTTAAAACCAGGTATGTCAGTAGAGCCCCAAGAAATAATCGACTATTGTCATGAGCGATTAGCGAGTTATAAAAAACCTGAGTCAGTTATTTTTACCAATGAGATTCCTAAGAACCCCATGGGTAAAATATTGAAACGCGAACTTCGTGATATGTATCCAGAACCAATAGAATAAAGTAATTATTTCTCTTCTTCAGGGACAACACTCTCAGCAATAATTTCTACGAGATCTTTAGTTTGTTTATTTTCTTGAACACCTTTTGATTGTATTCCTTCAGCGAACATTTGATAACAAAATGGACAAGAAACACCCAATGTTTCACCTTCGGTATCAAGAAATTGATCAATTCTCATATGGTTGATTCTTTGACCTCCACTGTCTTCCATCCACATATGTCCGCCACCTGCACCGCAACAAAACCCTCTTTCGCAGTTTCTTTCCATCTCGTGAAGTTCTAATCCAGGGATAGCTTTTGAAATATTTCGTGGTGCATCATAAACTTTGTTATGTCTTCCGAGGTAACAAGAGTCATGGTAAGTCATACTAATATCAACACTTTTAACAGGTTTTAGTTTTCCGTTTTGAATTAATTCATCAACAAATTCAGTATAGTGATAAACTTTGTAATTACCTCCAAGTTGTGGATATTCATTTTTGATATTGTTAAAACAATGTGGACATAGTGTAACAATTTTTTTGAATGAATATTGGTTTAATGTTTGAATATTTTGTTCAGCCATCATTTGGTACAGGTATTCATTTCCAATTCTTCTGGCAGGATCTCCAGTACAACCTTCTTCATTTCCTAGTACAGCAAATTTAATATCAGCGACGCGTAAAATAGAAGCCATAGCTCGTGGTGCTTTTTGATTAGCTTCGTTTAATGCAGAAGTACAGCCTACCCATAAAAGAACTTCTGCTTCATTTTCATCGGCAAATGTTGGAATATCCAAACCCTCCATCCATTCTGTTTTGGAGGTTTGATTTCCACTCCATGGATGTCCTCTTTGTTCCATGTTTAATAAAACACCTTCTGCTCCCTCAGGCATACTGGCTTGTTCCATTACTAGATATCTACGCATATCGACAATGGAGTCAACATGTTCAACCATAACAGGGCATTCTTCCATACATGCACCGCAGGTAACACAATCCCAAACTGCTGATTCCTTTAGCATGCTATTTTCTGTAAAGAGACTTGGTTCTTGATAGGTTTCTTGTGATTTTTGTGCACTTATTATAGATGCACCTGTTTCCATGACGTGCTCTTTTATACCTTCAGCAATATGCATTGGAGATAGAAGTTTCCCACTAATATTAGCAGGGCAGTTATCTGTACATCTTCCACAAACTGCACATGCATATCCGTCTAAAATAGATTTCCATGAAAACCCTTCTGTTCCTCCAGCACCAAAAGTTTCAGCTGTTTCAAAGTCAGGCATTGGTTTTAGAGTTCCTCGAGCTTGCATGGTAGTAAATAATACATTTACTGGAGCTCCAACCATGTGCATGTGTTTCGATATAGGAATATAAACAGCAAATCCCAAAATAATAATCAGGTGCAACCACCAAAAAAGGGCTTGTAAATTACTTGCAGTTTCTCCAGTTATTCCCATATCAATAAATAGATTTCCTAAAGCTCCACCAATTGGTGTATCGGCTGCAGGACCAGTTCCACCAGCAGCTACAAAAAATCCTTCTGTAATCAGTGTAAAAAACATAAGTCCATAGATAGCGGCAACAATAATGATGGATTCTTTGGCTCTTGTTAGGTCAAAAGAAAGTCTATGAGGCCTCGCAACCCATCTTCTATATAGAGCCCATGATAGTGAAAATATTATTAGTACGGCTACAAAATTTAAAAGTGAAGCAAAGAATTTCACTCCAGTTTCTGTTAATAATGTTTCAGAAAATGGATGCCATGCTGTATCACCAAAAATAAAAATTACATAGCTTATTGAGAATAGTACAAAACCATAAAATATAATTGCATGACCGAGACCAGCCATATCTTTCAATGAGAATCGTTGCATAACTCTTTGTTGGCCTAGGACAACTATAAGCATTTTTAGTATTCTTTTTATCGGTTGATCTAATCTGTTTTCTTTTCTACCAATTAGAACCAGTCGAAATACTCTTTGCCATAAAATGAAACCAGCTAAACCAAATGAAACTAGTGACACTATCAACACCAGTAATGCATTGGATATCCCAAAAAGACTCTCAGGTGGAACCATTATTACCTCCAGTACCAAACACCAATATTACGTAATTTATATATTCTATCATAATCTATTACATATTGTTTAGGTTCAATTCTTGACTGGAGGTTTAGCCATTATTGCTGCAATTAAGCACAATAGTGGCAATAATGTGAATACATTTGTTGTTAATTCAAACGAATTTGTTGTATCAACGATGATTGCAAATGATAAAGGTCCAAGTGCTGCAGAGCCTACCATAACAGTGGTTACAAATCCTCTTATAGCTCCTATTGAATTTCTCCCATAATAATTTGCCCAGATAACATTTCCAATAGTCATAGCAAATCCCATACCAAATCCAATGATTGATCCATAAATATATGTATGCCAGTTAGTTGAAATAGTACCAATAAATAACATTCCTGAAATTAATATAATTTGACTAAATCCTAATAGTAATCTCGGAGCTACCTTTTCAATGATAAAACCAGAACAAAAAGAACCTAATATTATCATTGGGGAAATGATTATAAATACTTGAGCTGCTGATTCAGCGCTTAATCCACGACTTTCAAAGAGGGGTACTTGCAGGAAAGTAAGTGCAGTTATAATAAAAGAATGTGAAGTGCTAGCAAATAGTAATAGCCAAAAAGTTGGAGTTTTCATAGCTTCTTTCAAACTCCAATTAACTTCCAAATCAGATTGATTAATAGAGGAATCTTTTTCTATTTTTAATCCATCTGGTAGAAGACCTATAGATTCTGGACTTCTGCGTATAATTATAATTGCAGGTAATAATAAACATCCCCAGATTACGAAAGTGAGAACAGCCCATGCATTTTCCCAACCGAGGTTTGTTATTAAATAAAAAATAAGAAGTGGAAAGATAGCTTGGCTTAGAGCACTACCCAATGAATTAAATGCATTAGCTCTTCCTCGATATTGTATAAACCAAATTGCTACTAAACTCGTTGAGACAAGAGTTAGAGCTCCCTGTCCTAAGGCACGTAACATGGTAAATCCAAAATATATTTCATAAGAATTTGAAACTTGTGTCATCCACAAGCAAGCTAGTCCAAATAGGATGGTTATCAAGGACATTAAAATTCTACCACCATATTTATCAAATAACTTTCCTACAAGGATCATAAGAGTTGCTGCTGTTAGAGAGCCAAATGTATAAAAACTAGCAATTTCAGATAATGAAAGGCCAAGAGATTTTCTCATTGGTTCCATAAATATCGAGATAGAATAGGTCTGACCAGGACCAGATATAAACATTCCTAGTCCAGTTACCACTAATATGATCCATCCATAATAAAAGGGAAGTTTATTATATTTATTAGAGGTTGAATCAGGTTTATTGTAAGAATGCATAGGAGGGATTATAATCCTCTTTTTGTATTCATTCAATTAAACAGGAAATTTATGGACAATTGGGTAATAATTGCATTATTTAGTTCAGCTGTTTCTGGCTTAGTGAGCATATTTGATAAAACAGTTTTATATAGATATGTTACAAATTCTCATACATTACCTGTCATAATAGCCTTAATACAGATGACTTTTGGCATAGTAACGATTCTAATTGTTTCTACATTTGAAGCTATACAATTACAATATTTCTTTTGGCCATTTATCGCAGGAGCATTATTTGGGTTACAGGGGCATCTATTTTTAAAAGTAACTTTCTCCAATGAGGTTACGAGGACAGTCCCATTTTCACAAATATATCCAATATTCACAGCTTTTTTTGCCTTACTTTTTTTGGATGAAAATATACTACTTTATCAATGGGCCGGAATAATATTAGTGGTAATTGGTGCAATATTAATAGTCATGGATTTTTCCGGTGATTTTTGGAAAATTAAAATTATTGATAAAGCCTTTGGTTTATTAATTATTGGTAGCCTTCTATATAGTGCTGCAAATATTACAAGTAAATTAGCTGTAGAAGAAGCTTCAATAATTCAAGTACATGCTGTTCGTATGTTTGCTTTGGGTTTTATTTTCTTTCTTTTAAATTTTCGAAGAGATTCTTATTTAGATTTGAAAAATATGATTCAGTCAAAAAGTAAAGGATTCTTATTTGTATTTGGTAATGAAGTAGTTTTAGTTAATATTCATTTCTATTTCGCTTTACTAGCGCTTTCTTTAGGTCCAGTTTCTTTAGTTACTGCAATATTAAGTGTCAGATCTTTATTTTTACTTTTATTTACTATTTTAGTAAGTGTATTATTCAAGTGGTCTCTTGGTGAATCAATTACTCCTAAAATTATTCTTATTAAGGCTTTATCTACTACCATTATTGTTGTCGGATTAGTTCTTCTTGTTATTTAATTCCCTTTTATATTGTGATATTTATCCTAATAATTCATGAATAAATATGTTAAAGTTTTAGTAATAAGATGTTCAGATTTATGAAAGGAAAACACATTGCAAGCAACAATAAAAACAAATTACGGTGAGATAGTTATTAATTTATTACCAGATGAAACTCCTAAAACAGTCGATAACTTCGTTAGTTTATCCAAATCAGGTTTTTACGATGGAGTGATATTTCATAGAGTCATTCCAAATTTTATGATTCAAGGCGGAGATCCTGATGGCACCGGTAGAGGTGGACCTGGCTATCAATTTGAAGATGAAATTGTATCTTCATTAGTGTTTGATACTCCTGGTAAGTTAGCTATGGCAAATGCTGGTCCAAATACTAATGGCAGTCAATTTTTTATAACAACAGTTCCTACTCCTCATTTAAATGGTAATCACACAATTTTTGGTACGGTTACCTCAGGTCAAGATGTTGTTGAGACCATTTCAAAGGTTGAAACAATGCCTGGAGATAAACCTGTAGATGATGTTGTAATTGCTGGAATAGATATTGATGAATCTTAGTAGTTGCAATATTAATTTACATTGGTATAATTTGAGCACTCTTTAGAGTTTCTAAAAATATATATACTCAAGAAAAGGCAATATTATGGTTCGTAAGGTAGCTAAAACAGAAGATATAGATAGCGTAGATTCAACACTTCCCCCTACAAATTCTTTAACATTGCGACTTGAGATTTCTAACCAGCCTGGAATGATTGGTAAAGTTCTTTCTGCTATTGGTGATCAAGGTGCTACTGTTGGAGCAATTGATTTAGTTGAAATGTCTGGAGCAAAATTAGTTCGAGACATAACTTTTAGTGTTTGGGACGAAAAAGTTGGATCAGATATTTTAAAGGCATTAAAAAAGCTTCAGGGAGTTAAGGTAATACGTTATTCAGACCCAATATTATCTTCTCATCTAGGCGGAAAAATAGAAATGCAAAGCAAAATCCCTTTAAAAACACGTAGGGATTTATCTATAGCTTATACACCTGGTGTTGGTCGTGTTTGTATGCATATATACAATAAACCAGAAACACTGTGGGAATTAACAGGTAAACGAAATACTGTAGCAGTTGTTACGGATGGAACAGCTGTTTTAGGTCTAGGCGATATAGGTCCTGGCGCCGCAATGCCGGTTATGGAAGGGAAAGCCCTACTTTTTAAGGAATTTGGGAATGTAGATGCTTGGCCAATATGTTTAGATACAACTGATACACAAGAAATTATCGAAACAGTAAAAAGGATTGCGCCAGGATTTGGTGGAATTAACCTAGAAGATATTTCTGCTCCAAGATGTTTTGAAATAGAAGACTCCTTGCGAGCACAACTTGATATTCCTGTATTTCATGATGATCAACATGGCACAGCTGTAGTTGTTAGTGCTGCTTTGATTAATGCAGCAAAATTAGTCCAAAAGAATTTAGATGAATTAAATGTTGTGGTAGCAGGAGTAGGTGCTTCTGGTGTCGCTTGCGTGAAAATGCTTTTGTCATATGGAGTAAAAAATATTATTGGTTGTGATAGGTCCGGAGCTGTATATAAAGGGCGCCCTGATAACATGAACTTTATGAAAAATTGGTTTGCTGAAAATACAAACCATGACAAGAAAAAAGGATCAATCAGTGAAGTAATTGAAGGAGCAGATTTATTCTTAGGATTGTCTGGACCAGGAACTATAACTGTCGATGATATTAAGAAGATGAACAAAGATCCTATCGTATTTGCCATGGCAAATCCAGATCCTGAAATACTTCCACATGAAGCTGGACCTCATGTTGCAATCATGGCTACAGGTAGATCTGATTTTGCTAACCAAATCAATAATGTATCTGCTTTTCCTGGTATTTTTAGAGGTGCGCTCGATGTACAAGCAACAACTGTCAACGATGAGATGAAAATGGCTGCAGCTGAAGCAATTGCATCAACTATTACTTCACGACAATTACAAGCAGATTATATTATTCCAAGTGTTTTTAATCGTAATGTTGCTCCTGCAGTTGCACGTGGCGTCGCAAGAGCAGCAAGAGCTTCTGGTGTTGCTAGACGATCTAGGGGTCATTAATTTTAATATAATGATTAAAAGTGACTTTGACAGTTTTTGGAATAAAACTTTAAAAGATTTGGAATCTACAGCAATGTCTGAGGACGTTATTGAAGATGCTGATTTAAGTGCTCGAGATTATAATACATATAAAGTTGTTCTAAATAGTTTTGAAAACAAAAGAATTCGCGGCATATATTCATTTCCTACTACACGATCGTCTAAAGGAATTTTTCCTGCAGTATTAAGAGTTCCAGGTTATGCAGCCACTACATTAACTTTAGATAAACACTTTGCATTAGTACTATCAGGATTTGCTGTCCTAAGTCTATGGCCACGGGGTCAAGGAGAAAGTACTGAGGAATGGTCCCTGGAGCATTCGACTAAATTAACGTATCATATTAATGATAAGGAAAGATATTATTATCGTGGTGCATACATGGATTGTGTCAGAGGTATTGATTTTCTTTCATCGAGACCTGAGGTTAATAATGACGCTATTGGTATGTGGGGTAGAAGTCAAGGTGGAGGATACACTCTTGCAACAGCATCTTTAGATTCTCGATTAGCAGCAGTAGTTGCAGAACAGCCTTTTTTATCAAATTATCCAACTTCTTCTACTTTGTTATCTTCACCTTATGTTGAAATAACAGATTACATAAAAGATCATTCTGATCAGACTGAAAACATTTTAGATACATTGTCGTATTTTGATACATTAAATTTAGTAAAAAATATAACATGTCCAGTTGCTGTGAATATTGGGATGATAGATCCTACTTGTCCCCCAGAAACCATAATGCCAGTATTTGAAAAGATTCCAGCTTTAAAAAACTTAACTGTATATCAAGATCTTGCTCATGAAAGCTGTGCTGATTTTAACGTATTAGCAATGGATTGGTTAAAAAAATATCTGGATTAGGCTCCATGGCATTTTTTGTATTTATTCCCACTTCCACAAGGACATTTTTCATTTCGACCAATTTTTTTATTAGCGTGTTCTCGTTCAAACGCTTTTTGTTCCTGGCATGAAGAACAAGTGCATGTAAGTGGATGATCGATGTACCAATTTGTTCGAGCCATCTTATCGTAATGTATGTTGCTTTTGTCTAGTTAAGCCTGAAAGCTCTTTTTTTCTGATTCGTAAATTAATTGGTGTAACTTCAATTAATTCATCATCTGTTATAAAGTCGATACTTTCTTCTAAAGTCATTTGTATATATGGGCTTAATTTTTTTGCAATATCAGATGTTGAGGATCGTACGTTCGTCAATTTCTTCTCTTTACAAACGTTAATCGCAATATCCTTATCTCTTTGATGCATACCAATAACCATACCTTCGTAAACTGGTGTTCCTGCATCAATAAATGTTGATCCTCTTCCTTGTGCATTCAAAAGCCCATAAGTAACGGAAACTCCTGGTTCAGAAGTTACAAGTAAACCAACTGCCTCTGATTTAATGTCCCCTTTCATGGGTGCATACTCAGAAAATTTACTTGTTTTACTACCATCACCTTTTGTTGTTCTCAAAAAGTAGGTATTAAATCCAATTAATCCCCTAGTGGGAATTGTATATTCTATTTTTACTCGATTATTTTCATCATATTCCATGTTTTTCAAAGTCGCTAAATGGTTTACAAGATAATCATTTAGAGCACCAAAGTTATTTTCTGCAGTTTCTATTTCTAAGTGTTCAATTGGTTCATGGATAGTTTTATCTATAAACTTTGTAATAGGTTGTGGTTTAGAAACTTGAAATTCAAAATTTTCTCTTCTCAATGTTTCAATGAGTACAGAAAGATGTAATTCACCCCGACCTGAGACTAAAAATATGTCGGCATTTTCAGTTCTTTCAACATTCAAGCTTATATTTGTTCGTAATTCTCTGATTAGTCGATCATAAAGAACTCGAGATGTGCAATATTTCCCATCTTGCCCAGAAAATGGAGATGTATTTACCCCAAAAGTCATTTTTACAGTCGGTTCAGCAATATGGATTGAAGGAAGAGGACGAGGGTTGTCTACATCAGTAATTGTATAACCAATAGATAAATTTTCTAGTCCAGCGAGAGCAACAATTTCTCCAGATTCGGCCATGTCAACAGAATATTTTTCTAATCCATGGAAAACAAAAACCTTTTCTATTTTATTTGTTGCTACTGTATCTTCTTCAGTAACTACAGCAACTTGGTCTCCAGGTTTAATTTTACCATTTGTTATTCTTCCAATAGCAATTTGGCCCAAATAATTATCATAATCTAGAGATGTGACAAGGAATTGCAGAGGTTCTTCTTCTGATCCTTCAGGTTCAGGAATGTGATTAATTATTGCTTCAAATAAAGGAGACATATCTTTTTGTTCGTCTTGTAAATTTAATAAAGCATATCCTTCTTTTGCTGAAGAAAGTATTATTGGAAAATCTAATTGTTCAGACTTTGTAGCTAATTCAAGAAATAAATCTTGCACCATATCTATGACTTCATTAATTCTTGCCCCATCACGATCTATTTTATTAATTACAACTATTGGGACTACATCTTGATTTAAGGCTTCTTTCAAAACATATCTCGTTTGTGGCATAGGTCCGTCTATTGCGTCAACAACTAATATACATCCATCTGCCATATTCATTGTACGTTCTACTTCTCCACCAAAATCTGCATGTCCAGGTGTATCTATAATATTGATCTTAACGTCGTTATATAGCACAGCTGTGTTTTTTGCCAATATTGTTATCCCACGTTCTTTTTCTAGTGGGTTATTGTCCATAATTAAAGTACCAGTTTCTTGACCTTCTCTAAATACTTGACCTTGTTTGAGTAGTGCATCAACTAGAGTGGTTTTACCATGGTCCACATGGGCAATTATAGCTAAATTTCTTATCTGGATTTTGGAGGTTTTGTTCATTTATGAATTTCCTTTAATAACATAACAAGTATCATCAGGTTTTATTGTTCCTGTATTTATGACTGTGGCAGTAATCCCTCGTTTATTTACAAGGGATTTTGAGACTGAATCATGATAAACATTTAGTACAGCGCAGGGTTTATTCTGACCTGTAACTTGGAGAATTACATCTTCTCCTATTTTAATAGTATCTCCTTCTTCTAATTCTCCTAGGTTTCCAAGATGGTTAGTAGTAATATTTTCCGCTAGATCTCCAGGTTTAAGATTTATCCCTAGTGTTGTATTAATTTCGTTAAGTACTTCTAAAGAAACTATAGAAATTGGTCGAGAATTAGGTTCACTAGGACCATTTTTTTTGTGTTTGTTAATTTCTCCACTATGGTAATCGCCTGTGATGCCATGGAAGTCAATAAAAACTTCTTTTTGGGGGTATTTAGGGACTCCTCCATTAGAGCTAACATTTACAGATATAATTGTACCTGAATTTGTATTTGTCATGATAATTCCTTATTACCTAATTTTTTTATTGTATGAGTATATCATGAAAATTGACTTAAACATTAAATAGTGGATTTGATTTTCCAAAAGCATCTAGAATTGCTCCTGTAACAGCAGAAGAGTCTGGAGTAACTAGAAAAGTGCATAATTTAGCAATTTCTGAAGGGTCCATCATGTGGTCATTTTGGATAGATTCTTCCCCAAATGCTTCAACATATCCTTCAGTAACTACACTTCCTGGGCATATACAATTCACATCTATTCCGTCTTTTTTGACTTCTGCAGCTAATGATTCTGTGAAACTAATTAGCCCTGCTTTTGTTATTCTGTATGCTGTTCTTCCTGCAGCACCTTTTCTACCACCTATAGAAGAAATATTCACAATTTTTCCATATTGTTGCTTTATCATAATCGGTAGAATTAGCTTGGTTAATTTAACAGCATTTACAAGATTTACATTTATAACTTCTTCCCAATCTTTCATATTGAAGTCAACTAAATGTATTCGTGGATGAATTATTCCCGCATTGTTCACTAATATATTGATTTCTAAATCTGTATCAGATACAAATTTCATAATCTTTTCGATCCCCGAATTATTTGAAAGATCAGATGAAATATAATAAGAATTTATATCATAGGATTGAAGTTCGTTATGTATATCGATTAAGCGTTTTTCATTTCTTCCAGTTAATACTACATCGATATTATTTTTTGCGAAATCAAGAGCAATAGCTTTCCCGATTCCACGCGAGGCACCAGTAATTAATGCAATTTGTTTTTGTTGAGTCATTTATGTTTCCTATGTGATAAGTGGTCGAGAAGCTAATATTAATCCCACGACTGAAAGGACAATTCCTAAGATTAACAAAAAAGTATTAATAGAAACTTTCTTTGTATAATTTGCTCCGATATAGCTACCTATTGCTGCGCCAGTACCCATAATAATAATGAGAAAATAGTCTACATGTCCATGGAATGCATGGCCAACTAGACCTGCAATTCCCATAAAAAACCCAATAAAAAGATTAGATCCCGCAGCAATGCGTGGGTCTATTTTCAAAATACGAATAATTGCAGGTAACCGGATACTACCTAGGATGAGTCCAACAGCACCCCCTACTAATCCTATAGATAAGCCTACTCCTGATTCTGCCATTACACGATTTCGAGTAAATATTCCTTTGGAATTTTCGAGATCTACTCCGAAGGCATCTCTCATTTGAGTACCTTGGCTCCTTGCTAAGATAACAAATTCAATTCCTTGCCAAAATACTAGAAGTCCAGCAGAAAATAATAATAAATTAACTGGTACATATGGTGCAAGGTATCCCCCAAGTAAGGCTCCAAATACTGCAGGAATACCCATAAAAAGTATGATTTGTTTATTCACATTTTTTTCTTGTATATGCCTGACAGTTCCGAAAAAAGAAGAAATAGTTGAAGTTATAATATTTGTTCCTGCTGCAATTCTAGGATCAATACCTAGTAGTATAATTATAGGTAAACGAATAGTGCCCAAGGCAAGTCCAACAAATCCTCCCAGTATTCCAACTAAAAAAGAAGAAAGTCCAATAGTGATTATTATGCTTATTGATAAATCTGTTGAAAATAAATTGTCCACTTCTTATTCCTTTGTTTATATCAATGACATATTATCAGGACAGTTATGATTATAGCAATTCTAAATTATTATACTGTGGTTTTTTTTATTTTTGGTGGCTTTAGTAGTGCAAAGAAAAGTGAGCCACACCCAGTCATAATTGCTAGCGAAACAAATGCATTGGTATAGTCTCCATAATGATCTGCCAGTACGCCTGCAGAGATAGGTGCAATTGCCATAGCCAGCGCATTGAGTATAGAGGAGAATCCCATAATTGTAGCAAAAGATCTTCTTCCAAAATAATCAGCTCTTAGTGATTGCATTGAAGGTCCTCTTGATCCCCAGGCAAGGCCATGAAGTAAACAAAACATAACAACATGGAAATCGTTAGTTGCGAATGTCAAAACTAATAGTCCTGAACTATGCCCTAGCATAGTAAATACAAGAAATAATCTCTTATCGATTTTATCGCCTAAATATCCACCAACAGTTTGTCCTATTATAGTGAATACCATAAGAACACTAATCATAAGACCAGCTTTTTCCAAAGAGTAATTAAGTTTTTGAGCTACGTGTGGAGTGAAATGAATTCCAACAGATCCAACAACCAATAAAGAAAATGCATGTCCTAAACCAATGAACCAAAAAGAAGAAGTTTTCATAGCTTGTACTGCTGAAAGGTCATCTTTATCATCATATGCAATAGTAGTGTTTTTAGTTGAATCGGCTTTAATTTCTCCATCAGGCATATACCCGAAAGGTTCGGGTTTATGTCGTAGACTCATTGCTGCAGGCATATTGAATACAATAATAATTATACCTGAAGCAAAAGCTACTGCTCTCCACCCATATGTTGTAATTGCTATGGCAAGAAGGGGAACTAAGAGACCTCCAATTCCCATTCCTGTCATAAAAAGACCTTGAGCAAAAGCTCGTTTTTTATTAAACCAATTAGTGATTGTTGCAGAAATTGATAAAAAGCCACCTATACTTGATCCTAGGGCTATTAAAGCGAAACATAGAAAATACGTAAGAACAGAATTAACAAAGGAAAATAATATAAATCCTAGACCAAATAAGAAAACACCGATACATGTGATTATTCTTGGGCCATATTTATCAATTAACCATCCTTGGATCGGACCTAAAATCGCCCCTTCTGCACGTGTTAGGGCAACAGCTGTAGCTACAGTTGCTCTATTCCATCCAAATTCTGCTTGTAAAGGTAAAAAATATATAGTGAAACCATGAAACAATAGAAGTCCATTCAGGCACTGTATAACAAATCCGGAAAAGACTATCCACCAACCATAAAATATTTTTTTCTCGTTAGTATTAGAAGACAAAAATAATCAAACCCATATCATATAAAAGTAGATATCGAATTTGCCAAAGACCAAAGAAAAGATAAAGCATTTATCTTAAGATATGTGGTAAACGATAAGGCTTTCTTAAGCCTTATCGTAGTTTATCAATATGTTTAGCTATAGTAAAGGGTGGATTTTATAATTGTATTTATGCAAGGATTCGATAGAGGCTATCGTAATTTCTACGATAATTTGGGGAGCGTTGATCAACGTGCTCTATTCTTCTCCATTCTCGTAATTCCGGATTAATTCCTTGAGAAGACTTCGTTGATGATTGTAAAAAATGATGTTTAACAAATGCGAGTATTTTATTCATAGCTTATAAGTGATTACCTCCATAAAATTTAAATAAGTAAAGCCATGCAATTGAGCAATTTCGAAAAAAATTACAATAATTGTTGTATAGAACGGAAAATTAACGATATTATTAACAAGAGTGATCGAATAATCGATATAAAATTAATATATTCACAATTTATTATATTATATTACGAATTACGTACCCTGTAAATATCGAGAATGTTACAAGTTTGTAAACTTATTGATGTATAATGATGAGTTAAGAGTTTTTAAAGATATTGTCTCTATACCATTGAAGTTCTTCAATGCTTTCTCTTATGTCGTCTAAGGCTAAATGAGTCCTTTTTTTAGGTGGGGTATTATCAGATTCTTCAGGATACCAACGATTTGCTAGTTCTTTTAGTGTGCTAACATCAATAATTCTATAGTGAAGGAATTTTTCCAGATTTTGCATTTCTTTGACCATAAATCTCCGATCTTGGTGTACAGAGTTGCCGCATAATGGTGCTTCACCTGGTTTAATCCATTTTTCTAAAAATGCTAAAGTCTTTTTTTCTGCTTCTTGTACGTTTGTAAGTGAACTATTTGATCGTTCTAATAATCCTGAACTTGAATGCGTTTTATTACTCCATTCTTCAATACGATCCATTTCTGCATCAGTTCTTTTGATGGCAATAACAGGACCTTCTTCAAGAATTTTTAGATTTTCATCCGTAACTATAGTGGCTATTTCTAATATCACATGTTTTTCTGGATTCAATCCAGTCATTTCCATATCTATCCATACCATACGTTGAGTTTTACTCATTTATTCTCTCCAATTTTTACCAATCCAGAAAAATACAGACTCAAACATAGCAATAATTGTATTTGGATACAATACTAAAAATTAATAATTCTATTCGTGATATAATTTGAATCATGTATAAATTAGAGATAAGGAAAATATGGATCAGAAAAATGTTGCAGTTCTAATAGATTTTGAAAATGTAGGTGATTCTTCTTTGGATAACCTCTTTGATACTATTTCTGACATTGGCAGAACTATTATTAAACGTGCATATGCAGATTGGTCTCAAGTCAAACAAACCTCAGTAGTGCATTTGCAAAAATTAGGAATTGAGGCTATACAAAATTTTCATGCGAGTAATTCAGCAAAAAATTCTAGCGATATCAGACTAGCCATTGATGCAATAGAATTAGTATACCGATCAGATGTTGATGCATTTGTTATTGTCTCAGCAGATAGTGATTTTGTACCATTAGTTAATCAACTTAGAGCTAGTGGTAAAACAGTAGTTGGAGCCGGTAGACAAGATGTCGTTTCTCCAAGTTTAGTTCGCTCATGTGATAGGTATATTTTTATTAAAGATAAGAGTAAAAGCCGTATCAATAAAGATATGAATGAACTAAATAAGAAAACCGAAGAACTTGTTCTTCGTGCTTTACGTGCATCAGGAGATGAAGATGGACGAGTTGTAGGTTCTAAACTTCATCAAAATATGCTACAGATTGATCCAAGTTTTGATTTTCGAGCTATGGGATATCGTACTTTTGCCGGTTTTTTAAATTCTCAAAAGAATGTAAAAATTACTAAAAAGTCTCGAGGACCCGGGGATGTTTTAGTAGAGGAAATTTAGAAATTATATTGTTATGCTGACTTATTAGTAGGAACACGAAATCCTACATACCAAAATCCGATTATTCCTAATATACCTACAAGAATTTGTATTGGTGGATTATCAATTAGAAAAATTGAAGAAGATCCCGCAAAAATAGTAATCATAGAAAGTGCCAATACTTTTGCTTTCTTTGGCATTCCTTTTCCTTCACGATAATCTTTTATGAGTGGTCCAAAAGTTTTATTACTGATAAGCCAATTATATAATTTTTGAGATGATCTTATGTAACATGCGGCAGCTATAATGAGAAAAACTGTTGTAGGTAGACCTGGTACAAAAACCCCAATAGTTCCTAATGCTACAAAGAGGCTACCAAGAAAAATCCACATCATCCGAATGAGGAAAAATTTACTAATTCTAGATTTGTGAGTATTGTGTTGATCGATATCGTCTTTTTTCACCATTATGGTAGTGGTAAGCCTTTGATTTAGATAACTATATAACCTGTGAATTGTATCACAATTTCAATGATGAAACTAGTTGAATATGGTAATAATTTGCACAAAACCACCAGTAGAAAGTATGACTATCACTAGTCCAATTATTAAACTTATGCACCCATACCCAATACATCCTATTTTTTCTATTGACTTCATAAATACCTATTATTTTCTCTTCATTATTGAATTCAACAGCACTCCGATAAAGGCAGTAAATCCGGCCATCATAAAAGCATATGAAAATCCGTTGGTAAATGATACAAATACGTCTAAGTTATCATTTCTTGTTATAGATGATAGATCAGCCTGGTAACCATCAGACCGCATAGTTAATGTAACTAATAATGTTGAGAAAGCTATGGATACTAAATTAGCTGTTGTACGTGTAAGTTGTAATAACGCTGATACAACACCTCTATTTTCTATTGGAAGGGAACCCATTATCGTACTAGTATTAGGTGACGAGAAAATAGCCCATCCAGCTCCTGAAATCGACAGTCCTATGATTATAACTAGTGGGCCAGAATTTATAGTTAAAGTTGAGAATATAAATGAGGCAGAACCAATAAAGAATATTCCTAACATTGAAATCCATTTAGTTCCGAATTTATCGGATAATCTACCTGAAAATGGACTAATTATCGCCATAAAAAATGCAGATGAAATTAGCAATAATCCAGATACATTCGTTTTATATTCTAATACTTGAATTAAATAAAAAGGCATCAAAAACATAGTAGAAGAAAATGCTATAAAGGCTAATAAACGTGTCATAACTCCTAGACTAAATTGGGGGACTTTGAAAAAGTGAACAGCGAGCATAGGGTTACTTGATTTACTTTCCCATATAATAAATACAGCTAATAAAATGGTACCTAATACAATTGCACCAGTACTTTCGAAACTGAGAAATTCATAACGATGAATATTTGTTATGCCCAGTAAAAGAATGATTAATGCTACAGATGAAATTAAAGCTCCTGTCCAATCAAAATTGAATTTTTTTCCAAATGATTTATCATCAGATTTGAGAATAAATAAACCAAATAAAAATGCAACAATTGCCACAAATAAACTTGAGAAAAATATAGACCTCCACCCAAATTGCTCGATCAAAACTCCAGCTATCACAGGGCCTAAAATTGCCCCCATTCCGATGATGGAAACATATAAACCAAGAGCCCTGCCTCTTTCATTTTCAGGAAAGATATTAGTAGCCATATACATTCCATTTGCTTGTATACAAGCTGTACCAAAACCTTGGAAGATCTTGGCGAAAAGCAATACATTATACGATGTTGCATTCCCAGCGATGAGAGCACCAATACCAAAAATTACAAATCCGGTAAGATATATTTTTTTAATTCCGACTGTGTCAGCAAGTCTGCCCATAGGTAAAAATAAAGCACTTGTTGTAAGAATATTAGCTAAAATTATCCATTGTACTGTCGGAATGTCTAAGGCGAAATATTTTGAAATTGCAGGTATTGCAATGTTCAGGCCTGACTGATCAATTACTGACATACCTATACCAATAGCTATAGTTACATATGCAAACCATTTGTAATTTTCACTTTCGGTAATAGCTGAAACTGGAGACAGGGATAATTTCATTCTATTTCTTCTGTTACCTTTCTTGAACGCAGCGAAGTTAAACCTAGACTTATAATTATAAGAATAAAACTCACCATAAAAGCTCTAGAAAAGCCTTCATTAAAAGCTTGTAGAATTTCTGAATTTCCAGAGTCAGATACGGACGACAAGTCAGCAGCATAACCATTAGAACTCATAGTTAAGGTTACAATGGTGGTTGCTAAAGCTACTCCAATTAAATTTGCGCTGGTGCGAGTTAGTTGTAAAAATGCGGAAGTTATACTTCTATCTTCTAAAGATATAGTACCCATAACAGCACTCGTATTTGGTGATGAAAACGTCCCCATCCCTGTTCCATTAAAACACATTCCTATAATGATAATTATAGGACTACTTTCTGGTGTTAACTGTGAAAATATTACCATGCTCGTCCCCGTGAAACTTAACCCTGCCATTGAGATCCATTTAGTACCGATTTTATCTGATAAACGACCTGACAATGGACTTGTTATAGCCATACAAAGAGCTCCGGGTATCATTAGAAAGCCAGCAATATTTGGTTCATAACCTAAAACTTGGATTACGTAAAAAGGCATAAGGAAAAAGACAGCAGAACCAGAAACAAATGCTAAAAATCTAGTCATAATTCCTATGCTAAAGTCTCGTACTTTAAAGAAACTCATTTTGAGCATAGGTTGATTGGTACGATTTTCCCAAACTACAAAAAGGACAACTAAAATTATTCCAAGTAATAGTATTCCTGATGCTTGAATAGTCATCAATTCATAACGACTAATATTAGTTACTCCTAACAATAAAGTAATTAATGCAAGTGATGATAGGGAAGCACCAATCCAGTCAAAGCTAAACCTTTTTTCAAGGACTTTTGTATCGTTTCTCAATATGAATAATCCTGTTAAAAAAGCGATTATTGCAACTGGAATCGCAGCAAAAAAGATCGATCTCCATCCAAATTCTGTAATTAATATGCCACTAACTATTGGGCCACCTATCGCGCCTGTACCAATTATTGTCATATAAAGACCTAAAGCTTTACCTCGTTGATTTTCAGGAAAAATTGATGTGACCATAGCCATACCGTTTGCTTGAATACATGCAGAACCTGTTCCTTGTATTACTTTAGCAAGTATTAGTACAGAGAAAGATTCTGCAAATCCTCCAATAATTGCTCCAATAATAAAAATTATAAATCCCGAAATATATATATTTTTTCTTCCAATAGTATCTGCAAGTCGACCTATTGGTAAAAATAATGCACTAGTTGTGAGTATGTAAGCTAAAGAAACCCACTGTACTGTAGGTATATCTATCTTGAAATGCTCTGCAATTTTTGGGATAGCTATATTTGTTCCTGAAAGATGTAATACAGCTAATCCAACACCTATAGCTATAGTAAAGTATGCGAACCATGTGTAATTAGAGTCGTTTATAATTGTTTTTTGATTAGTTATTGATTCCAATTTTTATCTGCATTTCATATCGTTTTCAAGGAAGTATCATAACACATTATTTTAAAAGGGTTTTCTAATATGAGTTACATATAAAAATATACTTGAACTATTTATTTATATGTAATAATGTAACCTTACCTTTTCTAGATAGCCAAACGATGCTTTATTTATAGGGGGATTGTATGCCTACAGAAGACTTAGCTTTAGTGTCTCATTTATTACGACGTGCTGGTTTTGGTGCTAGCCGTAAAGATGTAGAAAATTATGCCCAAAAAGAATATGAAGAAATTGTAGAGGATTTATTAACACCTGAAAAATCTCCAGAATATGATGTAGATTTTATATCACGGTATTTCATGGGGACAGTAACTTCGGATTCTTTTGGCCAAACACAAGCTGCATGGATTTATAGAATGATAAATACGCCAAGGCCTTTAGAGGAAAGAATGACACTCTTTTGGCATCATTTATTTGCAACTGGCTGGAATAAACACGAACATGCAATGACCTGTGTTCAGCAAATAGATATGTTTAGGACAATATGTTTATCCGATATGACTACTATTTTGATTGCATTATCAAAAGACCCAAATATGATATGTTGGCTTGATAACAGCGAAAATCATAAAGATGCGCCAAATGAGAATTATGGTAGAGAAATCATGGAACTCTTCTCTATGGGAGTAGGAAATTATAGTGAAGTTGATATAAAAAATGCCGCTAGAGCTTTCACTGGTTGGACTTTTACACAATGTATACCTTTATATCCTTTTGGCACATATCTATCTGAGTTTGAATTTCGGGAAGATGATCATGACTATAGTGAAAAGACATTTTTAGGAGAAGTAGGAAATTTTGATGGCTATGACATTATAGATATTATTGTAAAACAACCTGCTACTGCAAAATTTATATCGCGTCATTTGTATAATTTTTTCGTTGCCGATGAACCACAAGTTCCTGCCTGGAGTATTCAACCACCCCGGGATCCTAAAGCTATTGAAATATTAGCAAATACTTTTATTCAAACTAAAGGTAATATACGTGAAGTATTACGTACTTTATTCAATTCAGAGTTTTTTAAAAATTCAAGATTTATGAAAATAAAAAGTCCTGTAGATTTTGTAGTAGGCACCGTAAAGATTGCAGGATCTCACACTGTCCCTCAACCAGATTTAATTAACCTTTCTGGTTCAACAGCATTGATGGGCCAAACATTAATGGATCCTCCTACAGTAGAGAGTTGGCACACAGGTCCTGAATGGATTGATAGCGGAACATTAACAGATAGAGTTAATTTTGCTGTAGAACACATTGGGAATCTAAATAGTGATGGTATCAAAGATATAATTAATCGTATCAAATCTAATGGGGAAGAAATTTCTCCTGAGGAATTAGTAGATATATGTTTAGATTTACTAGGGAATATGGAGATAGATGATACTACAAGAAAAAGTTTATTAGAGTTTTCAAAAAATTTAGGTGTATTAATTTTCGATAATACAGATTCTGAGTTAGAAAGTTCAGAAAAAATCATTAATTTACTTCAAATGATCGTTTCTTGTAGAGAATATCAATTCGCATAGTTTAATTATGAGGAGGTTAAGATGACAACAGTTAGTGCACCACCAGTATTGGTTGTAGTACAGCTAAGTGGCGGTAATGATTTTATGAATACTGTAGTTCCTATAACTGATGGTATCTATCATGATTCTCGACCTACACTAGGTGTAAAAGAAAAAGATGCTTTACCTCTCAATGATCAATTAGCTTGGAATCCTGTAGCCGCACCACTAAAAGAACTCTACGATCAGGGAAATGTCGCAATTATTCAAGGTATAGGTTACGAAAACCACAATAGATCTCATTTTCGAGGTATGGATATATGGCACACTTGTGAACCAGATAAAATAGTAACTGAGGGATGGCTTGGCAAAACTATACGTGAATTAGATCCAAGTGGAGATAATGTTGTAACAGGTATAAGTTTTGGAAAAGGACTTCCACGTGCTATGGTTTCTCCTGGAGTTCCTGTGACCTCAGTAAGTGATTTAGATTCATTTGGAGTCATGTCTACAATTACTGCAGATCAGCAGAGAGAAGAAGCTTTGGGAGTATTTAAGCGAATGTATACTCCAGCTGTAGGTTCAGGAATTGTTGCAGATTATTTGTCGCATACTGGAACCAATGCATTAGCTAGTGCACAAATACTCGGAAGCGTTCCAGGAAAATATAGTTCTACAGTTGAATATGCAAGTAATTCTATAGCTAAAAGTCTGCGAGATGTGGCTCGGGTCCATACTGCTGGTATTGGTACAAGAGTTTTTTATACACAGCATGGTGGTTATGATACTCATGCAACTCAGTTAGCTGTCCATCCTAAATTATTAACTGAATTGACGACAGCAATTATGGATTTTTTTCAAGACCTTAGAGATCACAATGCATCTGAGGAAGTAGTAATGTTAGTATTTAGCGAATTTGGTAGAAGGATAAAGGATAACGGTAGTGGTACTGATCATGGCTCCGGGGGTGGGGCCTTTTTAATTGGTGATCGAGTACGTGGTGGGTTGTATGGCCAATATCCTTCACTAGAGTTTGCACAGTTAGCTAATGGAGAGGACTTGGGATATAACATTGATTTTCGAAGTGTATATTCTACTTTATTAGATCAATGGTTGGGCGTAGAGGCAAATCCAATTGTTAATGGATCCTATGAACAACTTAAGCCATTTATAGAATAGCATTTGAGGTGAAATATGGCAGTTGCTGATGCTTTATTTAGATGTGGATTTCCTTATATTAAAACTTTAGGTATGAGAAGAGTTACTTCTGGTGTTGTAGATGTTGCCCCAGGTTCGGAAAATCTTGTTTATGTTTTAGTTCGAGCAGATATACCAATCGGTGGATGTTGTGTTCGGATTCTCAATTGGGATGATGAGGACTTAGGTACCATAGGATCAACGGGAACTGGAGACGGTAATTTTCAATGGCCTACTAAGTTATTAATTGATAGTGACCAAAATTTGATTATTTCGGATGAAGGTTTGAATCGTATTACTCTTATGAATAAAGATGGTTCTTTTATATCTAAGTGGGGTGAATATGGTTGTGAACCAGGGCAATTAAACCGACCTTCTGGTATGGCTTTTGATAAAGATGAAAATATTTATGTTGTTGATAGCTTTAATCAGCGAATTCAAAAATTTACAAAAAATGGAGATTTTATTTTTACTTGGGGAGAATATGGTAGTGAACCGGGGCAATTCAATCATCCTTGGGGAATAACAGTTCGAGAAGACGGAGATGTTTTTGTATCTGACTGGGGTAATAACCGTATACAACACTTTACAGCTGAAGGGGATTTTATTAAACAGTTTGGTAATTCTAATGATAATGAGGCACTGTTAAATAGACCTGCAGGAATAGCTGTGGACTCTGATGGTGACGTTTATGTTGCTGACAGACAAAATAATCGAGTAGTTATTTTTGATGCCCATGGAAGATATGTACAAAAACTTCTTGGAGATTCTCAGCTTATGGGTATGGCTCGTCAATATGTAAGGACTAATCCTGTTGTTTTGAGACTACGTGAAATGACTAGGCTAGATGATCAAAAGCTATTTAGATTTCCAGTTTCAGTTACTTTTGATAATGAAAACAAACTTTGGGTTGGTGATTATGGGTCACATAGAGTCCAAGTATATCAAAAAGATGCTGAAAGACTTCAACCAGATGAACTAGAGCCACCAAGAAACTCTCCAAAATTAGTTATAAATTAACACAGCGAGGTATTATGCCTGTCAGGATTGGGTTTGCAGAATATCGGTCACAGCTTTTACGACAGGAGTTAGAACGTGTGTTAGAAGAACTTCCTGGGCTTGGCGCTTTAAAAGTTATTTTATTGGGCGATGTTTTGACTGGAGATGTTAAACCCTCGAGTATTCTTGAATTAATAATAGTACAAGAAACTGAGGATTCTTATCTTGATAGAATTGATTTTTTTCTTTCACATCTTCGACCAACAGTCGGAATTGACATATCCGTATATACACCAGATGAATTTGCTAATATTGAAGGGCAAAACTTATTTGTATCAAAAGCATTAAAAGATGAAGGTTTATTATATGAAGTTTGAACAAGATCGTTGGATACGACAAGCACAAGCAGATTTAGATTGTGCAAAATCAAATCATCAATCTGGTTTTTATAACTGGGGATGTTTTATATCACAGCAATCAGGAGAAAAAATTTTGACTGCATATCTTTATGGCAAAGGTGCTGAAGATGTTTGGGGACATTCTCTTGCAGATTTGTGTGAAGATGCTACGAATTTTGATACTACCTTTGAAATGATAAAATCTGTTGCAGTATTACTTGATAAATATTACTTTCTTACTAGATATCCTTCACAGATACCTAGTGGTATTTCTTCGGATATTTTCACTCAAGATGAGTCTTCTAAAGCAATAGAAATAGCTGAAGAAGTTATCAAGTTTGTAATTGAAAGAATAGAAAATAGTTAAAACGTAGGAGGAATTATATGTCAGACGAAGTGTTATACGAAATTGATGGACATGTAGCAATTATTACTTTGAACCGCCCAGAAAAACATAATGCCATGAATCCAGATTTAATTAAATTATTGAGAGAAACATTTAATAAAGCGAATCGTGATCGAAATATACGATCAGTAGTTTTAACTGGTGCAGGAGATAGAGCTTTTTCTGCAGGTGCAGATTTAATTCACATGGCAACTAGAGAATCTGAGGATTTTGGTGAATCTTTTTGGTGGCCTGAACAACCAAGGGGCTGGGCTCCCGAATTTTATAAGCCAGTTGTTGCAGCAATTAATGGATATTGTTATGCAGCAGCTATGAATCTTATGTGCGAGGCAACAGATATACGTATTTGTGCTGATTCCGCTACATTTTGTTATGCTGAAGTGTTGAGGGGGTTTAGTGGTGCTGGACCAGCTTTAGGTTTATTACCAAGACAAGTACCTTATGCTAAGGCTATGGAGTGGTTGATGATGGGTAAAGTTTTTGGGTCAGAAGAGGCTCATTTAGCAGGTTTAATTAATGAAGTTGTACCATTAGATCAGGTTAAAACACGAGCACTCGAAGTTGCTAAAGAGCTTGCCAAATTAGCACCAATTGCTGTGCGGGCTATAAAAGAATCTGTAGTAAATGGTATTTCTATGGATACGCCAAACGCTGTGAAATATGCAAGTACTGTAGGTGTTTTAACTAAATATACAAAAGATGCAATAGAAGGACCAAAGGCTTTTGCCGAAAAAAGAGAGCCTAAATATGAAGGAAGATAAATAATTTTTTAAGGGTGGCTTTTATGAATATATTTAGAATATTACCAATAACTGTATTTTCGTTATTTGTAATGGGTTGTGGACTCACTACTACTGGTGATTCAGATGGTAATGCTACATTGCCAGCTAGTAATGAAACCAAACAGAATTTTGAAGATCGTGAATATGATGATAGAAGAGGAAATGATCACGAAAAAGCAATAGAAGAAATGCGAGCAGATATTCATCATATATTTGAGAGAATGAATGAATTACATATGCGTTTGGATGAAATGAATCATGGAATGTTTCCTGTCGTACAAGATATGGGGCCAATGCCTAATGTTATGCCTCCTATGGGTAATCCTCAAATGAATCGACCTAATAATATGAATAGAGGACCTAGAGGAGATAATGCTAATAATCTCGAAATGACTATGAAGCAAAGATATGAAAGAGGGATTAGCGCATACAAAGGAAAAAATTATAAAGAGGTTGTAAGTTTGTTTTCGGGTATTATAAATGGTACTGATTTTGATTCAACTGAATTTGGCCACACGAGCAAAAAAGCATATTTATATCGTGGATTGGCATATTATGAAAGACAAGAATATACAAAAGCATTAGAGGATTTAACAACATATATAGATTCCAAACCAACAGAAGATATTTGTCTATCTGAAGCACATAAAGGTCGATCATTAGTATATTTAAGTACTGGAAAAGAAACTGAAGCAACTGATGATTTTACTAAAGCAACTACTCTTGCGAGTGGATTAACAAAAAACCCTTGTTTACTATATTAATTTGATTTTTACTGCAATTATTTTTTAGGCTCTTTGGTGAACAGTAAGGAAATAGCTGAAATAACTGCTATTATGGTAAGTAATGGAAAGACAAGATCGTAACTTTGGGTTAAATCATATATTATGCCTGAACTTAATCCTCCTAATGCCATTCCTGCATTCATAAACAGGTCTCCGATACCTCTGATAGAACCTATTGCTACTCTTCCGAAGTAATTTGGCAGGGTAATAAGTGCTATTGTCCAGGTACCTCCAAGTCCAAATCCAAATATAAGAGCTGCTGAAAATGCCATAGCTGTATTATCAGCAAATAGAAATATTAATGCACCTGTACCAGTAAAAACTGCAGTTAAGCTACCTCGAATGTTTGATTTCATTTTTTCAGAAATTATCCCCCATAATAATCCGCCTAAACCTGTACCTATAGCTAAAACTGTAATTGCAAAAGCAGCTGTCATAGGTTGTAATCCATTGGCTACTAATAATGCAGAAATATGAAAATTTACACTTGTATGTACAAATGACAACAGCAACATATTAGTGCATAGGATCCAGAGTATCGGTGAAGACAACGATTCTTTTAAGGTCCATGATCCTGAGGTTTCAATATCATTGTATTGTTCATTAGTTGTATTAATAGGATCTGGGTTTATATTGAAATTTTCTGGTTTAGATATAATAAACAGAAGGGAAGGGATTGCTCCTATAATCCATACCGTTACACCTAACCATAACCATGCTTCTCTCCAACCTACGGTATCAATTAAAAATTGGGAATATACGGGAATTAATCCCATACCTATAGAAGTTATAAGTATAGATATTCCATTAGCCCTACCTCTTCTTCTTATAAACCAACGAGAAACAACTGTTGTACCTGAATTCATTATTGGCGCAACAAAGAGTAAACGAGCGATTCCAAATAATATATAAAAACTTAATGGAGTAATCCAATAATTCAGAAATATAAGTGATATACCCATTATTAGTAGTGATATGGATAAGACAAATTTATCGCCTTTACGATCAATTACCCATCCGCTAATTGGTGCGAGTGTTATAGCGATTAAGCCTGCTATTGTTGGAGCTCCAATAATTAAAGTCCTACTCCAACCAAGTTCATTAGCCATTGGTGTAACAAAAACTGATAAGGTTAGTGCTGCTGCTGCACATGCTGCAATTGTAGCAATCCCTGATGATAAAAGTATTATCCATCCATAATAAAATGGTGTTATTTTAATTAAAAAAAGGCTAAATTGGTTCATATACTAATGCAATATATTTGTATTGTTAATGTATAAATAATTATAAAAAATGCAATATTAGAATAAATATACTACGCTAATATGCAATAAATATAATTCAAAAAATGTTAAAACATTCTTCCCTGAGGTTCTATTCCCAAGAAGAATTGTCCCGCCGTTTCATAATGTGATAAACGACCTTGAATTTGTTGGGTAATAGCATGGGCATCTTGAAATTTTCTTTGAATAGGGTTCCCTTCAAATATTGAACTCGCCCCACATATTGTATAAGCCATATTTACAACTTCTGCTGATTGTCTTATTGCGTGTGTGCTCGCAAGTCTTAATTCTATACGGTCTTCTATTTCAAGTTTTCCGTTGTTTCTAGCTTCATTCCAAACATGCTCCGCCTTTTGTAAGACAAAAGCATTTGATGATCCCCATAAAGCTTCAGCATGTCCTATTTCACGTTGTGTTGCAGACTGTTCTTGTAGCAATTGTTGCTCTTGAGGTACTTTTGTTTTTGATATCTCAATTGCTTTATCTAAAGCTCCTCTTGCTACACCTAATGCTACAGAAGCAAATCCTGAAGCGAATAGTAAATTCTTTGGTATTACGTACAAACCGCCCTTTTCTTCTGTTTCATTAAACTCAGGAAATGTATACTCCTCAGGTACAAAAAAATCATTGACTTCAAAGCTAAAACTTCCTGTTCCTTTTAATCCATTTACTTGCCAAACATCAAAAAAATTCACATCTTTTTGAGGAATCATCATATTAATCTTTTTTGTTGGGTCTCTGTTTTCTATTGTTGATATAGCAATCACCCATGTGGCATGTTGTGATCCACTACTGAAGTTCCATCTTCCTGTTAATCTATATCCACCTTCGGTTGGAATTGCGTTAGCATATTGTGTTGGACCATTACATAAAATTGCCCTTTGGTCACTCCAAATTTCCTCAGCTAATGTTTTGGGCATAATTGCAGCGTTTGTAGATAGAATATTATTCTGATTGAAACACCAACCCATACTTCCATCCGCCTTAGATATCTCTTGTACAAGAGATAGGTAGTCCAGATAGTCAATTTCTTCACCCTTATATGTTTTAGGTATAAGCAGTCTGAAAAATCCTTTTTGCGCCATTTCGTTAATCAGTTGATCGGGGATCTTCCTATCAGCATTTATATTTGGAGATTGTTCAGCAATTTTTTGAGTTATTTCTTCTAGATTTAAATTAGTATTTATCATGATTTCAATCCTATTTTATTAGTATTTTGTAGCATACTCTTAATTAGATATTTTTCAAGTAGTGTATAATCATGTAATAAATCTATTAGCTGTAATAATTTCAAAATGAATAATTCATCAAAAGATAACTGTAAAGATAATAATAAAAAAAATACAAGTAATTCATATGATCCAAATTCTATGGGTTATGAATCTGCCGAAGTAGGTCACTTGTTAGTTGACCCAGCTAATTATGATGAAATAAATGATAAGAATAAAGAGAAAAAAAATAATTCAAAACCAAATTATGAATAACTATTTTCTAAAATAATGAAATAGATGTATTTAAAATACTTGTGATTAGACCTATAAGGCCACCAAAAACACCACCCCATACTACAAGCCAACCAAGATGATGTCTGATCATATCTTGTACAATTTGTTTAACCATTTCTGGAGTAAGTTCGTTTAACCTTGTATCAATAATTCCTTCGATTTTTTCTAATAAGTCTGTAGTTATATTATCAGTTATAGCGTCTGTTTTAAGATTATCTATCACATCACTAACGACAAGTTTGAGTTTTTCTATAATTGGTTCTTTTAGGACATTTAAAGCACTTTTCCCACCCACTAAAGCGAGCATACCACCAAATGAGGATTCTACGATTCCATCTTTTAAATGTTCAAATACTTCTTCATAATCGACTTTACTGGCAATATTTTCTGGAGATAAGAGATTTTCATATTCTGCAAAAAAGTTTTTAACTCTTTCTTCAGTAAAAAATTCTTGTACAATTAATTTTTTTATACCAATTTTAAAGTCTTCGAATCGATTTGGTATTACTCCTGATCCATAAATGAGTGGGATTTTGTCAAATAACATATACACAGCAAGCCAATTAGTAACCCCACCTGCTAGTGAAAATAAGCCAGTAGTAAATATAATATTGCTATAAAATGGTGAATAATATCCACCAACCATTAGAAGTAAAGCAATTATATTTGTAGATCTATTTTTATTCATATATCGAAATTTAGGATGGTCGTTGAAATGGATAAGGAACTCCATTACCGCCTTTAATTGGTAAAACTGCGGTAGCTTTACCTGGGCATGCTTCTACATTATCTTGGTTTCTTAACCCTATTTCTAATTCTACAATCCCCATACCGTCTTTTTCATATTTATCTGTGACTTTCCCCCAAGTTGTAATCAAATCTCCAGGAACATTCATAGATCTATGTTGAAAACTAATTTTCCACAACCAACCTTCTAAGCCCACCCAATCTTTGACTAATTGGCACATAATTTGTTGCTTCCAACTGCCATTAATTAACACATTAGGAAGTTTTTCATGGTCTAAAGAAAAGGGATGATCATAATGTATGCGGTGCCAGTTTTCCTGAGAGGCACTCCATCTCATTATATGAGCTTGCGTCATTGGACCTTTAATAAGATTTGGAATATCCATACCTACTTTTACGTCATCAAAATAAACCTGTTTATTTGCTGTAGTCACTGTTTTCTCCTATCTTCTAATAGCAGTACTTCGAGAAATTAATAATAATTCTCCCTTATTATTTCGTACTTCTGTTTCACTAATTATAAATACCATTGGGCCAGAGCGCCCTTCTTTTTCAAGTATGTCTACAACTTTTGTTACTGAGGATGTTTTTTCACCTATTTTCATATATTTGAAAAACTCAATTTCATTACCCCCGTTTAACATACGTGGTATATGTGATAAATCCATTTTTGCTCCAGTGCCGTCAACAGCACTCATAAGTGCATCAAATTCAGGATTTTTTCTAAAGCCTTCACTTAAATTATCACTAGATCCCAGAGGTCTGCGATTTACACTTAGTGGGAATAATGGAGGACATACTATTCCTTCGTATCGAGTTGTTTTTGCAAACTCTTCATCGTGATATATCGGATCTTCATCCATAATTGCATGAACAAATCGTCGGTGCTCAGATATATTAGCTTCCATGTTTGATTCAACAGGAGTACTTGCCACACCAATATGTGATTTCATTTCGGGGGTAATATTACTTTTTTCAGACATAGTTACTTCTCCTTATATTTTTATTCATGAATCTTACTTATTTGTGTTCCAGAATCATAGACAAGAAATATTCAAAAAACAAGTAAATTTATTATTTTACATACCATAAATTTCTTAGCAAAAGGGTTACCAGTGCTGTAATACATAATCCTATGATTACTTGTATTAACATTGCAGTTGGTGCACCATATGTGTTTGAAATGAAACCAGCCGTTAATAGTCCGAGAGGTAATCCATAAATTGCTAACGATCGAACTCCCATAACTCTACCACGCATTTTTGCAGGTGTGATTTTTATCAATAGAGTTGCCATAGTCACCATAACATATGATTGAAATATACCTATGCTGAAAAGAATGATCATAAATATAGTTACATTAGTTGTAAATAATAACAAAATACCTAATCCGTGCCAGAGAAAAGATGATATTAATAAAAATCTACCACCACGTTGAAATGTGGTAAACGCAGCTATGCTTAATGATCCTATAAATGCACCAGTAAAAAGACTCGCAATTAATCTTCCGAGTCCATCAGGGCCAATGTATAGTATTTCTTTAGCAAATACTGTTAGTAATACATCTTTCATAGATAACATTGTGAAGTTAACGATAAAAGCCATAACTAAAAGCCCACATATAACTTGATTCATTTTTATATATTTACTCACTTTTTTTAAATTTTCCCACATTGAAACTTGATTTGGGCGATAGTTTGATTTTGGTAAAATAAGCATATAGCCTGATATCACTGAACCTATATATACAGATAGAATTAAAATATAAGCAGCAGAAATACCATAATATTTTAGTAGTAATCCACCTAAGAGAGGCCCAAGTATATTCATTAAATCGGTAGTAGAACGAGTTAACCCTATCGCATTTGCAAAAAGTTTGGGTTCAATCACATCTGCAGTTAAGACTTCTCTCATAATATTTCTAAAAGATCTTGCAAGACCAGATATGGTTATGATTACAAATAAGTGCCAAACTTCTAATAAATCTGTAAGTGCAAGAACGAGAAGAATAAATGACATAAATGCAAAAACAAAACGACCTATGAGTAATAAAGTTTTATGATTATATTTATCTACCCAAACTCCATAAAATGGAGAAGCAAGGGTACCCAAAAACCTAAGTGCTGCAAATATACCTAAAAGGGCTGGATTATCTGTCCTTTCTAGAACTACCCACGCTAGTACAAGCATTTCTGCAATATCACCAATTTGAAGAAAGGATTCACCAAATAGAAAATAGCGAAAATTTTTTTGTTTGAAAGATCTTAAAAGCATATAAGTAGTTTCTACGATATTTATCTTCTTGGCTAGTACAAACTAATTTACTCTATTGCTATAACAGGAATTAACTTCATATTTTCTGCTAATATTGTCAGATGTTTTTCAACAACTTCCCCAATTAGATTTTTTGTAATTATATCGAATTCTAAGTTTAAGATGGTTTTGCAAATATTTAAATTAATTGAAGTAATGATTCTTGTTGATCCGACAGTAATGTTGTAGGCAAGTCGAATTGCATAACCCGTTCGTTAAAGGATCCAGGATAATTCTCATTTTACAAATCTTTCGTTTTTAGTAGGAAATGAATATTATTATTTACTTTTAATGTAGCCATGTTTGGTTTCTTCAGAGTTTCTGTTTAACTGAAAAGTATCATATAATATAAGATAATACTTGCTATGGTTGGTAAAGATAATTAAAAGTAGCAAAAAGTGCAAATATTTGAATGAATTTTATTAAGCCTTTTGAAGTATTTATTTACATTCAATTAATTAATTTTCCTATTTTATATGAACGATAAAGTTTTATTTTGGTTTAGAAATGATTTACGAATGGCAGATAACCCTGGATTCTATGAAGCCTGTTTATCTGGTGAGGTTTTACCTGTATATATTCTAGATCACAATATTGATATTGGTTCAGCAAGTAAATGGTGGTTGTATTATTCTCTGAATAAATTAAATGATAGCCTACAAAATCATTTACATGTTGTTTCTGGTGATTCTGAATCAATTATTTTAGATATGTGTAAAACATATAGAATAGAAAGAGTTTATTGGAATAAATCTTATGAGCCATTTAGAATTAATCAAGATGATAAAATTCAAAAAGTACTTGCAGAACACAACATTTCTACTAGTACATATAACGGTTCTTTACTGTGGGAACCCCAGAAAGTAACAAAGTCTGATGGAACACCATATAAGGTATTTACCCCTTTTTATAGAAAAGGTTGTTTACAAAGCGAAGTTCCAAGATATACAGTTTCTGCCCCTAAGAATTTAAAATTGTTTAAAATACCAAAACAATACGGTATAAAAGAGTTAGGGCTATTACCTTCGAACAATTGGTACAAGAAATTTGATAATCACTGGGAAATAGGTGAGGTTGCAGCTCAAGAAAAGCTACATAATTTTATAAATTCAGGACTGAATGGATACAAAGAACAAAGAAATTATCCATTTAAAAAAAATGTATCTCGCCTATCTCCTCATCTGCATTTTGGAGAAATTTCACCTAATCAAATTTGGTATACCATAATCGAAAAAATTGGTAATAAGGATGTTGATCACTTTTTAAGTGAGTTAGGTTGGAGAGAATTTTCAAATTATCTCCTTTTCCACTTTCCGAATTTGAATGAGATAAATTTCCAGAGAAAATTTGATGATTTTCCTTGGAAATTTAATAATGAATTATTTTCAGCGTGGACCAAAGGAGAAACAGGTTACCCAATTGTTGATGCCGGTATGAGAGAATTATGGCAAACAGGCTATATTCATAACAGAGTAAGAATGATTGTTGCCTCTTTTTTAGTAAAAAATCTTTTAATTCATTGGCATTATGGTCGAGACTGGTTTTGGGATTGTTTAGTTGATGCCGATTTAGCAAATAATAGCGCAAGCTGGCAATGGGTCGCAGGTTCTGGAGCTGATGCTGCTCCATATTTCAGAATATTTAATCCCGTCATACAGGGAGAAAAATTTGATATAAATGGTGAATATACACGTAGATTTGTTCCTGAATTATCATTATTACCAAACAATTATTTGTTTAAACCCTGGGAAGCATCTAAAGAAATTCTAAATAGATCTTCAGTTGAATTAGGTAAAACATATCCTTTTCCAATTGTGGATTTGAGAGAGACTCGAGAAATTGCTTTAAACTCTTACAACGTAATAAGGGGAGTGTAGATAGTCTTATGGCGGAGGGAGTGGGATTCGAACCCACGATACCGTTGCCGATATAACAGTTTTCAAGACTGTCGCATTCGTCCACTCTGCCATCCCTCCAAGACTTAGAGATTGTATCATTTTAAAATGTATTTTCAATAGACAACTTGAAAATCTTTAGTATAATTGCCAAAACATTAATCTATTTAGGTAAAAAAATGAAATCAATAATAATAATAATTACCGCAACTATTTTTTCTTTTGGAGTAGGTTGTAGTCAAGTGGAATCATTAAATTCAGATTCTTCAGACGGTAATTCCGAAACAATAATTGAATTACAAGATCAAGTGAATCAATTACAAAAAGAAAATACACTATTGATGGAAAAATATGAAGAATTGGAGAATAAACTTAATAATTATAATCTTGTTAAAAAACCACCCATTGTAAATCCTAAGCCTGACGAAAAAAATCCTAATCCAGAAAATGGAGAAAAATGTCAACTTACTGGTGGGGAAACAGTGCCTAATGGATGGTCAGGAAAGGATACAGGTTCAAACTATTGCAACCAATGTACTTGTATGAATGGTGCACTAGCTTGTACAAAAATGGCATGTATTCCCGATGGAAATGCAAATAATAAATTTGCTTTTAATGATTTTTGGCAATGGTATAAATCACCAGAAATGGAAGCTCAAGTGATGGTTCGCGGATTCAATGTCCCTTCTCGGGCAGAATATGCATCTATTTTAACTGGGATAGAAAATATCACCTTTGGTGAAGCAAAGAAATGGACTCCTTCATCGAATTGGGACAACCCCTACATATAGTACTTTTTGTCACGGGAATACAACAAGTTGTATATTTTCTCATTTAATGGTAGAATTCTCAAAATTCGTAATTCAATACTTCTATTACTGGTTCAATATAAATGAATTTAGGTGGATAGGATGTTAGAACTAAATGAAGAAAATCAAATAGTTGAAGAAAACGAAGATGATGATTATATTTCCAAAATTCCAGTTAATGGAATACCTGGATGGGATTTTCCTGAGCTCCATGGAGTGAGTTCTCCAATTCTGATTGCGACTACAGTATTACTTGTAATTTTCTCTATAATTCTTATAGTTATTTCTAACCAAATCACTTAATTTATGGACGCATCATTCCGCTATTTGAACCACCCATCATGCTACCGCCCATCATCATACCTCCCATACCACCTTTCATTTGTTGTACCATTTCAAGTGGCATGCCTAACATAATATTCCAAGCATTACTTTTCATTGCTTCATTTTCTTTTACAACATAACCTGCGATACAATTACCATTTGGTTCACGTGCGATCCATGTGTGTTCTGGGAAGGTCATAACCAAGTGATCACCAGGATTCATACTTTGTGCAGGAATACTGAGGTAAAGTTGTTCGCTATTTTGGAAGTCTTTCCAATAAATATCAGCTGCTATACCCATAGTACCAATAAATAAAACTATCTCTTTATCTGCAACAGATGGATTTACTTGACTGTTTGGTTTAGATGGGCTTGAATATATTTCTTCGCAACTTTTAGGTTCAAGCATGAATCGTGAAGGATCATTCATAAAAGCTTGATCTGGTATGACACCAGGCATCATTCCGCCGCCCATCATACTACCGCCCATATTCGGCATAGATTGGTTAGGCATAGGTTGATTAGGCATAGGTTGATTAGGCATAGGTTGATTAGGCATAGGTTGATTAGGCATTCCTGAATTAGAAGGCATTCTATTTACATTTGAATTAGTTCTATTGTTTTGTGAAGAATATCCTTGTTGGCTACTTGAAGATTGCATATTTGAGCCTTGGTTTTCTTTTTCGGATTCATGTAAATCAAATATTTGTTTTATAAAGTCTTTTTTGACAGGAGTAGTGACAAATGTATTTTTTCCAGCATTCATAACAATACCGATCATTCTGCCACAAACGTCAACTACTGGACTTCCTTCAAAAGAAGGTGAAACGCGACCGTCCATAATCCAGTCTTTGGATCCAGACATTTTTCTTTCTCCTTCTTCAATAAATCCTGCTTCTTCAAGTTCAAATCTATTAATTGTTTCGTATGCTGCCGTATAAATTGTTTCATTTTCTAGTAATGGAATTGCATCAGTATCTCTAAGAATTAAGGGTTTTATTTGAGTGTCACTCGACTGAAAAACTAAACCTGCTCTTCCTTCGTTATCATTAACATGAAGATAATCTGGTTGTTCTACACCCCCACCAAAAAACATTCCTTGAACTCCGGTATTTCCACCAAAACGCCTTGAGCTGGTTACTACTATTTTTTGATCACCTTCAACGTCAATATTTACTACGGCACCTGAGAGAGGTTTAGGTGGTGCCCCTGGATCATCTTGTGGTCCCTTTTTTAAAGTTCCATCAAGAATTGAAATACCTGCTTGAAGAAATTCATCTGGATTTTCAAGTTCGTTACCTTCGCATCCTTCAGGTATAGGTATTATAGTTTCCTCTTCCTCATCTTCGTTTCCACCACCACAAGCCGTAGAAAATACGAGGATCGTTGAGATCAAAGAAATAATAATAAAGATATTTTTATTTCGTATTTTCGATAAGAACATGCCTTACTTTATCATTGTTACCTAAGGTGTTGCAAGATATGGAAAAATTAATACCAAAGAATTCCGGTAAAATCTGTTTTGAATAAGATATCAGAGCCTAAAGCACAACCAAGTGCTATACTGAGCACTCCAGCAATTGAAATGATAATATTGCTTGTAGTTTCTGACTTTGAGCTAGCTACAAAAGGTGCAGACACAAGTATTGTAAATAGTGCCATAGATATCATCGTTCCAATAGAAAATAACAGTAAAAATACTATACCTGTCATAAAATTTGGTGTTGTTGGGAGTATAGCAAGCATTACTGCAGCACTTCCTGCTAGACCATGAATAAATCCTATAATGTAGGATTTAAGTCTAAAAAAAGGAATAAATATGGGAAATGGACCGTGTGTATTTGATTCGTGTGCATCTTCTTCATCTTCTTCATGAGCATGTGAACCGTGAATATGTTTGTGTTCTTCTTGGTCGTGTTCGTTATAATGGTCATGAACATGAAATTCTCCCTTGGAAATTTTCCAAAATACCTGTAATCCAAGGAAAATGAGCATCAACGCTACGCCAAATTCGAAATAAGTTGCAACAGATTCATAAAGATCTAGAGCGGCTTCTTTTAGTAGTAATATGATTATACCTAGTATAAGTAAAGGGGTAGAATGACCAAGCCCCCAAGAAACACCTACCCATAACCCTTTAAAGAGGCTTTGATAGTCTCTTGCCATAGTTGATACAGCAACTATATGGTCTCCGTCAGTAGAATGTCTTAATCCGATTATTAGTCCTAGTACCAAGGCGGAACCAAATCCTGCGATTGGTACTGATTCAGTTATTAGTTGAAACATGTGATTTATTTTATTTTATTTTTCTAAGAACCCTCTTAGTGTACTAGCTTCTACGACTTTTGCAATCCCAATGACAAAAGCTGCATTCCGAAATGACATATTTTCATTATGTGCAAGGGCTTTAACTTCATTAAAGGCTTTAATAATTATAGTTTGTAACTCATTAGAAATTCTCTCTTCAGTCCACTTATGTTGGTACAAATTTTGTGTCCATTCAAAATATGATACGATGACTCCTCCTGCATTTGCCAGTATGTCGGGTACAATAGTGATATTTTTGTCGACAAGAACTTTATCTGCTTCAGGAGTAATTGGATGGTTAGCAGCTTCAATAATATATTTAGATTTAATATTGGAAACATTTCTTTCATCAATCACTCTATCGATTGCTGCAGGTATAAGAAAATCACATTCTAATTCAAGTAAATCTGAGTTAGATATAGGTTCAGAATTAGGGAAATTTTCAATAGACTTATGCTCTGTTAGATAATTTTTTAATTCATTAATGTTGAGACCATTTTCTGAGAAAATACCTCCATTTACATCGCTGATACCTATGATTTTAAATCCTTTTTGATAAGCAAATAAAGCAGTCCATAATCCAACATTGCCAGAGCCTTGAATAACTATTTTCGTTGTTGGTATATCAATATTTAAATCTTGAGCAATTTGTTCTAAGAGGAGAAAAACACCTAGGCCTGTTGCTGATTCGCGTCCTACTGACCCTCCGAGTTGGACTGGTTTACCGGTGACTATACCGGGCGTATAACCGTAGGTTTGACCGTATGCATCCATCATCCAAGCCATAGTTTGAGCATTTGTACCTAAGTCTGGAGCTGGGATATCTCTATTTACTCCAAGAATATGACTAATATTTTGAGTATAACGCCTTGTGATTCTATTTAGTTCTGTAGTACTAAGTTGTAAAGGGTCACATTGTACCCCTCCTTTGGCACCACCAAAAGGAATATCCACTAATGCTGTCTTCCATGTCATTAAACTTGCCAGAGATTCAACTTCATTAATGTCAGCGTCTGGATGATATCTTACTCCACCTTTATAGGGACCCCTAGCAGCATTATGTTGGACACGATATCCAGAAAAAACTTTAAGTTCTCCAGAATCCATAGTTATAGGTATAGATACTTTTAATTCTCTCCAGGGGTTTTTTAATAAGTCTCTTGTACCAGAGTCAAGTTTGAGAAAGGTAGCAGCAGAATCAAAAAATTCATTAACTTCGTCAATTGTCGTTAGTTCAGACATGATTATTACCTTTGAATAATAATATACTATACCAGTTTTCTTGTATATTTTGACGACTTAATTTATGGTTGAAAGGTTAATAATTCAGCGAAACTAAGATTAATGGAACCTCTAATAACTTTATGGCACTACTAACACACTTAAAAAACCGTACAACAATCTTATTTTCTGCACTGAATAATACAAATTATCGATGGTATTGGTTTGCTACTTTTTTTTCTTCAATGAGCACCGGTGTAAATTTAATTACACAAGGATGGTTAGTTTTAGAAATGACAGACGATCCATTATGGGTCGGATTGTTAGCAGGTATCACTGGTATAGCGCAGATCTCTTTTGGTACTTTTGGTGGAGTAATAGTTGATAGGTGGAATAAAAGAGTAACTATTACAATTTTACAATTCTTTACAGGATTAATAGGTTTAATTCTCACCCTATTGTTAATTTATAATCAATTAGAGTTATGGCATTTAGCTCTTGCAGCTATGTTTAATGGTGTTTTGCAATCAGTTCGTATTCCAACAGGTAATTCAATAGTTTTTTCAATCGTTGGTTCAAAATCTATTTTGAATGCTCTAGCTTCTCAGTTAATTGGGTTCAATAGTTCAAGAATGATTGGTTCTCTTTTAGCTGGTACAGTTATATCGGTATTCGGTGTTGAGTATTCGTATTTATTAGTAATGTTAAATAGTTGGATTGGTGCTGTTATTTTCTTGTTCATGGGTGGAAATTATGAATCCATTTCTAAAAATGATTCTTTTTGGAAATCCCTTAGAGAAGGAATTAAGTACTCGTGGAATGATAAATCAATTTTATTGTTGTTATCAATAAGTACTTTAATTGAACTTTTTGGATTTTCATTTTTTATAATGTTGCCAATAATAGCAAAAGAAATATTGGGATTAAATGCTCAGGGTTTGGGATATTTATCAGCAGCAAATGCTTTGGGCTCAACTTTAAGTACAATATTGGTTGCATCTCTTGGTGATTTTAAATATAAACCGCATTTATTATTATTTAGTGCACTTTGTGTAGGTGTATCACTTACAGTATTTGTCTTTACAGATTTAATAATATTATCTTTCATTCTTTCGTTTATTATTGGAGCTTTTTTAATGTCATATGATGCTTCAATGGGTTCTTTATTACAGTTGTTATGTACAGATGAAATTCGTGGTCGAGTTTTAGGACTATATGGAATAACTTTTGGTTTTACACCATTGGGAGGATTTTTCTTAGGTGCTATATCAAGTCTGTTCTCCCCATCAATGGCTTTGGGAATTTCAGGTGTATCTATAATAACGACGATCACTTTTGTCCAGTCTAGAATTAGAAAAAATACTAGATTTTATTTAGAGTCATAATTTAATTTGTGAGATAATAAATCAATATTGTAAGGGTAATCATACTTAATAGTGTACTCGTAATAACTGAGTTAGCTACGTACTGACCTTTTGTTCCAAATTCGGTTGCTAATAATACTGTAAATACTGCTGTTGGCATTGCAGCCATTACAATTAATGTGTTTTGAGCAATATCCGTAATATTAAATACAATAGTAATTAGATACACAACAGGAATTGATAAAATCAAGCGTGTAATATTCAAAAGTACTAAATCTTTTAGATTTATTTCTTTTAGTCCATTTGATAATTGATATCCCAATAATAGTAGCATACAAGGTATTGCTGCATCTGCCATCATATCAATGGGGCGATATAAATTTGATGGTATCGAAAAGTTTATAAATCTTATAAACAATGCTATCGGGACTGCATAGAGTGTTGGTAATTTCAATACTTGGATTAGAGGCTCTTTCCAACCAATTGTCTGAGCTCTAGCGACAATTAAAGTTCCTAATGGCCAACTTATGATACCTTGAGCTACAAATATTATTAAAGCTACGCTAAGTCCTTCTTCTCCGAATGCTAAAAATGATATGGGAATTCCCATGTTTCCTGCATTGGGAAAGGTAGATGCTAAAACAAAACTACTTTTTGTATCTTTTGTCATTTTTGATAGGTTAGCAATTACTAAACCTAAAACTAACATTACTAAACTGCAGGTTATCGATGTTGTTACAATTTTTACAGAGACATTGGTTGGAAGATTGGCATTGATTATGCCATCTATAACAAGACATGGACTCAATATATAAAGTAAAGCTGGTGAAAGAAAACCTAAAGGACTAGGTCGAAGTTTTTGAAGTATAACTCCAAAAGATGCTACCAATAATATTGGTAATATTATGTTATAGAAAACTGAAATCATTAATTAGTTTGGTGTTTTAGTAAATAAACACACATGTTAAATGCTTTGTAGCTGAATATCAAATTGCCTATTAATATTGTAATAGAATAGTTATTTTCATTAACCCTAAAGTATTGTTACGTTTACTGATAATTACTAGTAGTAATATTACGAATAATTGATATTGACTTTCTGTAACAATGGGTTTATGTTCATCAGACAAAACTGTTGATGGATATTTATTTAATTAGGAGGGATTATGGGTACTACACAAAGTTTGGCAAATTGGGTTGTTTCAGCTCAATCAAGCGATATTCCTGAAAAAGCTTACGAACAAGCTAAAAAATCAATTTTAGATTACTTAGGTACTACAATTCAGGGTTCAACTACCCCGTTAGGCAGAATCATGGTTGATTATTCTCGAGAACAGGGCGGAAATTCTCAAGCAAGAATTATTGCTACTGACATTGTTACTACTAGTGCAAATGCTGCATTTGCAAATGGTGCAATGGGTCACGCTGAAGATTTTGACGATTTAGGCGGTGTTGGTGGGCATCCTGCAGTAGCTCTAACACCTACTGTTTTAGCATTAGGTGAAGAGTTAAACTTATCTGGTAAAGAGATGTTATCAGCATGGGCTGTAGGATATGAAGTCGGCACTAGATTGAGTGCTAATTTACATCCTGATCGAGACTGGCATCCAACTGCAATTTTTGGAACAATGGCTTCAGCAGTTGCTGCAAGTAAACTTTTAGGTCTTGATGAATGGAAAACACGTATGGCTTTAGGTATTGCTGGATCTGAAGCAGCAGGTTTAAGACGCAATTTTGGAACTATGACAAAACCATTCCATCCCGGTAATGCAGGAAGAAGTGGTGTTGTTGCAGCTAAACTTGCTTCAAGAGGATATACATCTGATCCAGATATTATTGAAGGACGACAAGGATATGCAGATAATTTTGGTGGACCAAAATGCAATCTTCCAGCTGTCTCACAATTTTTGGGAGATTTCTATTTCTTAGCATCACAAGGTACAAGAATTAAACCTTGGCCATGTTGTGGAGGCAATCATCAGACTTTGACAGGTTTACTTGACTTGATTCATAAGTATGAAATCAATCCAGATGATATTAATACAGTAGAGCATATTGGGCCTGGTGTTCCTGGTTTAGGTGCTCTTATCCGAAGTGAAGTTGGCGAAGGTCTAGAAGGAAAATTCTGTCTAGAATATAACATTGGTGCTGCAATTATTGATAAAAAAGTAGATTTAAATACTTTTACAGATGCAAGATCCGATGAAGGCGATATTCAAGAATTCATGAAAAAGGTGACTCGTTCTCAAAATCCAGATGTTTCTTTAAGACATACACATATTGAAGATGGTGATCCTTCTGCAAGAATTAGAATAAAGATGAAAAATGGCCAAGATCATGATGTAGAACTTGGCGTTGCACATCACCTCACTGGTTCTGAAGTAACTGATAAATTCAAAATTACTGCTGGTCATATATTTGGTGACTCTGAGATTAATCAAGTTATAGATATAGTTGGTTCCTTAGAGACATTAGATAGTGCTCGTACTTTGATGGATATAGTTACTTTATAAGTAAATTAGAATAGTTTATAAAAATACCCTCTTCAAAGAGGGTATTTTTATTTGCTGAAATATTCCTTCAAAACAGTAGGATTGAGTACTCTTTTGGGATTGTGGTTTAAAAAAGCTAATACATTTTCAATAATACCTTCGGTATATATTTCATAAGCTTCTCTAGTGACATAGCCAATATGAGGTGTAATTATTGTATTCGGTGTAGAAAATAATGGGTGGTTAATTGGTAATGGTTCAATATCAAAAGTATCAATTGCTGCCCCTGAGATTTTCATTGTATTTAATGCATCAATCAGTGATTTTTCATCAATAATTGGTCCACGTGAGGTATTTATTAGATAAGAAGATGGCTTCATCAAAGATAGTTCTTTTTTACTTATAATTCCTCTAGTTCGGTCACTCAGTTTGAGATGTACTGATAGTACATCAGAGTCCGTAAATAACGTTTTTTTGTCTACATATTTTACTCCATGTTGACGTGCTATTTGTTGTGTTAAGTTTTCGCTCCAGGCAATCACATTCATACCAAAAGCAATACCTACCTGCGCAACAAGCTTTCCAATATGTCCTAATCCTAATAATCCAAGTGTCTTACCAGTTAAGGCTGGACCTACTATTGTACCCCACATACCATTTCTAGCTAATCTATCTTCGGTATGGATACCTCTTACTAAACTGATAATTAGTCCCCAAGTGAGGTCTACTGGTCCTTCACCAGCACCTAGAGTTCCAGATACAACAATATTATTTTTTGTCGCAGCATCAAGGTCAAATGAAGCATTTCGGCCCCCAGTAGTGATTAATAATTTAAGATTTGGTAATGAGTTTAAAACGGTTTCTGGAAAAGCAGTTCTTTCTCTTATACCTACGATTATATGGTAATCATACATAGCATTAATGAGTTCTTCCTCATTTACAAAATGCTTATTTAAAATGGTAAGTTTAACAAATGAGGGAAGACTTTTATTAATTTCCTTCTTCTCAAAAAATTCATGGTAGTCATCAAGTATTACCATGTTTAGTTGTTCATTAGTTTGCATACATACAATATAAATGAGTAATTCTATTGTATCAATATTACTGCATATGTATTATGTAGATAAATTTTCAATCGTGAAGGAAGGTTAGGATTTTTACTATGGTAGCCACTAGATTTGAGATCATTTCTCGTAAACCAATTGGAGATGATTCTGCATACAAGGATATAGGTGAATACGAATTTATTACTGGACGATTATATTATTCAGTGGATCCGAAGCATCCTGATAGTCAACTTATAACTGATATTGACTTAATTCCTACAAATAATGAAGGAAGAGTAGAATTTTCATCCGATATACAGTTATTAAAACCAGTATCTATGAAGTCAGATTCAAACTTATTTTTTGATGTTGTAAACAGGGGAAATAGGACTGTTTTGGCTTTCAATAATGCAGAACAAAGAGTTTCAAATGAAGACCCCCATCTAGGTAATGGCTTTCTTATGAAAAAAGGTACCGTGGTAGTATTTTGTGGTTGGCAGACAGACGTACCAGATGGAAGAATTCGACTTCATGTACCGGAAGCATTAGACAAAAATGGGGAACAATTAATTGGCCAAACTTATCAACAATTTGATTTAGGGGAAGATTCTTATGAGTTATTACTTTCAGATAGACAACATAACCCTTTACCCACAGCAAATTTAAATGATGAAAATGCTACTTTGATTGAACGAGACTGGCCAGATGGACCAATTACTAATATACCTAGAAATGAATGGTCTTTTGCAAGATGGGCAGATGGTGAAGAAGTCCGGGATGCAAATTTTATATGTTTACCTAAAGGATTTAAATCGGGAAAAGTGTACGAAATTATATACAATACTGTCGGTGCTCCTGTAATTGGTTTGGGCTTTTTAGCAATGAGAGATTGTTCAAGTTTTTTTAGATATGCCACTGAGGAGCAGGGAAATCCTTGTGCTGGAAATATTACTAAGGCTTATGCATTTGGAGCCTCACAAAGTGGAAGGTTTGTAAGAGAGTTTGCATATTTAGGATTGAATCTAGATGAGGACAATAGAATTGTATATGACGGCTTGCTTCCTCACACAGGAAGCTCTCGTTTAGGCGAATTTAACATGAGATTTGGTCAACCTTCAAGTAACCATATGAGGAATGTTGGGAATGTAAAAGCTCTTGCATATGTTGAAACCCATGACCCTATTTCAAATATAAAAGATAGTTTATTATGGAGATTAGAATCTAAAAATGCGATGCCAAAGATAATTGCAACAAATTCTGATGTCGAATATTGGTGGAGTGGAGCTTCTTTAGCACATACAGATGCTACAGGCTCTTTTGATGTCAATCCTCCTGAAAATGTAAGAGTATATCTTTTTTCAGGAACAAAACATGGTGCAGGTTCTCTTCCTCTTACTAAAACTCCAGCACCCGAAGCATTAAGACAAAAACATTTTTCAAATACAATTGATTATCGTCCTTTGCAAAGGGCAGTCTATGATAATTTGGATAAATGGGTAAGGGATGGAATTGAACCGCCTGTTAGCCAATATCCAAGGATAGACGATAAGACAGCAGTTACTAGAGAAAGTCTTATGGAATCTTTTGAAAGAGTACCTAAGATAGGATTTTTGAAGGCTTTACCAGTTAGACAAAGATTATCATATGGGGACAATGTTGATGAAGGAATTCACACATATCCTGCAGTTGAAGGTGAGCCATTTGGAACCTTAGTTTCAGCAATAGATGATGACTGTAATGAGATTTCTGGAGTCAGACTTCCTGATTTACAAGTGCCATTAGGCACTCATACAGGTTGGGCACTACGGCACGCAGATATTGGTGGAGAAGGTCATTTTATGCCACTTCAAGGCTCAGTCATTCCATTTCCACGAACAGAAACTGAGAAAGAACAAGATGGAGACCCAAGGGATTCTATAGAAAAAAGATACATATCTAAAGACGATTATCTAACAAAGATAAGAGCTTCTGCTGAATCTTTAGCAAGCGAAAAATATATATTGTCTGAAGATATTGAAGGTATAGTAAATGGTGCAGGAGAAAGATGGGAAGCAATACAGTCCCAATAATCTAAATTTATTATGACAACTGAAGAAATAATCATTGTAATATTTCGAACACTCGGTTCTTTTCCTGTTTTAGTTAATCCCTTTTGGGGTGCATTAATAGTAATTATCATTGATTTTTCTGATCTAATTTTGATGAATTACATAGATTTGGGTGGCGTAAATAATTATCAATTATTAGATAAATTTCTTGATTTTATCTATATGATAACTTTTTTTATTGTTTTATTTAGATTTAATGTCCAAGCAAAAAAAATAGGTATTATCTTATTTTCTTATCGTATAATTGGCATGATTCTTTTTGAGGTTTTTCAAAAAAGATGGATCTTATTTCTATTCCCTAACTTTTTTGAATTTTGGATTATCGTTATAGCATTACTTCGTTTATATAAGGATGATTTACAAATAACTAGGAAAAATGTAGGGTTTTTAATAATTCCTATTATGAGTATTAAATTGTTACAAGAGTATGTATTACATGTTAACAAGATTTTAGATAACTATACTTTGATAGAAATTATTGAAAAGGTGAAATTTTAAATATAAGCGGAAGGTTATTTATAAATGGATAGTTCTTCAATAAATATTCAGCATTTAGTAGAAAAATATTTAAAAGATTATAATATTGAACATGAAATAATAGAAATCGATCCGGATTTTGCAGATACAGCAGCATTCTGTGAAAAGTATAATTATCCTGTCGAAAATAGTGGAAATACGATTATTGTAGCTTCAAAAAAAGAACCTAAATCTTTTGTAGCTTGTCTAGTTCTCGCTTCTTATAAACTTGATGTGAACAAAACAGTAAGAAAATTAATGGAGGTTTCAAAAGTATCTTTTGCCTCAGCAGAAGATACAAAAAATCTTACAGGGATGATGATAGGCGGAGTTACAATTTTTGGGTTACCAGACAACCTAACCATTTATTTGGATGATAAACTATTTCAATTGGATTATTTAATTGTTGGGTCGGGTAGCCGTTCAACAAAAGTTAAAATAAATCCAGAAGAGTTAAAGAAAATTCCCAATAGTATAGTAATTTCTGATCTATCTTATTAAAACCTTAACCCGAATACAATTGAATTATTATACATATCTGTTATAGTAGTTATGATATATTTGGAAGACTGGATTTGAAAAAAATCCAAATTAGGAGAAAGAATGAATATTTATTGCGCTAATCTACCATATAGAAGTAGAGATGAAGATTTAGCAGAAATCTTTAGTGAATATGGTGAAGTTGTTTCAGCTAAAATCATATTAGACCGAGAAACAAATCGATCACGAGGTTTTGGTTTTGTTGAGATGAGTTCTGATGAAGACGCTAAGAAAGCCATCGAAGGACTTAACGGTAAAGAATTTGATGGCCGATCACTTGTCGTTAACGAAGCTCGACCTAGAGCACAACAGTAATACTAATACGAATTAATTATTAGAAGTTAATTTCTATTTTTTGCCTCAGCCCTTTTCGTATGGAGAACAGGTTCTGTATAACCATTTGTAGTTTCTCTACCCAAAAAGACTAAGTCTAGTGCCGCCTGGAATTCTATACTTTTATCATAGTCGCTGGACATAGGAATATAATTGTTGTCACCTTTGTTTTGTTCATCAACAATTTTTGCCATTTTCTTAAATACTGTGACTACTTCTTCTTGACTGGTTATATCATGATATAACCAGTTTGATATGTGTTGGCTAGAAATTCGTAGTGTTGCTCTGTCTTCCATCAAACCAATATTATTTATGTCTGGAATTTTTGAACAACCAATACCTTGGCCTACCCATCTTGAAACGTAACCTAATATTCCTTGAGCGTTATTTTCTAATTCTTGAAGAATTTCATTTTCAGATAGTTTTTTATCCATGAGGGGTGGAGTTAATATATCATTTAGATTGATAGAGTCTCTTATTGAAATATCTTTTTGAATTTGGTTAACATTAACCATATGATAATGAATTGCGTGTAGGGCTGCAGCAGTAGGAGATGGAACCCATGCAGTATTAGCGCCAGATTCAGGATGAGATATTTTTGCTGCCATCATAGCTTTCATTTCATCTGGCATTGCCCACATACCTTTTCCAATCTGAGCAGTACCAACAAGACCTGATTCAATACCTATGTCAACATTTTGATCTTCATAAGCTTTGATCCAGGGTTGAGTTCGTATTTCACCTTTTGGTAAAACCGGCCCTGCTTCCATACTAGTATGTATTTCATCACCTGTTCGATCTAAAAACCCAGTATTGATAAATATTATTCGTTCTCTTGCCTCATATATACATTGCTTAAGGTTAACTGTAGTTCTTCTTTCTTCATCCATAATTCCAATTTTCAGGGTATTTTTTTCTAACCCTAGTGCTTTTTCAATTCTTTCAAATAATTTTACTGTGAAGGCAACTTCTTCAGGACCATGCATTTTGGGCTTAACAATATACATACTTTTAGTTCTACTGTTCGAATATTTCGTTTTACCTTGAATATCATGTAGGGCTGCAAGAGAAGTAATCATTGCATCAAGAAAACCTTCAGGTATTTCTTCGCCACTTTGATTTATAACTGCATTAGTATACATATGAATACCAACGTTTCTAACTAGTAATAAGCTTCTACCGTGAAGAGTTAAATCTTTACCATCAGGTGTTTTGAAATTTTTATCAGGATTAAGAGTACGTTCAATAACTTTGCCATCTTTTTCTAAAGTTGAAGTACAAGTTCCTTTCATTAATTCGGTCCAATTTCTATAAGCTATAACTTTATCGAATACATCAACAGCAGCAACTGAGTCTTCAAAATCTTGAATTGTAGTTATTGCGGATTCAATAAGAACATCTTTAATTCCGGCTGAATGTTGTATCCCAATGGGGTGGCTACGATCAATTTGAATTTCTATATGGAGATTATTGTTTTTAAGCAAGATACTTGTTAATTCACCTTCATTGTTCTGAATGTACCCAACAAAGTTTGAGGGATTTAATAAGTTTGTTTCTTGTTCATTGCTAAGTGTTATAACAAGCTCTTTGGATGTATCATCCCCTTTAAGAGAAAAGTTTGAGACATGTGCAAAACTTGAATTTTGTAAACCAAATATTGAGTCGAGTAAAATTGAACAATAAGCAACAACCTTAGCACCTCTATGAGGATTATAACTCGTACCTTTTTCACCATTATTATCTTCTGAAATAATGTCTGTGCCATACAAAGAGTCATATAGACTCCACCATCTTGCATTTGCAGCGTTGATGGCAAATCTGGCGTTATCCACTGGAACAACAAGTTGGGGTCCTGCAATAGATGAAATTTCTTCATCCACATTGGTTGTAGTGATTTGAAAATCAGGAGCATCTGGGGTTAAATAACCAATGTCTTTCAGGAATGTTTTATATTCTTCGATATTAAATCTTTTTGATTTTTGATTATCATGCCAAGAATTAATATTATTTTGAATATCTGTCCTTTTATTAAGTAAGGAACGATTATCAGGTTCTAAATCATTTATGATAGATCCAAATGAGGTCCAAAAATGATTTGTATTTATTCCTGTATTTGGAATAATTTCTTGTTCTACTAAATCATACAAAGGCTTTGCTATTTTTATATTTTCAATTTCAATATACTCAATGTTCATAGATAACTCTTTTTATTTATTTGGGACAATTAATTTCCTAGACTATACCAGTGTTATTTCCGAAGCTCAATCATTTAGATAAGTTTTTTATTACAATCTATACATTGTGTAATTATATTCATATCGTACTTGTTGTTCGTTATTTCTGAAAGGAAGACTCCTTGAGGAAGTTTTGTTATGTCAGACCTATATTCTTTTTCAGCACATTTCCGACAAAGAATTCCTCCTCCAGGTTTACTCCAAACTAAAGTTTCTTCCATATTATTTACTGATCTTCTCCAATAAATTCTAACCAGTTACCTTCAGGGTCTTGTGCATAACATACTCCACGTTTTTTTCCTTCAGCATTAGTAGTATATTTGGGTTCAGTAACAAACTTTATACCCTTTTCCGATAAAGATTGATATATTTCAGATATACTATCTACATTAAAACAAATATGAGAGGCTCCCAATTGGTTTCGGTTTAAATGTCCCTGAGGACTTTTGGGGTTTATAAAATAAACAAGTTCTACTAAATGTTCTCCCCCAGCGCCAACAAAAACTAGTTTTCTTTTTGCATCAGGAAATCCTGTATGATCTCCGCTAGGTGGGGCAATACTATCTACTTCTCTTTCTATTTTTAAACCTAAAACATCACAGTAAAAGGATTTCATTTTTTCTATGTCTTCCACGATAAATCCACTGTGATTTAGTCCAGTTATCATATATGTATCCTTTAATTAATTAGTTCAAGTTTTTGCATTGATCTTAATATTTTTGGAGGATCCATTCTACTGCCATAATCAGTATATGCAACTTCTGCAACATAAATGTCACCTTTTGAGTCTACTGCAATTCCGTGGGGAGAAAAAAATCTACCAGGTTGTTCTCCATAGCTTTCTCGACCAACCCTAGCTATTAATTGTCCTTTGGTGTTTAATATACTAACTCGTGGTCCCAGATCCATACCAATGTCGTTAGTTCCTATTCCACAGAAGTATTCACCTACGTAGACAATATCTGTATTATTTTCATTTTTAATGCTTAAAGCTGCTGCTCTAGAAAGGTTACCAAATTGTGTTTCATAATTACCATTTGAATCAAATATTTGTATTCTGTGATTTTCTCGGTCAGCTATATATAGCCAACCTTCACTATCTATCGCTATATCATGAACAATATTAAATTGGCCATCACTGGTTCCAGATTCTCCCCATGAAAATAGAAGTTTTCCATCAGGTGTGTATTTATGTACTCTTGCGTTGGAGTAACCATCAGTAACATAAATATCACCATTATTGGGGTCAATTGCAACTTTAGTTGGTCGATTAAATGGTATTCCACTCATTTTAGGAGCGGGTTCGTTTGGTGTACCAAGCATCATTAACAACTTACCCTCTGGTGTATATTTTCTAACCGTACTGTCTCCATTGTCTACTAAGAAAATATTTCCATCAGGAGCAACGGTAACAGAATGTGGATTTGAAAATAAGCCTTCACCCCATGTATTTATTATTTTTCCTGTTGGATCCATCACAATAACTGGGCATGTTCCTCGGTTAAATATCCATACATTATCAGAGTGATCAACAGCTACAGAAGTAGCTTCTTTGTAAGTCCATCCATCAGGTAAATCTCCCCAATCATTACCAGATAGTTTATATTTATATTTTCCTTCACCAAGGATTACTGATTCTCTATTCCCATTATCACCAATATGGCCTTCAGTTCTTAATCCAAATTCCCAATCATTGCTTTGATTTGTCATAAAATCTCCTATTATTATTAATTAATTTCCGAAATTTTTACTTTTCTTTTTTCTTGAGTTGAAATGTTGATAGCTTCAATTAGTTTATGTCGAATTAACGCATCATTAAAATCTGGAGTGGGTTTTGTACCATCAGAGATATTTTTACCAAAATCTATCCACATTTGTGCAACATTAAAAGATGGCGTGTTAAATGTGGCTTCTGGTGCGGTTATTAAGGTTTTTGGAATATCAATAACTGATAATCCTTTATCTTCTTTTTGTCCACCAAATAAAGTCATACCTCCCATTTGGGCAGAACCGTCAGTTTCTAATACTAAAGTTCCTTCTTTACCGTATATTTCCATTTTCATACCACTCCCATGGTATGGGATACTTGCAGTATGAGCTGACACGATTGCACCACTTGAAAGAACTCCAGTTATAGCGATATTATCTGGTGAAGTAACATCAACATATTTATTTGTATCAGTTTCATACCATTGAGGAATTTGTGTTGTAACAGTAGCAGCAAGTTCTTCAAATTCACCTAGGCTCATACACAATGCGTCTATTGCATGTCCAAAAGAAATTGTTAAGGTATTAGCTCCAAGCGTTATATCTTTTTGCCATGTTCTATCTGAGGGCCTAGTTAAAACACCAGAATTTATTACTTTTAGATTTACTGATAAAACTTCTCCAATAAATCCGTCATTAATAAGTTTTTGAATATATAAGTGTTGTGGGGATTGTCGGGCCTGTAACCCCACTAAAGTTGCAACATTCTGTGATGCTGCGAGTTCAGCCATATCTCTAGCTTGATTTAAGTTTGAACCAAGAGGCCACTCAGTATAAACTGGCTTTTTAGCACGTAAAGCGTCCATTGTTAGATCATAATGTAAAGGTACTCTTGTTATTACTCCTACCATATCTATATCAGGATTGGCGAGTAGTTCATGATGATTCCAATATGCTAAAGGGACATCATATTTTTCTGCAGAAATCTTTGCTGTATCTTCATGTGCTGTACATATTGCTGCAAGTTCAATATTCGGTAATGATTTTAATGCTGGAATATGTGCTCTTGGTGACCATCCATAGGAAACATTCGCACCAATCAATCCTACCTTAAGTTTTTTCTCCGCTACCATTTGTTTTTCTCCTCAATAGATAAGTAATTATAGTTTTATTTTCCCAGTCTAGTCCCTTATATTTTTCTGATTCAAATACTTTGGTAAATCCCAATACCACAAATAAAATGGGTATAAGCAATCCTATTAACCAGATAAAATTTACCGTTCTTACATTGTCTACACGGTGGGGATAATAATAAAAGGAGAACATCCATATTATCAATAATATAGTGCCTAGAATTAGTAACAAATTCCCAATTATTATTTTATGTTTGGATTTAGTTGACACAGTATTTGTTTTTTATAAAATCACAGGGTATTATTTCTATAAATTATATACTAATTCTCATAAATTTTTTATATGAAAAATAGACTATAAAGTAGCAATATGTATGGTCTAAGTTGGAAGAAGTCATAAATATAATTACTGCTAATATTCATAAAATTAATTTCAATTATGGTAAGAGAAAGATTTTTGATAATTTTTCCTTACAAATACCAGAGGGTTTAAGTTTTGGTCTTTTAGGTGGCAATGGTTCAGGTAAGACTACATTAATGAAATTAATTGCTGGTTTAGAAAAACCAAAGTCTGGAACAATTAGTATCTTTGGTACGGATTCAATACATTCTGTGCGATCTAAAATTGGATATATGCCGCAACAAAATACACTTTATAGCGATTTATCAGTATTTAGCAATATTGATTTTTTTGCATGTATGTATGGATTACATAATAAACCTGACCGTAAGAAAGCAATTGATGAAGTTCTCAATACTGTTGGTTTATATGAACGAAAAAACGATGCTATTTCAACACTCAGTGGAGGTATGCAACGAAGAGTTAGTTTAGCATGTGTTTTAGTTCATAAGCCAGATTTATTATTATTAGATGAACCCACAGTTGGATTAGATCCTGATGTAAGAGTAATATTTTGGGAGTATTTTAAAGAACTCACGGATCAGGGAAAAACTTTGTTTATTACAAGCCATACCATGGATGACGCTGTACATTGTGACCGTCTAATATTTCTGAAAAATGGCAATATTATTGCAGAGAATTCTCCACAAGAATTAATAAAAGCTACGGGAAATTCTACTGCAACCCTTGAAGATTCTTTTCTTTATTTTAACTCTCTGGATAATAATAATGACCTTTGCTAGAACAATAGCAATTACAAAGAGGATTGTTAAACAAATTTTACTAGATCATCGATCTCTAGCCATGATCTTTGCTGCCCCACTTGTTGTAATGTCATTAGTAGGTGCTAGTTTTAATAAAAATCCACAACTTTTAAATTTTGTTGCTCCTGCTCTTATATGTACTTTTGTATTATTTTTTACATTCATTTTGACCGGAATAAGCTTTTTGAGAGAGCGTGCTTTAGGTACCTTAGATCGATTATTAACAACACCAGTCAGTCGTGCAGATATTATGTTTGGTTATTCGATAAGTTTTTTCTTTTTTGCATTTATTCAATCAAATATTATCCTCTTCTTTACAATATTTATTCTAGATATTTCATATCAAGGAGAAATATGGCACATGTTTATTGTGGTAATACTTATGGCAATAGTAGCGGTTAATTTAGGAGTTTTTATATCTACATTTGCTAAAAATGAATTTCAGGTCATTCAATTTATACCTCTTCTACTTGCACCTCAAATATTTTTGTCTGGCGTTATCCAACCAGTACAAAATCTACCAAATCTTTTACAAAATATTTCCAAGGTACTTCCACTAACTTATGGAGTCGAAGGGTTACGTTTAATTATGATTGATGGATCAAATCTTTCAGGTGTCAGTAGCCAAATATTTGCATTAGTTATATTTGCGAGTATTTTTGTGATTTTAGCTACTTTAACAATTAAACGTTAATTTTAAAAGATAATCATGTGCCTATAACTCAGAAAAGCTAACACGCCGAAAAAAATTAATATTCCTAAAAATACGAGAAGCATACAGCCAGATTCAGCAAATTTCATACATATCCTTTTTTATATTACTAAGCCGCCTAATCCCACTAAGCCTCTTGCATGTTCAATTTCTCCAACATGTCGATAACCATGAGTCAAACATATATTAAATAAACCTCTCCACAATGTCATTGCTGGTAGGGGTTTTATTATTATTTCATGTTTATGGAGTTCTTGAATGTCTATATTTTCAAGAAAATCATCTGTAGATTGCCAAACTTTATTTTGATAGTCTTTCCATAGCGAAATATCAGGTATTATTACTTCTTTTGCTTGTTCGTGAGTCATTCCTGTACCTTGTGAGGTTCTGTGCAAAGCGAAGGCTTCATTATATTTATGTTCCAGCCATATAGTGTTTTCTTTTTTTATTACATAATTAATTATATTATCTTCTGTTCTTACATAGTGCCAAAGTGAAAAAAAAGCACTTACTCCTCCTTCAGGAGGCCAGTAATTCCATTGTTCAAGGCTCATATCGTTAAGAGCCTTATCTAAGAGATTATGCATCCCTCTCAAACCAGATTTTAGTATTTGTATTTCATTCAAAATTATATATTCCGTATATTTATTATTATGAGATTTTGGGTTTTATGATTCAAAGAAGCCTTCTTCATTGAAAACTTCTGAAAGTATAGATATCCCCTCAGTAATTTCTTCTGTAGAGTTGTGAGTATAAGTTAGCCTTAAGAAGTTCTCACCTGCTCTATCGGCTCTAAATATTTGTCCGGGGTTATATGAAACGCCTCTGGCTAAAGCTTTGTCATAAACATCCCAAGTATTACACCCCTTAGGTAATTCTACCCAAATGATCATCCCTCCAGAAGGTGCACTCCACTTACATGTCGAAGGAAAATATGTTTCTAAAGATCTAAGCATAGCATCTCTTTTGTTTTCTAGTGATTTTGCAACACCTTGAACATATCTGTTTTTATTTTCACGTAAATATTCATTAACTACCATAGAAGTAAGATGACTTGGACTAGTTCCAAAACCAACTCTTGATAGAGTTTCTCTTGCTTCTTCTGGGAACATGGTGAAACCTAATCTTAATGCGCATCCTAGAAGTTTAGTATACGCTGAGATGTAAAATACATTGTCTCCTCCATCCATTCCTATCATGGCTGGAGGGAGTTTTTCACCATCTATAAGAAAATCTGCATAGGATTCGTTTTCTATAATTGGAATATTATATTTATTTGAGATTTCTATCATCTCCTCTCGTCTACTCTGGGAGAGTGTTACACCTGTTGGGTTATGATAAACCGGAATAGTGTAAATAAATTTAGGCTTTACACCTGCATTTATATTTTTTGTTATTTCATCTTCTAAGGCTTGTGTATCCATACCGTTTTCATCCATTTTTACATGAACTGGTTTAGCTCCTTTGCGTAAAAACATATTCAAGCTACCATGATAACTAAATTCCTCCATCATAACGACATCTCCGTCGTCAATAAACGCATCAACTAACGTTTCTATTGATCCTCCAGCTCCGCTTGAAAGAAAAATGTTCTCTTGGTTTAATTTAATATTTCCTCTATTGGCTTTGAGGTCATTTGCTATGAATTCTCTAAGACCTTCATGTCCTAGTGTTGGTGGATAAGTTGCTAGATCTCTTCCTTCCTTTGGGATGATATTTGATGCACTATATGCTAAATCATCAAGTTCCATAGCTTCGGGATCAGTATATGTAACAGAGAAAATATATTTTGCGTCTTGGGCAGGAGTTGGCATAATTATTGATTTAGGAATAGATTTTGACGCTAGTTCATTAAAATTTATTGAAGTCATTTGGTGTTCCCTTCAAGTCTCTATAAAAATTATTTATAGAGTTAAATTATTTCATGCAGTATAGCATCAAATTTATACGAATGGTATTATGGATTATATACAGTTGAGTTAGGATTATATACATGATCAGACTTCATATTTTTGTCATTATTTTTTCAGTAATCAGTGTTTATTTTACAAAAAATATATTAAATGAAATATTTCCAAATAGTAAATTAACTTCAATGTTTAATTCACTTAATTCTTTGAGTAAAGGATTTATACCTGTAGTATTTTATGCAGCGATTTTGTGGATAATATTATTTCTTGCTTATGGCGAGTTACCATATTAGGTGTTATGAGTAAAAAAAGTTTATATCTTACACTTGAATCTTTTTTCTGGGTTTTAACCCTTTATTTCATTTATGACTTTTCAAGGCCTACAGAATTAGGATTACTTTTCGCGTTTTTAATCGGTCAATTTTTTATATTGCCATGCGTATGGTTTGCTTTGTTTTTTCGCAGAAAACGAAAAGAACTAAACATGTAATTATCAAATGTTTAAATGAGTAAAATGATGAATAGAAAGCAACTTTTTGAGTTCGAAGATTTTCATTGGTTTCCAAACTGGATAAGGGTGTCAACAACAAATTTGCTTGCTGTATTACAAAGATTTTTAGGTATTAAAGAGATTTTACTTGATTTAATAATTGACCTTAAAAATATGAATAATATCGATCAAATTATTGATATTGGATCTGGTTCTGGCGGTGTTATGATTAGTGTTGTTGATGAACTTAATTCACGTACAAAAACGAAAAAAGTGAAGTTGTTACTTACAGATTTGTATCCTAATGAAAAAGTAGTAAATGAAATTAATAATCAAAATAACCCCTATATTGAATACAATAGAGAAAAACTTGATGCTGAAAATTTATATCAAACTCCTAAAGGTCTTAAAACTTTAATTAATTGTTTTCATCACATAAATCCTAAGAAGGCAGCTAAGCTTCTTAAGTCGTGCCAAGAAAACAATGAAATTATACTAATATATGAGATGGGTACTCATTTTTTACCTTTTATTGTCTGGTTACTTATATTACCTCTATCATTAGCAGTAAACTTTATATCAGCTTTAATATTGACACCTTTTTGTAAACCATTAACTTTCGGGCAATTAATATTCACTTATTTAATTCCAATAATTCCAGTTTGTTATGCATGGGATGGGCAAGCATCTCTTGCAAGAATATATTCAGAACGAGATATCAAGTCGTTATTAATAGGATTAGAAAAATCATCATATAACTGGATGATTAAACCCGGTATTAGTAAAAATGGAAAAAAATTAGGTTATTGTATTATTGGATATCCTTTAGCTAGTGGCGATCACTAATAACATCACCTAGCTCATATACCAAAGCACGGATGTGTTCTATAGTCGTTCCACAGCAACCACCTATGATTTGAACTCCACTTTCAACCCAGTCACGACAATGTTTTGCGAAAACAGCAGGTTCTATTTCATGTCTAATTCCTCGTCTCACTTCAGATGACGTTTCAGGATATGCCATAACTGGCCCCTGCCAATGATCGTGTAGTGTGTTAAGGCCTATATTTGTTGTTTCTACTGTGCTATGCATAACCCCCATTACTTGTGGTTGAAACGATATCATAGACTCTAAAAGGGAGTTATAAGAAGTGTTTTTAACTGATGAAACATGATCAGATGAAAGCCTGCTTTCAGGTTCTTCCATAAGTGAGTTCCATGCACTTACACTACCATTTGGCAGTAGGGTACAACTAGTACCTATCCATACTGGTAATCCTGTTTCTACAGCTGCTTTTACTGCTCTAGTTGATCGATCGATATCTCTCATCATTTCCATAAGTAATATATCAACACCAGAATTAGCTAATGTTTGTGCTAGTTCTCGGTAGTTATCTAACTCTTCTTCGGGTGTTGGAAGGAATCGAGGATCAGGGCTGACAGTACCCGGTATCCAGGCAACCATATTAGACATGGATCCTGCAATTGCTATTGGTCGATTTGCTCCAATATTTTCTACAGCTTCTCGTGCTATTTGGACAGCTTTTGTTGTAATTGCTATTGATTCATCAGCAAGATCAGCACCAGCTAAACAATGACGACTTGTAGAAAATGTATTAGCAGTTATTATATCTGCACCTGCACGAATATATTCTTCATGAACTTGACGAACAATTTCAGGGTGAGTTTTATTAGCAACGCCACACCATGCAGAAGAATTCATCTCTGCACCTAGTCTTGCGATTTCGCTACCAGTCGCTCCATCCAGTACGATTATTTCTTTATTGCTAAGTTTATTATCTAAGATCATAAACGGTCCTTATTAATTAGTTTAAATCATTAAGGTTGTCTTATTTCTAGAAATCTTGGCCAACAGTAATTTGAATTCAAATATTTAAACATCTTAGCAATTTATATACAAGGTTTCCATGCTATAATATTCTTGGATGCAAATTAATTCTTTAAGGAGATCATTATGGAAGCATTAATTTTATTACCATTAATTGTTCTACTATTGTTCAATACAATTTTTACAGTACAACAACAAACATTCAAAGTAGTAGAAAGATTTGGTAAGTATAAACGAATTGCTCGCCCAGGTATAAATGTTAAAATACCTTTTGTAGATAAAGCTAGTAGAGCTGAAAGTATGCGTATCCGACAATTGGATGTACCTGTAGAAACAAAAACAGAAGATAATGTTTTTGTAAAAGTTTCAATTTCGGTCCAATTTGTTATTTTAGAAGGAAAAGAATTTGAAGCATTTTACCGTCTTGATAATGCGGAGCAACAAATTACATCCTATGTATTTGATGTAGTAAGAGCAAGGGTGCCTCTTTTAAGCCTCGATAATCTTTTTGAGAAAAAAGATGAAATTGCTGTAGCTGTTAAATCTGAGCTTGATGACATCATGATTCAATTTGGGTATGGCATTGTTAAAGCCTTAGTTACGGATATTGACCCTGATGCAAAAGTAAAAGCTGCAATGAATGAAATTAACGAAGCCCAGCGTTTAAGAGTAGCTGCTACTGAAAAAGGTGAAGCTGAAAAAATAATTATTGTAAAACAAGCAGAGGCTGAAGCAGAGAGCGATGCTTTAAGAGGACTAGGAATTGCAAATGAACGTAAAGCAATAATAGATGGCTTAAAAGAATCGATTGACGATTTCCAAAAAAGTATTTCTGGAACAGGTCCTATGGAAGTAATGAATTTAGTACTATTAACTCAGTATTTTGATAGCCTGAAGAGTATTGCTTCTGCACCAAATACCTCAAGTATTTTTATACCGCACTCACCTAGTTCTATGTCAGATTTTTCTGATCAAATGAGAAATGCAATTATGCAAGCAGGCCAAATTACTGATAACACTGATAATAATGATATAAAAATTAATAATGATTTAATGGAGGAACAATAAATATTATGATTGAAATTATATAGTGTAAATTCTAATTTAGACCTATATTCGCTATATGATACAATCCTGAAGATATGAACAAATCAATTATTACGCTATTACTTTCATTTACTATGCTTGGTTGTGGTACTACCCTTGATGATATTGAAAAACCAGAAACTACATCTATTTCCACACCAACAGCTATAATCAATTCTATATCAACATCTACTCCCGCAAATTTAACAACACCCACACCCATACCCACACCAACACCCATACCCACACCCACATCTACACCAACACCAACATCAACACTCATACCTACATCCACCCCAACACCCACACCAACACCAA
>JAKUQA010000003.1 GCA_022450525.1 Dehalococcoidia bacterium | reverse complement strand
CAGAAACACTATGAGTTTCTTGAATTTGCCCATAGTTGTCTTGTAATAAGTATGTATACGTTCCATGAAGAACTCCTGGGGTCCCTTTGACTAATGTTGCAGCTGTAGCATCAGTATTTTCGCCCTTACCTCCTGCTTCAACACCAATTAATTTAACATCTAAATCATTAATAAAAGGGTAAAATATACCAATTGCATTACTACCACCACCAACACATGCTATGACTGCATTTGGTAATGTTCCTAATTGTTTGAGACTTTGCTCTCTAACCTCTGCACCAATTACTGATTGAAAATCACGAACGATAACAGGATACGGATGTGGCCCTATAGCACTTCCAATTAGATAATGAGTGGTATCTACATTACTGACCCAATCTCTTATTGCCTCATTAATTGCATCTTTAAGGGTTTTGGTACCACTATTAACAGGAATAATATTAGTACCTAATAATTCCATTCTACGTACATTTGGGTTTTGCCTTTCAATATCAATAGACCCCATATAAACGTGACATTCCAAACCTAATTTAGCGCAGACCGTAGCTGTTGCCACTCCATGTTGGCCTGCTCCAGTCTCAGCAATAATACGAGTTTTACCCATCTTTTTGGCTAAGAGAGCTTGACCTATAGCATTGTTAATTTTATGTGCGCCAGTATGAGATAAGTCTTCTCTTTTGAGATATATTTTTGGTCCATTAAAATATTTTGTAAGATTTTCAGCAAAATATAAAGGAGTTGGTCGACCAACAAAATGTTCTAATAAAGTAGAAAATTCTTTAATAAAGCTTTTATCTGTTTTAATTTTTTCATATGATTCAAGTAATTCATCAAGAGCTGGAATAAGTGTTTCTGGTACGTACCTTCCACCAAATTCTCCAAATCTACCCTTATCATTTGGCCATAATATTTTAGATTCCTTATTCATTATCACCGTTCTTTGCATTTGAAATAAATTCTATAATTTGATTTGTAGTTTGTTTTTTTTCTGATTCAACGCCACTAGCTACATCGACACCCCAAGGTTTAATATAATCTACCATATTTTTGACATTTAATGGTGTTAATCCACCAGCTAGAATTATATCGAAGTTTTCAGCAATTTGTTTAGCTAAGTCTATAGAAATTTCCGTACCAGTACCTCCATAGGATCCAGGTACGTATGATTCTACAAGTGGTATTATCTTATTATGAATCAAATTATCTATTTGGGGGAAAATAGTTTCTTTAATAGTTCTAATATTTGAATTAAAGTCAATTTTAATTGATTTGATAACGGGGAAACCTATTTGCATACAATATTCTAAATTTTCATTACCGCTCAACTGAGCATAGTCCAAATCACATTGATTAATTATGGATACAACATGCTCTATCGGTTGATCTGCAAATACTCCCACTTTTTTAATAGTATTAATCGAATTTGAAATTTCTATTGCAGATGATATATCAACTTTTCTATGAACATTTGGAACAAAGTTTAAACCAATAAAATCAGCAGAAGAACTTTCACAAACTAATGCTGATTTCACGTCGCGTACGCCACAAATTTTAACCTTCATTAAATTCCCATCAATTCTTTTATCTTCAGATCTATATTCTCTGCACGCATAATAGATTCTCCAACTAAAACAGCATTTACTCCTAAACTTTTCATTCTTTTAACATCTTCATACGAATTAATACCGCTTTCTGCAACTACAATTTTCCCGTTTGGGATTATTGGCATTAATTTTTCAACTAAATTCATGTCCATTGAAAAATCATGCAGGTTTCTATGATTTATACCTATGATATCAGCACCTGAATCTAAAGCTATTTGCAATTCTTCTTTATTATGAGTTTCAACCAAAGGTTGTATCCATAATTTATTACATAATTCTATTAATCTCTTCAAATCAAATGGTTCCAAAGCAGATGCCATCAGTAATAAAGAATCAGCACCATGTTTTCTAGATTCATAGATCTGATATTCGTCAATAATAAAATCTTTACGAAATATGGGGATACTTGTTGATTTCAAAAGAGAGCTTACATCATCTAGATGTGAAATATCTCCATAAAAATAATCTTTATCTGTCAAAATAGATATTGCCGCAACATTAGAATCAGAATATTTTATAGCTATTTCTTTTGGTTCATATTGTTGAGAAATAATTCCTTTAGAAGGAGACCCTTTTTTCATTTCGGCAATAAGCATCACGCTATCACCCATAAGTGAACCTGAAAAATTCTTTGGAATGTTATTTTCTTCAATATCACGAATTAATAATTCAATGGGTGTATTTTTCTTTTGTATCTCTAAATACTTTTGCTTAGTTAATAAAATTTTCTCTAAAATAGAAGGTTTTTCCATTTTCAATCCTCATACAGACTTTAAGCTTTGAGTTGTTTGTATTATTTCTTCTAATTTAGAAGTAACTGAACCATCAGCAATCAATTCTCTAGCTAATTCGACACCTTCTAAAATAGATGTAACTTTATTCCCAACAAATAAAACTGCTGCTGCATTTAAAACAACAAAGTCTACTGCTGTTCCCTTGCCTCGTATTATTTCTTGGAACATCACCACGTTATCAGAAATTTCTCCTCCTCGAAGATCGTTGATATCATATCTCTGAATTCCAAAATCTTCAGGAACAATTTGATAATCTTTTATACCTTCCTTTGTAACTTCCCAAATTTGACTAGGCCCACACACTGAAATTTCGTCTAACCCTTCTAAACCATGAACTATCAAAGCATGCTCAATATTAAAAGATTTAAGAACATTTGCCATTTTTTCACCAATCGATGGGTCAGAAACACCCAGAACTTGAGCATTGGCTTTAGCAGGGTTAGTTAATGGTCCCAAAAAGTTAAATACTGTTCTGATACCAAGTTCTCTTCTAGTTGGTCCGACATGTCTCATTGCAGGATGAAAAGTTTGGGCAAACATAAATCCAAAATTCGTTTTTTCTATTGATTCAGCAACTAGGTCTGGAGACAGATCAATAACTACACCCAAACCTTCTAGAACATCTGCGCTACCACTTTTACTAGAAGCTGCTCGATTGCCATGCTTAGCTACTTTAACTCCTCCAGATGCGGCTATTATTGCAGAAATAGTGGACGCATTAATTGTTCCAAACCCATCACCTCCAGTACCACAAGTATCCACTAAATAAGATGTATTAGGTACTGTTAAAGAATTATTTCGCATAGATGTAGCCATCCCTGTTATTTCACCCACAGTTTCTCCCTTTATTCGAAGAGAAACTAGAAAAGCAGCAATCTGAGCAGAAGTAGCTTCTCCGTTCATAATAAAATCCATACACTGTTTAGATTCATCAATACTTAAATCGTTTCCTAGAATTAGTTTTTCTATACTATTATTTAACATAATTATTCTCCATTACCTAAATCATTTATATTTTTCGAAAAAATTATTTATGATCTTTTTTCCGTGTTCAGTCATTATTGATTCTGGGTGGAATTGTACACCTTCGATAGGATATTCTTTATGGCGTAATCCCATAACTAAGTCATTCTCTGTCCATGCTGTAACGATTAATTCTTCAGGTATACTATCCTTTTCTACCGCTAATGAATGATACCTAATTCCTTCAAACGGTGATGGAATATCATTAAAAAGACCATTCCCATCATGGTGTATTGTTGAAGTTTTACCATGTTTAATTTCTCCAGCAAAGGATACTTTGGCTCCAAAAACATGTCCTATACATTGGTGACCTAAACATACACCAAGAGTAGGAATATTTTTTGATAATTCCCTAATAACATCAACAGAAATACCTGCTTCTAACGGAGTGCAAGGACCTGGAGATATGATGATATGAGATGGATCTAATTCAATTATATCTTCCAAAGTGATTTTATCATTTCTAAATACTTGAACGTCCGCTCTTATTTCCAATATGTATTGGTATAAGTTGTATGTAAAGCTATCATAATTATCAATTAAAGCTATCATGATTTATATCTCCAAAAACAGATAATTAAATTGTATATTCATCAAATTCATCGGCATGCTCAACTGCTCTTAAGGGTGCTGAAGCTTTATTAATAGTTTCTTGATATTCTGATTGAGGTTCACTATCAAATACTATTCCTCCACCAGCTTGGATATAGGCAGTATTATCCTTATATACGATTGTACGAATTGGTATCGCTGTATCCATATTCCCATTGAAACTAAAATACCCTATTGCACCTCCATATGGACCTCGTTTTGCATTTTCCATTTCATATATAATTTCCATGGCTCTAACTTTTGGAGCTCCAGACAATGTTCCTGCGGGAAGACAGGATCGAAGGGCATCATAAATGGTACAATCATCCCTCAGTATTCCTCTAACTTCAGATTCAATATGCATGACATGTGAATATTTAACTATTCGCATTAAATCTACTACTTCAACTGAACCGGTTTTTGCTACACGTCCAACATCATTACGAGCCAGATCTACTAACATAATATGTTCGGCACGTTCTTTTTCATCTGCTAACAATTTATCTTCAAACTCTTTGTCTTGATCATTCGTATCACCTCGAGGGCTTGTTCCGGCTAATGGATAGCTATATATATATCCATCCTCAACTCTAACTAAAGCTTCAGGCGAAGCACCAATTATATTAAATTCACCAAAATTAAGATAATACATATATGGAGAAGGATTTAATTTTCTTAATGATCTATAAATATTAAACGGATGAGCTTGGGTTGTTTTAGAAGTTCTTTTAGAAACGACAACTTGAATAACATCTCCAGCAATAATATAATCCCTACATTTTTCAATGATTTCAGAATACTGAGGTAATTCAAAATTAACCTTTGTTTCTGATACAAATTTTGAATTGTTATCATAATCATTCTTTTGAACTGACAGTGATTTTGATAAATCCTTCAAAATAATTTCAATCTTATTTACTGCCTCATTGTATTTTTCTTGAATATTTCCATCTGTTCTAACATGTGAAACAACTTTAATAACATGTCTAATATGATCAAATACAATAACAGTATCTGTTAATAATAAAATTGACTCAGGTATGCCGATTGGGTCATAATCCGGCAAATGAATTCTTGGTTCAAAATAACGTATAGTATCATAAGATAAATACCCAACTGCACCACCTAAAAAGCGCGGTAAGTCCTCTGAAGGATACGCCTTATATTTACCTAATTCTGTTTCGATCAGGTTTAAAGGATCAACTTCACCGTTTATAGTTCCTTTACCAGTTTCAATAACTTTGTATGGATCACAACCTATAAAACTAAACCGAGCTTGTCGTTCTCCACCTTCTACACTTTCCAATAAAAAAGAATATTTATCTCTTGCGATTTTTAAATATACAGAAACTGGAGTTTCAAGATCGGCATTGATCTCACGGTATATCGGAATTAGATTATAACCCTGATTCGCTATATTTTTTACATTTTCAATTGACGGATGATACATAATTTAATCCCATTTTTTCACGAACTTCAGACATGGTTTTATCTGCAGTTACTTTGCCCTTTGCGGAACCTTCTTCAATACATTCATTAACAAAACTTATATCATTTTCATACTTATTACGTTTTTCTCTTATAGGGTCTAAGAAGTTATTAATTGCAACTATAAGTTTCTGCTTAACTTCAACATCGCCGACTTTTCCTTGTGTATAACGTTCTTTAAGATCATTAACCTCTTCTGTATTAGTATTAAATGCATCATGATATTGAAATACAGGGTTGCCTTCTATATGACCTGGATCAGTTGCTCTTAGTCTGGTTGGGTCTGTATACATTGACATTATTTTTTTATTTACGGCATCAGCATCATCAGATAAATATATAACATTACCGATACTTTTACTCATTTTTGACTGCCCATCAGTTCCCAATAATCTGGCTACACGTCCGACTAAGCTATCAGGCTCTGGAAAAACATTTCCATATCTATTATTAAATCTTCTGGCAATTTCTCTCGTCATTTCAATGTGTGGCAATTGATCTTCTCCAACTGGAACTAAATCGGCTTTAGGCAGCAGAATATCTGCGACTTGGCTCACGGGATAGGTATAAAACCCAACTGATAAACTTGTATTTGATATTCTTTCTCTTTCTGATTTCAATGTTGGATTTCGTTCTAGCATTCCTAAAGGAGTCAACATTGATAGAAGCATAGCAAGTTCAGCATGTTCAGGGACATAGCTTTGTACAACAAATGTAGATTTAACTGGGTCAAGCCCTACGCTCAACCAATCCAAAACTACATCACGAACAGCTATTTTAATATTGTCCATTTCATCAATGTGATCACCCAATGCTTGATAATCTGCAATTAGAAAAAAACAATCGTACTCTTCTTGAAGACGAATCCAATTTTCTAAAGCTCCTACATAATGACCTAAATGTAATTTTCCCGTTGGTCTTATACCTGTTAAAATTCTTTTTTTCATATTCTCTCTTTCATAAAAAAAATCCCATCCCCTAACAAGGGACGGGATACCGCGTTGCCACCCTAATTGCTTATATAGCCACTCATTGATTAATCATATTAATCAAGCTTTTAACGGTGCTTAACCGGTACTTCATACTATAATGTTCAGAAATACTGCTCCAAGGTCCATTCCATCTTCACTTTTGGTGCTGGTTCTCAGCAACTCCAGCTCTCTGTACCTAGCCAAAAATGTACTAATCCTCTTCATTGCATTTACATATTCAATTTTACCAGAAGTATAGGTTTAGATATATGTAGTGTCAAGTTGGATAAATAAATATTATTTGACTGCATATGAATATAATTCACCGGTTAGTACTAGTCTATGGTCATAGACCCATTTAGGAACACATGTTACCAAAGTTAATGAATATGAATCAGAATCATATAAAGTTAATTCATCTTCGTGGACCACTTTAGAAGAAACAATTTTGTATTTATACATAAAATATTCATCATCAAAATATACAAATACATCTTCCCCAGATCTTAATAGATCAGGTATTTCAGGAAGTTTTTTGAATATAGATCCTTCCCCATATAGTGGACTTTCTAAGTGACCAAAAAACCATATATTCTTTTTATCTGACTCTATTGTTGAGGGGATGTAACCAACAACTTTATTTGGGGTTTCGTATTTAGAGGAATCACCTACATCGTTTATTTCCAAACCATCAAGTGCCGATTCAAGTGATATTGATGGTATATACAATTTGTTTAATTTAGATATACCATCAACAAGAAATTTTTTGTCTAAATAAAATGAAGTCCATTTATCATAATACTCCAGATCAATATTATCCTGGGGAATAATCAAATCGTCCTTGTCTAATGATAAATCCCAGTTTGAAAAAGTTACATCTGAAGGGAACATCTTATATTGAGAAGGTGAATTAACTTTAGAATTTAGAATTGGATCTTTTACTTCAGTTAAATCAGCAGAAGGAGCACCAACTATATTGCTAGTTGGGGTTAGGTTGAGAGTTGTATCTTGTGAATTATTATTGGTAATTGTGATGTCGTAATTTAATTCTGAAAGTTCAGCAGTAGCTTGGCTACGATATATTAAAAAAATTAATGTAACTAGAATCAAAAATAAACCAACAGACATAAAAGTGTAAAGAATTACACTTCTGAATTTATAACTACTTAAAACACTAAATAAAGATTTCATACTGCAATTATACAGTATTAATAGTTAGTTATGATTATTTTATCTAGTTCGTGGTGCGTACCCAGACCCATCCATTATTGGTTCGTTTATAATAACGTCACCATTTCGGATTTTGATATTCATATTGCAATCTGGTACTGACGTACAAACCCATGCCTTGTAAAGTATTGACGCACCCTGACTTCCAAAATCAGAAAGGGGTACTAAAACACCATCACATTGCGGACAGTTAGGAAATGATTGTGATTCTGTATTTGACATAATTGCTCCTCCACCTTCAACAACCTGTAAACAAATCTCTACATTGGTGCAATAGTAATCTATATTCTACAAAAAGTCAACATTTTATACGGAATTAGTAGAACATTATGCACATTAATTAATTTTTCCATTGAATGCTATAGATTTTTTTTATATCTAAATAGCTTATATTTCTTTTCTGAGTAGTTTTAATATATTTTTACCTAATACATCTTCTTTTAAGTTTTTATTTTCAATTTTAGCAACCAAACTATTTAAAACTTTTGTTTGTGAAATTACAGGATAATCTGACCCAAAAATAATTTTTTCTGGTTTTACCAATTGTGAAGCTATAGGGAAAATAGAATCATCATATAAATAATTTGAAGCAGCTGTATCAAAGTATGTATTTGTAAAAATGGAACTGATTTCCGGCATCAAGTTATAAAATATCAGCCCCCCTCCCCAATGGGCACATATTATTTCTAACTGAGCATTATCACTAATAAAGTCTGTGATTTTTGAAAGAGAAATATTGCCTTTACCTGGATAGACATGACCCACAGGTTCCGAAGTATGTAGTAGTAATGGCAGGTTATTTTCTATTAACGTATTCCAAAAAGAAGCTATTTGGGGGTCTTCTAATTCAAATTGTTGTGATGATGGATGCAACTCACCAATACCTGCCATACCATAAGGTAAATATTCCAATATTTGGTCTATGGCATAATCACCCCAATTAGGGTTTACAGAACAAAATGGGATAATTCGTGAAGGATATTTTGTATGAGATTCTATTATATATTCATTAGAACGACGAGCTAATTCTATATCATTCCATCCGAAACCTAAAACTATAGAACAGTCAATATTGTTTCGGTCCATACTATCTATTAGTTCTTCAGCTGAGGCAATTTTCTCACCATTACTAAACAATTCTTTAAAAGTGTTATCCGTTTCTAAGTATCTTTTCCTATTATCATTAACAAATGATGGGAGGATATGAGTATGGCTATCAACAATAAGTGAAGAATTCATTAGTATCCTTAGATCGTTGGTTTTTTGGCTATGAAAATAAAAAAACTTGAGATGAAAAAAAATATAACAAATACTAGAAATGGAATATTATAAGATCCAAAAACATCAAATAACACTCCTGCCAACAAAGGCCCTCCAGCCGATGCTATTATTCCCATACTTGTAACAGTCCCTCTAATTGAACCTATATGTTCTCTACCAAAATAATCTGGCCAAATTAGTGCAGACATAAAAGATTGCGCACCTCTAGTTAAACCATAAACAAAAGCAAATAAAATTATACCTGCAACTGTATTAGCAATTAATAATAATAAAAGACCAATACCTCCACCTAAATAACATAGTGATAAACAATATCTAGTAGGTAGTTTTTCATTTATTACAGCCCACATTGGCTTAGCTATAGTTGATATAAAATATAATGAACTAAGTAATATCGCAGACTGACTTAATGTTAAACCAAAATGATATAAATAAGAGATTAAATGGATATTTACTCCATTAATAGCAGTTCCAGCTAAAGTAGTACCGATTGAAATATACCAAAAGGCACGGTGTTTAGCTGAATCAGTTAATGAAAAGTTTATTTCTTCAGAGATATCTGTGTTATCTTGTGTATTTTTTAAAGAATTAGCATTTTTACCGTCAGGTAAAAGTCCAATAGATTCAGGGTCCTTATACATAATGAAACCTGCAAAAGAACCTAATATTAAAACACTAACACCAACGACTAACCATCCAGATTGCCAACCATATTGTTCTATAACAAGTGAAACAGGTATAGGTATTATGATTCCACCAAACGATAAACCCATAGTAGAAATAGCCATAGCTCTGTTACGTTTTGTTATAAACCATTTAGAAACAGTACTGTCAGAAACAGTATGCCCCAAGCAAATAAAACCCACGCTAATAAATAAAGAATAAATAATGAAAAAAAACCAGAAGTTGGTTGTATAAAATATAAATATTGAACCTAGAAATACTAAAGCAACTCCTAAAAATATGATTTTTTTGGGGCCATGTTTATCTAGAGTAAACCCAACAATTGGATTAACTAATAACCCTAATAACCTACCAGCAACATATATACCAGAAAGTAATCCAGAGCTCCATCCCAAACTTGTTGTCATCGCGCCTAAAAACACGCCAAAACTTACTACTCCAAAACCGTATGAAAGACTTCCGAGTAGAAAAGCTGCAAATGCAACGTACCAACCATAAAAGATATTTTTATGAAAATTCAAATCACATTCATCTCAATAAGTATAAACTTTGGCGCTAATAGTAAACTATAAATCATTAAATTTACAACATAATTAGTAGAACATTAAAAAAATGATTGTTATAATGTCTTGGCTGATGTAAGGAGCAACATTCCATGAGAAATAACAATAACCAAAATGTTGATTTAAAAAAGGTATCTTCTGATTTACGACGCGATATTTTAATGATGATCACCAATGTTAATAGTGGTCACGCTGGAGGTTCTCTTTCAGAATTAGAAATCCTAATTACTCTATATAATTCAATATTGAATATTGATCCCCAAAACCCAAGTGATAAAAAGAGAGATCGTTTTGTATTAAGTAAAGGACATGCTAGTCCTGGCATGTATGCAGTTCTATCCCATAGAGGTTTTTTCCCTAGAAGTGATTTAGGTGGTTTTAGAAAATTAGGAAGTCATTTACAAGGACATACACACATAGGAACACCGGGAGTTGAAATGTCTGCAGGATCTCTTGGTCAAGGATTATCATTTGGTGTTGGAATGGCGTTAGCTGAAAAAATTGACAAGCTAAAATACAACACATTTGTATTATTAGGGGATGGTGAATGTGAAGAAGGTCAAATTTGGGAAGCTGCAATGTCAGCATCACATTACAACCTCTCAAAACTTACTGCAATTGTAGATAGAAATAAAATACAAAATGATAGATTTACTGATGAAGTTTCTTCATTAGAACCTCTCGGAAATAAATGGAGCTCCTTTGGATGGAGTGTTATCAAATGTAACGGTCATAATACTAAATCTTTAGAATCAAGCTTCAAAAAAGCAATTTCAGACACAACAAAGCCAACCGTAATAATAGCAGACACTGTCAAAGGTAAAGGTGTGAGTTTTATGGAAAACAATCCTGGGTTCCATGGGAAGGCTCCGACTGTTGAACAATTGATAGCTGCACTACATGAACTCAAGTTTTCAAAAAAATCAGTTTTAGAAGCTGGAAAACAAATGAATATTTCTGATTCATTACTATCAAAAATATCCGAAAATTATTAAGGAAATACTATGGAATCAATTGCAACAAGAGAAGCCTTTGGAAAAGCATTACTTGAACTGGGGCATGAAAATAACGATGTGGTAGTTGTCGGAGGAGATCTTAATGTTTCTACATTTGCCCATCTATTTGGCCATGAATTTCCTGACCGTTTTTTTGATTTTGGTCCTGCAGAACAAAACATTATGAGTGTTGCAGCAGGACTTGCTTCCTGTGGGAAAATAGCTGTTGCTACCACTTTTGCAGTTTTTGGCACTGGTAGACCATTTGATCAAATTAGAATGCAAATTGCCCAGCCACACGCAAACGTAAAAATTGTATGTAGCCATGCAGGTCTAACCGTTGGAGAAGATGGAAGTTCTGCTCAATCTATCGAGGATATAGGTTTAATGTGTACACTCCCTGGATTTAATGTGATAATTCCTTCTGATGGCCCTGAAGCTGCGCAAGCAATAAAAACTGCTATAGAAACTCCTGGTCCATTTTATATTCGAACATCACGAGCATCATCACCAATAATTCATGACAAAAACTACAAATTCGAATTAGGAAAAGCAGAAGTTTTACATAATGGTAATGATGCAACAATACTCGCTTGTGGCATAATGGTTTCTGCAGCACTAGAAGCAAAAGATAACTTACTGAAATCTGGTATAGACTGTTCAGTGATTAATCTATCAAATTTATCCCCACTAGATACCGAAACTATATTAAATCAAGCCAATAAAACAGGTGCTTTTGTTACAGCAGAAGAACATTATATTCGTGGAGGACTTAATAGCCTCGTATCACAACTAATAACTTCAAACCACCCAATACCCATAGAGAGTGTTGCATTAACAAGCTACGGAGAATCCGGAGAATCTTCTGAACTTTTAGAGAAATACAACTTAACTGCCGCAAGTATTGAAAACGCTGTACAGAAAGTTATGCAAAGAAAAGTTTAGTTATATAAGAATAGAGAGTTAACAATGGAAAACATGAAGGCTGGTCGAGCAGTAATTGAATTATTAAGAGCTGAACAAGTTGAATACTTATTTGGTGTAACTGGTCTAACGACAAATAGTATGGTAACTGAAACATACGGTAGAGAAGACATTAAATTCATTGATACTAGGCATGAAGAAGGCGCTGCATTAATGGCTTATGGATATTCCAAGGTAACAGGGAAACCGTCTGTGTGTATGACAACATCCGGTGCAGGAACAATTAATTTAGCCGGAGGAATATCACTAGCTTATAAGGGAAGAGCTCCTGTAGTTATAATTTCTGGTGATACAGCTATGGAATATATTGGCAGAGATGGATCTCAAGCATTCGATTTAGTAAATATATTAAAACCTCTTACAAAGATTGCCGTACAAGCTAACACAACAAACAGAGTTCCATCACTAATCCGAGATTCATTCAGAACAGCTCTTTCTGGTAAACAAGGTCCTGTTTTACTTGATATACCTCGTGACCTCTTAGATAAAGAAATGATATCTGATGAATTTTTGAAACCCGCTTCATATAGGTCAATTAGTCGTACTCAAGGAGATGAGGGATTAATTCAACTCGCATCCCAAATGCTATTAAATGCTAAATCGCCATTATTACTCGCTGGAGGCGGGGTGTTAGATTCCGAAGCGTCTAAGGAAGCTGTAGCATTAGCAGAATTACTTGACATGGCACTTGTCCCATCATATGGACATCATGATGCAATACCTAATAGTCATCCAAATTACGTTGGTCCTCCTGGGTCTAGAGGATCTGGAGAGGCCCATGAAGCAATGAATAAAGCAGATGTTATTCTGGCCCTAGGAACAAGAATAAATCAAGCATCTACGGCCTGGGACTATAGTATCATTAACCCTTCGACTAAAATTATACAAATCGATATCGATCCCATTGAAATTGGAAGAAACTATCCCGTAGCTATTGGAATAGTAGGTGACGCTGCAGCTGTTGGACAACAACTTATTAAACATATTACTTCTACTGCACCTGAAGGAAATAACCTTCCAGAATGGAAAGAAACTTTCACAAACTTGGCACAATCAAGATTAAACCGTCTTAAAGATGAAGAAAATATTTCAGAAAATCCAATTATGCCACAACAAGTTTTTCCTGAATTTAACAAAATTTTTCCTGAAGACGCTATGATTACTATAGATGCAGGTGTAGCTCCTGGTTTATCTTACGACAGACTAAAGTTTGAACATCCTAGAACGATGTTTAATTATGTTGGTCAAGGTGCTTTAGGAATGGGATACAGTGTGGGTCTTGGCACAAAATTAGGGAGACCTAGCAAAACTGCAATTTCTATCCATGGTGATGGAGGATTTCTATATACTTGTGGTGAAATTAACACTGCTGTCCGACACAACATACCACTAGTAAGTATTGTATTAAATAATAATTGTATGGGAGCTGAAAAATCACAGCAAAAAAGTCTTCATGAGGAACATTATGTCGGTGTAAACCTTACCAATCCAAGATTTGATAAACTTGCTGAAGTATTTGGAGCAAAAGGTTTCTATATTGAAAAAGCTGATCAAATAAGTGATGCGGTAAATGAAGCTATAAAATCGGGAATGCCAAGTGTAATAGAGATTCCAGTACAAGAATACTTTCCACCAGCAGCACCAACAGGTTTATAGAACGAATTTAATTCCGGATTTGTCCTTCACCGATAATAATCCACTTGTAACTAGTGAGGTCTTTTATTCCCATTGGTCCTCTAGCATGAATTTTAGATGTGCTAATAGCTACTTCCGCACCTAAACCAAGCTCTCCACCATCATTAAACCTAGTACTAGCATTCACAAAAACTGCTGAGGAATCAATTGCTTTTAAGAACTGTGTTGTATTATCTGGATTTTCAGAAATAATTGCTTCTGAATGCCCACCATATTGATTTATATAATTAATTGCATTTTCTATAGAATCAGTAATTCTTATTGATAATATAAGAGATAAAAATTCTTGCCCCCAGTCATCATCTGATGCTAGACAGATACTATTCGGATAGTCTTCTTTTAAGGAAGATAAGATATCAAAACATTGAGTATCAACACGGACTTCAACTTTTGATTCGAGTAATTTCTTTACTGCACTTATAATTATATCTTTATTTATATTTTCGTTAAAAATTACTGTATCTAAAGCATTACAAACACTTGGTCTTTGAACTTTAGAGTTGTAAATTATTTCAATAGCTTTATTCTTATCAGCAGTTTCGTCGACATAAATATGACAAACCCCTATACCTCCAGTTATAGCTGGTACTCTTGATTTTTCCCGAACCATGTTTACGAGCTGAGCTCCACCTCTAGGTATAATCAAATCAATATAATCAATTGCATTGAGCATTGAATCTACATATTTACGATCAGAACTGTTTATAAATTGCACAATATCTGGGTTAAGCTTCAAGTCGCCGAAAGCCTTGTGGATAGAAGATACAATCGCATTATTGGTACTTAGCGTATCAGAACCGCCTTTTAATATACTGACATTTCCTGATTTCACACATAGAGCTACTATATCTAATGTGACATTTGGTCTACTTTCATAAATAGCTCCTATTACTCCAAGAGGTACCGATCTTTTGCTTACATTTAAACCATTTGGTCTCACAGTAGTATCATATTCAATATCTAAAGGATCTTCTAATTCAACTACTTGATACACCCCATCAACTATAGCATCTATTCTTTCCTCATTTAAATATAGTCGATCTAGGATATGATCATCTGCACCACTTTCTTTAGCATTATCATAATCAATTTTATTTGCATCTAGTATTTCATTTTTAGACTCTAAAACTCTTGAAGCTATACGGAGCAATATTTGATTCCTTTGCTTAGCATCAAGTAATGAAAATTCTCGCGAAGCTGTTTTTGCAGATATACAAATTTCATTAAAATTTATACTCATTTTTATTCCTTTTTAAAGTAATACTAAATTGTTTCGATGAATTATTTCATCATGTGTAAATTCTTTAAACTGATTTTTTATATCTTTAGAATTCATTCCTTTCATTTGATTGACATCTAAAGAAGAGTAATTTGTTACACCACATCCAATAAAGTTTGTTGAAGAATCTATAATATACACTATATCTCCTTTTTCAAATTGACCTTCTATTTTTACTATCCCAGCAGGTAGTAAACTCCCATTTTTTGTCGTTAAAGCAACAACGGCCCCTGAATCTATTTCAATTTTGCCATTATGTGTCAAACCACTTAATAACCAACGCCTTCTGGATTCTATTTTATCTCCTGCTGATACAAATATTGTTCCTTCTTGTTTATTGTTGATAATATCTTCTAATACTGTTTCTTTATATCCAGAATCTATATATACGGTTGATCCCCAGGTGGTTGCCAATTTTGCAGCTTCTATCTTCGCCACCATGCCCCCCCTACTCATTTCATGAATAGTCTCATCTTTCACATATTCATCTATTGAAAAATCATTAAAATCAACACTCTGAATTAATTTTGCATCTTTATTATTTATTGGGTCTGCAGTATATAATCCATCAATGTCAGACAAAAGTATTAATGCATCGGCATCGATTAAATTAGAAACCAACGCTGATAGAGTGTCATTGTCACCAAAGATAACTTCACCCAACTCTTCTGTATTAACAACATCATTTTCGTTAATTATTGGTACAACATTATGGTCAATCAAACCTAATAAAGTATCTCTGATATTTAAATATCCAACCCTATCATCAATATCTTTCCGTGTTAATAACGCCTGGGAAACAGTCACATTATATGCTCCGAATAATTGTTGATAAATATTCATTAAGCGACTTTGGCCAATAGATGCAAGAATTTGCCTAAAAGGAATATCTTTTCTTTGAATTGGATTATCTAGCGCTTCTTTCCCGGCCGCAACTGCTCCTGAACTTACTAAAATAATTTGATAGCCAAGTTTATGTAAATGGCAAATTTGAGAAACAATAGATTCCATAACTTTTATATTTAATTTACCTGTCTTATCAGTAATAAGATTGGTACCAACTTTTACGACTAAGCGTTTCATTATTGAGAAATTCTCTTCTTGTTAATATATATAAATTCAATTGAATGCATTATAACAAAAACACATTCCTATACAATCTGCATCAATTCAAAGATTTTTTTTACTACAGATATTAACATGATATAGTCAATCAGTTACAATATATATGTATTAATAACACCTGAAAAGTAATAAGGATTCCAATACTATGTTTACAAAAGAAATTGAAAAAATATTCCCTAATACTACTAAAGTAATACCTAATAAAGATTTAGAAATAGGTGGCTGCAGCTTAGTTGAACTGGCAAACACTTATGGAACGCCTTTATATGTATTCGATGAAAGTACAGTCCGAGAGCGATGTAAAACCTTTATTGAAGAATTTAGATCAAGATATCCAGAAACACATGTAGCATATGCCTCTAAAGCATTTATTAATCAAAAATTAACTTCAATTCTTTCAGAAGAAGGTATGGGTATGGATGTTGTTTCTTTAGGGGAATTTATTGCTGCAAAACAAGGCGGTATGGACACTAGCAAAATCCATCTTCATGGTAATAATAAATCACCAGAGGAATTAGAATATGTAATTAGTAATAATATTGGTCGGATAATCATTGATAATTTTGATGAAATTGAAAATCTTTCTAACATTATTAAGAGTAAGAATTGCTCAATTAAGGCTTTGATCCGAATATCACCTGGTGTTGATCCACATACTCATAGTTATATATCAACAGGTATATTGGATAGTAAATTTGGTTTCGCTATTGAAACAGGAGATGCAGAAAAAGCTATAAAACAATGTCTCGAAATAGATGGTTTGGATCTTGTCGGAATACATTGCCATATAGGTTCTCAAATTTTTGAAATAGAACCTTACAACGACGCGATGGATATTTCTGTTAATTTCGCTGTAAATATGGCAAATAATTATAATTTTATATTGTCAGAAATTAGTATTGGTGGCGGTTTTGCCATTGCATACACACAAAATGAAAATCCACCCAGCGTGAAAGAATATGCTGAAATTATTACCAATGCTCTAAAAAATGCATGTGCATCTAATAATATTGAATTGCCAAAATTAATAATAGAACCAGGTAGAGCTATTGCAGGCCCTTCTGGTGTTGCTATATATCGAGTCGGTTCAATAAAAGATATACCCAATATTCGAAAATATGTGAGTGTAGATGGGGGTATGGGGGATAATATCAGGCCTGCTTTATATGAATCAGAATATGAAGCAGTTGTCTTGAATAAAATTGATCAAGAAAATACAGAAATAGTAACTATAGCAGGCAAATACTGTGAATCAGGAGACATATTGATAAAAGATATTAATCTACCACACATTGAGAAAGATGATTTAATTTGTATTCCTGCAAGTGGCGCATACTGTATCCCTATGTCCAGTAATTACAATATGAATTTGAAGCCAGCTGTGATCCTCGTTCAAGATGGAAAGTCAGAAATTATAAGAAAACGTGAAACGTACGATGATATATTATCTTTAGAAGTTTTTTAAATAAAAACATGTGGAAATTCGAAGGCCAAGAACACATTTATAAATTAATCCAAAACAGCATGGTTAAGACTCGTATAAATCATGCATACTTGTTACTTGGACCTGAGCATATTGGTAAAACCACCTTATCTTTAGAAATAACAAAATTTTTACATTGCATAGATGAAATAAAACCGTGCCAAAATTGTGACCAATGCGTAAGGATTAATGAAACTAATCACCCTGATATCGTATTGGTAGGAAATACCATTAGTGAAATACGAGAAATACAAGAAAAAGTTTCTTTAAGTCCATTCCTTTCCAATTCTAAAACTTTTATAATTCACAATGGTGAAAGCCTTACGATAGAAGCAAGCAATGCCCTACTTAAAATATTAGAAGAACCTCCCAATAATGTAACATTTATCATCTCGGCAACTGATGAACAATACTTACCGAGTACGATTGCCTCAAGATGTCAAAAACTAGAACTATACCCTTTATCAACTCAAAGAATATATGACTATTTAATTCAACATTTTGATATATCAAACGATGAAGCGAAAGAAGAAGCTAAACTTATTTCAAAACTTTCAAAAGGCCGACTTGGATGGGCTATAACTGCATATACAGATACAAATTTTTTACAAACAAGAAATCATGATATTTCTTTATTTGATCAGATAATTAATGGTGACATGTCTGAGCGTTTTCTATTATCACAACAATTAAGTAATAATTTTAATAAAAATAAAGATAATATTTACACAACACTAGAAACCTGGCTAAGCTATCTAAGAGATATTATGTTGTTACAAACGAATTCACACGAATTAATAATCAATATTGATTATGAAAAGAAATTGATTGAATTGGGAAACAAATTTGAGCTATCAACAATTATAGAATCAATAAAAGTAATTGATAAGGCTTCAAAAAATTTGAATAAAAATGGTAATCCACGAATAACATTAGATAATTTACTAATGCGATTCCCTTAAAGCTCAACAGATCGCCATTGATATTGGTGTTCTATATAATCCAAAGTCCCAAAACCTGAAGCAAAATGGCTTCCTGCCACAATAAGCCCTTTATTAACTATTAATTCAAAAACACTTTTTCGTGATTGTATCGTATCATTAGGCTCTATATCAGCTCTTGAAATCCATTCAAAATGTTCAAATTGTGCAATATTGTGAAGTAAATCTCCAGGTATTAACACACCATTACCTTCTGATTGAACAAGAATACAATAATGACCAGGAGAATGACCAGGAGAAGGAATTAAAGTGATTTCTGGGACAATGACTGTGCTTTCATCAAAGAACTTTAATTGATCAAAATCTTTCAAAGGCCATAATTTGGTTGAAGCATTAGGAAATCTATTAGATATAGTTTCATCGAATGTTGCATCCCAATCCTTTTCATTTAACCAATAAGTAGCGTTAGGAAACATTGGAGAAATAGTATCACCGGAACCAATAGTAGCCCATCCGATATGATCACGGTGAGCATGAGTAAATACTACATGATCTACGTCTTTTGGATCTATATGATTATTTGCTAAGGATTTATCAAAAATACCCCACGCATTACTTAATTCTGGAAAATTTGGATCTTGGACGTTCGGATTAGGGCCCATACCAGTATCAATTAGAATGGTATGCGATTGAGATTCGATTAAATAACATGATAATTCAAAAACCACATTTGAGTTATGGTTTAAATGAGATTTATGAGGAATCCAGTCATCCTCATTAGTAGAGGGAAAAAACACACAGGGGTCAAATTCAAGTATGCCATCGGTCAATACTTTTAATGTAAGACCCCCTATGTGAATTTTATTTTCTGTCATAGATATTAAATCTATAATTATCTATTCAGCATTAACTGCTTCAATCTCAGCAGCAACTTCATCTAAAGCTGCACCAAGATCACCAGGGACCATTCCAAATGCACTTGCTGGTATAGCTTCAACAATTTCAATAAAGGAAGGTGTTAATGAAGATTCTGTTAGTCCTCCACCAACTGCACCTCTTAAGCCTGTCATTTCTGAAATAATAGTAGCAGGATTTGGATCTTCATATGTAGCATCACTTGCCATTCTAGCAAAGCCAAGTATAACAGCTTCACAAGCTAAAACACCAAACAAGACACCAACAACAACAGCACCTAAACTATCAACCCAGCCTAACAATACTATATTCATAGCTGTCTTGATGATTCTTCGAACGATTTGTGCGCCCATAAAAACACCAACAATGATAACGATATATGAAAGTAACGTAGCAAGTGAAACACCAATGTTGCCTTGGTCCAAAATTGCACCCATAATTACGTCATTGAAATTCGCAGCTACCCATATACCAACAAACAGTCCCACTAAGTTACATAATGCACCTACTAAGCCCATTTTGTATCCTTGATAGAGAGCAAAAATACCTACGACTGCTAGTACTAAATCTACCCAGTTCATAAAAGCCTCCTTAAATATTATTCATATTTATACCATTATCATGGAGAATATTTAGTAAAATTTAGAATATTCCCATTTATCTAAAGCAATTATACACATTTTTTGGATTTGTACCAGTGGTAATTAGTATATAAGTAATTATTTTGTTCAATAAGTAGAAATATCTATTTCTGAAAGTTCTCCAGTAACTAAATAAATTACTCTTTCGGCTATATTAGTAGCACGATCTGCAATTCGTTCGACATCATGAGAAACCCAAAGTAAATATGTTGCCCTTTGTACTGTATCCGGGTCTTCAATCATAATTCCCACAAGTTCATGATAAACATCACTATATAGTGAATCTACTGCATCATCTGATTTGCAAACATCGATTGCTAATTCTTTATCTCTATTAGTATATGCAGTCAGACTTTTATGTAGCATCGTAGTAGCTAATTCTGTCATTTTGGGTAAATCAATTAATGGTTTGAGAGTAGGTTGTTCCCCAATCGTTTGGCTTATGCGTGCTATACCTTCTGCATAATCCCCCATTCGTTCTAACTCTACTGCAATATGTAATGCTGAAATAATAAGTCGTAAATCAGCAGCCATTGGCGATTGAGTTGCGAGTAACGTCACAGCTGTATTTTCTAATTCAAAACGTTTTTGATCTATCAGATCATCTTCAGCTATTACTGTTTGTGCTAATTGTAAGTCTCTCTCTTTAAGAGATTGCATAGATTTATGGATTGCTTTTTCTACCATACTTCCTAAAATCAATAATCCATCTTGTAAGTCCTGCAGGGATTTAGTGTAATCTGATCGTATTCTATTTTCCATAATTACCTCCTGCCTTGCTGTAATTATATTTCAAGGGACTTTATCAGTATCTTTATTATTTTGCAAGCACTCTATATTTAACTAAATCTGCCCGTTATATAAGCCTCTGTTCGTTCTTCGGATGGGTTGGTGAATATTTTATCTGTATAATCATGTTCAACTAAATATCCAGCGCGATTATCATTTACCATTAAAAATGCTGTTTCATCAGACACACGAGCTGCTTGTTGCATATTATGAGTTACAATAACAATTGTGACGCTTCCTGCTAACTCACGTATCAATTCTTCAATTGCTAATGTCCCTATGGGATCCAATGCAGAAGCAGGTTCATCCATAAGTAAAACTTCAGGATTTACAGCTAGAGCACGGGCTATACAAAGTCTTTGTTGCTGACCACCAGATAAACCAATTGCACTTTTGTTGAGCCTGTCTTTAACTTCTTCCCACAACGCTGCTCTTCGTAATGAATTTTCAATTGCTTCATCATAATTACCTGTATACCCATTAATTTTCAAACCAAAAGCTACATTATCGTATATACTTTTAGGGAATGGATTAGGTTTCTGAAAAACCATTCCTATCTGTGATCTAATATTTGTAGCGTCAGTTGTATCATCATACAACTCCTGAGATTTATATTTGATAGAACCATCTAATGAGAATATTGGTATAAGATCATTCATACGATTAAAACATCGAAGCAAGGTACTTTTACCACAACCAGATGGACCGATTAATGCTGTTACAATGTTTGGTTTTATTTTAATTGAGACATTAGCAAGAGCCTGAAAATTACCATAATAAACATTCAGGTTATCAGAACTTAATATATATTCATCGGTTACCATCATTCCTCCGATTTATTTTGATATTTGCTACGAATGTAAATTGCTATTGAGTTCATTGATAAGAGTAAAACCAAGAGCAATATTATTCCTGAGGCAGCAAGCTCTCTAAACCCATCCTGTGGTCTAGACACCCAATTATATATTTGTATTGGCATAACAGTAAATCTATCAAAAGGATCTGTTGGGACAAAAGTTAAATATACTAGCGCACTAACAGCTAAAACTGGGGCAGCTTCTCCAACTGCTCTGGACATCGACAATATTGCTCCAGTCATGATTCCAGGAATTGCAGATGGAAGAACAACTGACCTTACTACTTCCCAACGAGTAGCACCAAGAGCATAGGCTGCTTCTCTATGTGAATAAGGTACTTGTTTAATAGCTTCTCGAGATGCAAGGATAACAATAGGCATAACTAGTAAAGCCATAGTTAAGGCTCCTGCTATCAAAGTTCGCCCCATATTCAAAGCTCCAACAAAAACAGCAAGACCTAACAAACCATATACTATAGATGGTACTCCTGCCAGATTTGAAATATTAATTTCTAGGAATTGAGTGAATTTATTTTTGGGAGCGTACTCTTCAAGATAAACAGCAGTACCTATACCAAGTGGAACAGCAAATATTCCAGTAAGTCCCATAAGCCATATGGATCCAACTAGTGCTGACAAAATTCCAGCTTTTTCAGGAAAACGAGATGGATAACTGGAAACGAAAGTCCAACTTAACATTTCTGTTCCCTGTGAAATTATTTGAAAAAGGAGTATAGCCAATCCGATAATAGCTATCATCAAGGCAGTAAAAAATACTGTGAAATATAATTTACCCTTAGTATAACGGCTATTAAGATTTTGGTTATAGTTTTCTTTTTTAAGAATGTTTTTAATCATTATTTATCCACCTGTTGCCATTTCCTAACAATCAAATGACCAATCAGATTCATAGTTAATGTCATGACAAATAAGAGTAATCCGACTGCAAAAATAGTATTATACTCAATTGACCCATGAGGGGTTTCTCCAAGACTAAGTTGTACGATAAAAGCAGTCATTGTTTGAATACTTTGCAAAGGGTCTAAAGACATACGTGGGGTAGCTCCTGCTGCAATAGTGACAAGCATTGTTTCACCTATTGCTCGAGAAATTGCTAAGATGAAAGATGCAACAATACCAGATAAAGCGGCAGGAACAACGACTTTCCATGCAACTTCACTACGTGTCGCACCTAGTGCATAAGCACCCTCTCTTAAAGAACGAGATACTGAAACCATAGCATCTTCACTCAGTGATGAAACCATTGGAATAATCATCAAACCCATAACTAAACCTGCGCTTAAAGCATTAAAAATAATTAAGTCAGGTAAAATAATCTGTAATTTAGGTGTAACAAAAGTTAAAGCAAAATACCCGTATACAACTGTTGGAATACCCGCAAGTATTTCAAGAAATGGTTTTGCGATTTTACGAACTCGATCAGGAGCATATTCTGAAAGAAAAACTGCCGTAGCTAAACCTATTGGAACAGCAAAAAGAGCCGCTATACCTGAGACTAATAACGTACCCGTAACTAATGGTAAAACACCAAAACTTTGAGGTTTGAGGATAGGTGCCCATCGCGTACCTGTTAAAAACTCCCATAAAGTGACTTCAAAAAAGAAATATAGAGATTGTGATAATAAACTTACTACAATCCCTACAGTAGTGATAATTGAAATAACAGCACATAAAAAGAAAACTATTTCTGCAATTTTACCAGTAATTACTCGTCGTTTTGACAGTCCCATGTGAGTCTTGTTTTTGAATTCTGCTTGATTATTAAGCATATCAGTCTTTCCATTCAGTTTCTTGTTTACTAGTATCCTAAAAAGGAGTATTGGTTGCAATAAGTTACAACCAATACTCACAATACTCAATTAATTTTTGAATTAATTAGCTAAATTTTAGCCGCGTCGATTTTCGCAATCTGATCAGCATAACTAGGCAAAGCAGTGTACCCTACTTCTTCTGAAAGTTCAGCTACATGATCCATATAGAATTCGACAAAATCAGAAACATGTTCATATTTATTCAATTTAGCTGGATCGATATAAAGAAAAATTGGTCGTGCTAATGGATATGCACCGCCTGCTACAGTCTCATTACTTGGAATTACACAACCATTACCAGCGTCAATACCAACAGCTTTTAATTTATCTATATTCTCAACATAGTATGCGTAACCAAAGTATCCCAAAGATCCTGCAGAACCAGAGATACCTGTAACCAAAACGTTATCATCAGCAGATGCGGTATAGTCTGATCGTGAAACACCTTCGTCACCATTTACCTCGTCAGTAAAGTAATCAAATGTTCCTGAATCTGTATCTGGACCATAAAGTACTAATTCCTTGTCTGGGAATCCTGCCCTAACATCTTTCCAGTTGTTGATTGTAGATTCTGGTTTCCACATATTGTTTAGTTCTTCTATTGTTAAACAATCCACAAAATCATTTTTAGGACTAACTAGTACAGAAAGACCGTCGAGAGCAATAGTCACATCAACATACTCTACCCCATTTGCTTCACAAAGTTGTTGTTCTTTCTCCTTGATTGGTCGAGAAGCATTGGAAATATCAGTTTCACCAGGACAAAATCTCTTAAATCCTCCTCCAGTACCAGAAACTGCAACATTAACCTGAACATCCTTTTCTTTCTTGCGATACTCTTCAGCTACTGCTTCAGTAATTGGATAAACAGTACTTGAACCATCAATTTCAATCACACCTTCCAAAGCTTCACTTATACCATTTTCTTCTTGGTTATCTGAGCTACAAGCAACTGCGAAAAGTAACATTGAGGAAATTATCAAAAAAGACGTTAGTCTTATGGTTTTTCCAGTATGTTTGAAAATATTTATCAATTGTATCCCCCTATAACTTATTTAATTTCTATATTAATAATTATAGGGTTTGTACTGGTATAGTTATTTTAACGATTTATTAACATTCGTTGAACGTATAAAGATCGCTATTATGGGGTAATATTTGTTTTATCAAGAGGTAAAGTAATTATAAACTCAGAGCCATCATTAACGTTACTATTAACTACAATATTACCTTGATGGTTTTCCAAAATATGTTTAGCTATAGATAACCCTAATCCAGTTCCTGTATCAGAACGAGATTTATCAACTTTATAAAAACGTTCAAATACATGAGGCATGTCTTCTTCAGAAATTCCAATACCAGTATCTTTACATTGAACAATAACAAAGTCATCTGAAGATTTTGTTGCCAAAGTAATTACTCCATTTTCAGGAGTGAATTTTGTCGCATTATCGATTAAGTTGGTGATCACTTCTGTGATATGGTACTGATTGCAATTTATTACTAGAGGAGAAGGGAATAAATCTAATTCCAATAAAATTAATTTCTTTTCGAGAATATCTTTGTAATTATCACTTACCTGAGACACTAATTTATTAATGTCGACTGTATCAAAACTTTCTTGGTAATTATCTCTTTCAATGCCAGATAATTTTAATAGTTCAGTTACTATAGTGGTCATTCGATCAATTTCATCATTAATTTTCGTAAAATATTCTTTTTGCCTACTTTTAGGAAGAACTCCATTTTCCATTGTTTCAACCATTGCCTTAACGGCTGTAAGAGGAGTCTTTAGTTCATGTGATACGTTGTTTACGAATTCTTTTCTTGTTGTATTGATTCGTCTTATTTCTGTTAGATCATGTAGTGTTATAACAACTTCTCGATTAGTTGAATTTTGTATAGGCGTTACTATAGCATCCATGATCTTGTTTGGACGAAGTAATTCTATTTCATCTTGAGCTATACTATTATTTTCTAAAGCTAGATGAACTAAATTTGCAAGTTCATGATCAAAAACAAGTCCCATAAAACTTTGATTAGATTTTAATTGATCGCTATCGATGTGAAGTAATTGAGAAGCAGCAGAATTCATTCTAAGAATTTGGCCTTCTGCATCAACAAGTAATACTCCATCTGCCATCGCTTCTAATAAAGCTTCTAAGGTGTCTTGTTCTAATTTGAAGCTAAATATCATGGATATAATATTATTAACCAATGAACGAACAGGTAATAACAGATCAACTAATTCTTGCGTCTCAGCACTCAAATATATTTCTTGAATATCTCTTGTAGAATGGCCTTCTCCAAAATCTTCGGCAATATTTGGCAATTGTGACATAAGAAGGTCCCTAGATTGGAAATTGTTGTACCATTTATATAATGAAATGAGAGAAATCAATGATAAACCAATCCAAAAAGAAAAAATTACCAAATATTTAAAAGGGTCACCATTAAGTAGCACATAAAAAAAACTAATGATGGATACTACAAGATTTATTATAGTAATGAACATTACAGTATAAATATATCTTATAAATATAAATGTTTTCATAGCACCCTAGTTAATCGAATCGATAACCAACATTCCTTACCGTTATAAGATGCTTTGGTTTTTGTGAATCTAATTCGATTTTTTTTCTCAACCATCTTAAATGTACATCAACAGTACGTTTATCCCCAAAGTAATCAATTCCCCAGATTTTGTCTAGCAATGTGTCTCTAGAAATTGCCATGCCTTGATTTGAAGATAAATATACTAAAATTTCAAATTCTTTAGGTTTTAAGTGAATTAAATTGCCATTTCTTAATACTCTACGGCCATCAATATCAATTTCTATATCATCATAAATAAATTTTCCTTTTTGTGGATTATTATTTATTTGTGATGACATTGAATGAGATTTTGTATTTTCCAATCTTCGTAAAACAGCTTTAACTCTCGAAATCAATTCACGCATTGAAAAAGGCTTTGAAATATAATCATCAGCACCAAGTTCTAGTCCTAAAACAGTTGAGATTTCATCAGACTTAGCTGTTAGAAATATAACTGGTATAGAGAGTTCTTTTTGAATGATTTTATTTACTTCAAATCCATCAAGTTTGGGAAGCATAATATCTAATATAATCAAATCAGGCTTTAATGTTCTTGCATAATGCAAACCCATTTGGCCATCAGTAGTATATTCAACATTATAGCCTTCAGCTTCTAAATTTAATTTAATTGAGTCAGCTATATTTGTCTCGTCTTCGACTATCAGAATTTTATTTTTTTTCATAATAAACCATACCTGAATTATTATTATAATATTTTTTTATTATTTCGAAAAATGTTCAAATAATTAATAAATGGTTAAAATTTTACGAATTTTTGGATTTTTACGAAATCCGTATTCAGATTCGAAAATAATTAAAGAAAATAGACCCCAAAAAAGACGCGAAAAGTGCAAAATGAAGTTGACTCATGAGTATTCATATGGAATAATGAGCAACCTATGAGAGGAGGTCATTATGAAAGTAAAAAGTAAGTTTATATTAACAATCATAATGATGATTTCAACTGTTGCGTTCACAGCTTGTGATGCTATTGATGATGTAACTGGTAGTGGACTTGAAGGCGAAGGTGAAACTTTAGTCTTTGCAGGTCTTAACTGGGATAGTGCGTTGGTTCAAAGTGGAGTCGCTAGATACATTGTAGAAAACGGCTACGGCTATGAAACTGAAATGATAGAAGGTGCTACAGTTCCATTATTCCAAGGTTTGATAAAAGGTGACATTGATATTTCAATGGAAATCTGGCTACCAAATCAAAAAGACGCATGGGCTGAGGCAACTGCTGAAGGTCAAGTATTTTCCACAGGTAAAAGTTTGGAAGATAACTGGCAAAGCACATTTATTATTCCTGGATATTTGCAAGATGCAAATCCTGGATTAAAAAGTGTCGAAGACTTGAAGAAGCCAGAGTTTCAGGCATTATTTGCAGAAGCAGATAGTGGAGGAAAAGCTGTACTTTACGGTTGTATGGCACAATGGGCATGCCGAGCAGTTAATGAAGGACAAATCGAAGCTTATGGTCTTTCCGACATTGTAGAACTTCGGGATCCTGGCACAATGGGTGCACTTGATGCTGCTATTGAAGGAGCTTATTTGAAAGAGGAACCAGTATTATTCTACTACTGGGGACCTACAAAGCTCGCTAATACACTTGATATGAGAGTCTTAGAACAACCTGACCCTTCAGAGTGTGCAGATAATGATCCAGCTCTCGGTTGTGGTTTCCCTACAGCAGAGATTTTGATCGCATTGCACTCTGATTATCAAGGTGAAGGCTACGAAGAACTTCGCGCTTTCTTAGAAAAGTGGGATTGGAATGCAACTAACCAATTAGCTGCAGAAGGTCATTATGGTGAGATAAAAGATGATGCCGCTACGAGCGAAGAAGCATACCGAAATACAGCTATATGGTATCTCAATAACAATGATGCTTGGCAAAGCTGGGTATCAGCAGACGCTAAAGACAGAATTATTGAATCCTTAGCTGCATAATTTAAACTCAATATGTCTTAAAAAAAGAGGGGTTTTTCAACCCCTCTTTTTTATTTGTATTATTTTGACAAAAAGATATCATGATAGATTTGAAAAGAGCTAATTTTGTTTGACATAGTGTAGTTTATTAGATACCCTTAAGGTGATCACCAATTAAGGAGGCTGAGACTGTGCTTAATGGAGATTTTGGTTAGCGATCATTTAAAACGCATAGTTATTGGATTTGTATATATTAATAGATTTGCATCTGAATTTTATGGATAGATTTTAATTATATTCCCATTATTCAAAACCCCACAATTATTTCCTTATATTTATTAATCACTCATCTAATACCGCTACCAATTACCGTTTAAAAAGAAACGAGTATTGTATGTCTAATATCGAGATAGTGAATTTATGGAAAGTGTTTGGAAACGATCCAGAAATTGTTTTTGAACCCGAAAACATAAATAAAACCCGATCTGAAATTCAAGATGAATTTAATCAGGTCGTAGCTCTCCGAAACGTCAACTTATCAATTAACCCCGGTGAAACATTCGTAGTAATGGGATTATCCGGAAGTGGTAAATCCACTCTTGTAAGAGCCTTAATCAGATTAATAGACCCAACTTCTGGCTCCATTCTCATAAACAATCAAGATGTTCTTCAATATAACAATCAAGAACTAGAAAATTTCAGAAGACATACCGTTGCGATGGTATTCCAGCACTTTGGCCTTTTCCCACATAGGACAGTACTAGAAAATGCTGCTTATGGATTAGAGGTACAAAAAGTAGATACTGAGGCTAGAAATCAAAAAGCACTAGAGGTATTAGAACTTGTTGGTCTTTCTGGCTGGGAATCATCCTACCCTTCGGAATTGAGTGGTGGTATGCAACAAAGAGTTGGTATAGCAAGAGCACTTGCTGTTGAACCAGACATCCTTCTCATGGACGAACCTTTTAGTGGTCTTGATCCATTGATTAGGAGACAGATGAGAATCGAATTGAAAAAGTTACAACAAACTATTCAAAAAACCATTGTTTTTATTACTCACGATCTTGATGAAGCAATAACTGTTGGTGATAGGATAGCGATCATGAGAGATGGTGAAGTTACACAATTAGGTACTCCTGAAGAAATTGTTACTAACCCAGCTAATTCATTTGTTGAAGAGTTTACATTCGATATACCAAAAACAAGGGTGACATCAGTAAGTAATATAATGGTTAAACCTTCATCTCAAGAATTTGACAGACGATATGTCGTGGCTCCTGAAAGTATTGTTGAAGATATGATTCCATTGGTATTAGAAACAGGAGATCCTATTCCTGTAGTTGATAGTAAAGATGAACTTGTTGGAGTAGTCCCTCAAGAAAAAATTCTTGAACTAGTAGCCCAAAGTGCACGACAAGAATATAGCGAAGAATAACAATTAAAATCACAATACAATTATGAGTGTTACATTAGAAAAAGAAAAATTATCCACACAAGAATCGAAAGAAAACGATAAATCATATATTATAAAATATGGGATTAGTCTAGTTGTGTTTGTTATTGTTATGGGGCTATCTTGGGTTATTCATTTGATGAAAATCACACAAATAACTGATTTCCCAGTTAATTTCAGTCCCCCTGTAACTAATGCTATAGATGATTTTGTCGATTTTTTGGTAGTTAACTTTGCGTGGATATTTGACTGGATGAGTGACCAAGCAAAAGTATTGATCGGCAAAATTCGTGACTTCCTAATTTGGGTACCATGGCCATTTACAATATTAGCTATTATGTACACTGGATGGAAAGTAGCTTCGAGAAATGTTGGTATCGGGTCAGCTATAGCGTTACTTTTACTCGGACTCTTTAACTTGTGGGTAAGTGCAATGGTAACTATTGCTATAATGGTTATTGCTGTACTTATTTCTATAGTTATTGGTATCCCTCTAGGTATTATAGCTGCAAGTAGCAATCGATTCGATGCAGCAATTAAACCTATACTTGATGGCATGCAAACTATGCCAAGTTTTGTATATCTCGTCCCTGGGATAATGTTTTTTGGGCTTGGAAATGTTGCAGCTATTCTTGCAACAGTTCTATACGCAATTCCTCCCTGTATACGATTAACAAATCTAGGAATCAGGCAAGTAGATATAGCTGTTGTTGAAGCAGGTACAGCATTCGGGTCTAATAGAATGCAGTTGTTAACGAAAGTTCAAATACCTATGGCTATACCAACCATAATGGCAGGTATTAACCAAACTGTCATGATGGCACTTGCTATGGTGACAATTGCAGCAATGGTAGGTGCTGGAGGCCTAGGAGCTGATGTATTTAGAGCAATGGGTCAATTAGAACAAGGCGATGCAGTGATTGCTGGTTTGGGAATTGTAGTGCTAGCAATTGTTATTGACCGTATCTCACAAGGCTATATTAATAATAGAAATCAAACTACTAGCATCGAATAATATTAAACTGAATCAACACATGAATTATCATGAAGTAGCAAAACAATGGTTCGTTAAATTTGGAGAATGTTGCAAGTCTCGTGATTTTGAATCTGCAAAAAATCTGGTTTCTAGCGATGTTTGCTCTTTCGGAACAAAAGTAGACCTTGTGACAAATTTAAATGACCTAGAAACACAGCAATGGCAAAACATATGGCCATATATTGAAAATTTTGAATTCCTGGTAGATAAGCTTATTGCTGATGGAAACAATGAATTAATCTGGGGCGTGACTCCTTGGAATTCAATTGGTTATGATGCTGATGGGAATTCATTTGATAGACCCGGTAGAGCAACAGTGATTCTAAAAGATTTCAACGGTGTATGGTTAGCAATCCACACGCATTTTTCATTAATACCAGGAACGCCCTACAATACTTATGGTATAAAAGAATAACTTATTCGTCTTTTAAAGGTAAACTTCCCCAAGTAACATCCGAAGCATCTGAAGCTAGACTTTTCTCTACAATCAAATCCCTTACAGCCAACAAAGTAGCATTGGGTTCATTTGTAACCATAACCCATTCAGGCTCTTCTGGTAGCCAATATGGTGAAGTTATTCTTACAACTTTATTTTCATTAGAACTGAAATAAATTCCTATTTTATTTGGATCCATTCCCCGTCTCCCAAAAAGTACACGTTATTTAAACAAGATACATTGTAATTGATATCTATTCTATTATAAAGAGGAAAATCAATAAATTACTGTTGTGTATTATTGTTGTCTTCCTTCATTTCACTTACAACACCAGTAGAAAGCATTTCTTCTATAGTAGAACTATCATATCCTAAAGATGATAATATTTGTCTCGTATTTGCACCTATTTTAGAAGGTTTTATTTTCACCCCAGCGGTTTTTGAACGACTAAACTTTATGGGAGAAGATATTCCTTGGTAATTACCTTCAGTAATCTTCATACCTCTGTGCTCAGTATGTGGATGGTCTAATGTTTCTTGAATATTTCTGACTGGACCGGCAGGTATTCCTGCAGCTAACAACTTTTCTGAAAATTCTCCCCCATCGACATCTTTAAGAGCATTTTCAATTAATTTATTTAATTCATCTCGATTTTGAACTCTATCTGAATTATTTATAAATTTAGAATTACTTAGCAATTCTTCTAAACCTAGTTCATTACAAAGTTTTGCAAATCCATTATTATTTCCAATCATTATTACAATTTCATTAGTACGTGTTTTAAATTTACCATATGGGGAAATATTTGGATGATCATTTCCAGTCGGAGTACCAGGGATACCAGATAATAAATAATTGGCATTATACGGATGCATAAGTGCAATTGCACTATCATAAAGTGTCATATCAATAAACTGGCCTCTTCCTGAAACATTACGTTCTTGTAATGCCATGAGTATACCAATCGTACTGTACAACCCTGTCCCCATATCAACTATAGGAGAGCCAATTCGAACCGAGCCACTATCCGGCATACCGTTAATAGACATCATTCCCGCCATAGCCTGGATAATAACGTCGTAACCGGGATATCCCCCAAGTGGGCCATCAGATCCAAATCCAGATATACGACAATGTATAAGTTTTGGGAATTTCTTACTTAGAACATCCTCAAACCCTAATCCCCAATTTTCCATTGTTCCAGTTTTGAAATTTTCAATTAGGACATCTGAGTCTTCTAATAGTTTGAGAATGATATCTTGTCCTTGTTTTTGTCGTAAATCAATTGAAATTAATTTTTTATTACGATTAAGATTAATATAATAAGCCGCAATACTATCATTAAATGGGGGGCCCCAATCTCTTACTTCATCACCAAATTCAGGCTCTACTTTAATAACTTCGGCTCCATGATCAGCAAGAATTTGGGTTGCATAAGGTCCACCGAGTACTCGCGTTAGATCTAAAACTTTAATCCCTTGCAATGCGTGTGTAATGTTATCCATCAATAATTATCCAATCAATAGGATTTAGGTAATCCAAGTATACGTTCTGAAATATAATTTAATACCATTTGCGCACTAACTGGTGCTAACCGCGGAATCATTGATTCACGTAATAATCTTTCAACATGAAAATCTTTTGCATATCCCATGCCACCTAAAGTCATAACTGCTTGATTTGCAGCTTTAAACGCTGCTTCTGCAGCGAAGTATTTTGCAGCGTTAGCAAGTCCCCCAGAATTTTCACCATTATCATATTGAAATGCTGCTTTTAAAATTAACAATTCTGCTGCTTCTAATTCGACCCAGTTTTCAGCAAGAGGGTGCTGTATACTTTGATTTTTGCCTATTGGACGATCAAATATAATACGATTCGTAGCATAATCCACTGCTCTATTTAAAGCGCTTCTTCCTATACCTAAAGCTTCTGCTGCAATTAATATTCTTTCAGGATTGAGGCTATCTAATAAATAATAGAATCCCTTATTTTCCTCACCTATACGGTCATCTTCAGGGACTTCTAAACCATCGATAAATATTTGATTACTATCTACCGCAGCTCTCCCCATTTTATCGATTTCAATAACTTCAATTTTTGATCTATCAAAATCAGTGTAAAATAAAGTTAGTCCATCAATATTTTTTTCACATTCTTCTTTTGGAGTAGTTCTAACTAATATCATAATTTTATCGGCAATTTGAGCAGTAGATGTCCAGATTTTTTGTCCAGTAATTATATAACCACCTTCGGTTTTCTCGGCTTTTGTAGTAATGCTCCCTGTATCAAGTCCTGCGTCTGGTTCAGTTACCCCAAAACAACATTTTTCTTTCCCTTGTATCAAAGGAGGCAACCAACGAGTTCTTTGTTCTTCAGTGCCATGTACAACAATAGGATGTGGCCCAAAAATATTCATATGAATACTTGAAGCTGCCGACATACCACCTCCTGATTCACTTATTGTTTGCATCAAAACTGATGCTTCGCTTATACCAAGATTTGACCCACCGTATTGCTGGGGCATAGCAATACCTAGCCAACCACCTTTAGCAATTGCATCATAGAACTGATGTGGGAACGTACCTTCTTTATCACACGTTCTCCAATAATCATCATCAAAGTCTTTCATTAATAATTTGATAGCTTCAATAATCGATTGTTGTGTTTCACTATAAGTAAAATCCATGATAATTTTATTCCACAGTAACCGTTTTAGCTAAATTACGTGGTTGATCCACGTCATAACCTAATTCTAAGGCAATATAATAAGAAAATAGTTGTAAGGGTATTATTGTTAAGAAAGGTGTTAAATACTTCGGGCATTCAGGTATCTCTATAACATCATCTATTAATCCATCTAAATCGTAATTCCCTTTAGTTACAAGTCCAATTAAAATGCCACTTCTTGCCTTAATTTCTTGAATAGTATTTCGCATTTTTTCGTAATAATTATCTGTTAGTGCCATAGCTATAACTGGAATATTATTATCAACTAAGGCAATTGGGCCATGTTTCATTTGTCCGGCTGAATAACCTTCAGCATGAATGTAACTTACTTCTTTTAGTTTAAGTGCGCCTTCAAATGCAACAGGTTTATTAAGTCCTCTGCCTAAATATAGGAAATGATTATATTTAGAGTATTTTTTAGCCATCATTTCTATTTGAGGATTCATTTCTACCACTTGATTCATCAGATCTGGCAATTTTGTAGAGTCGAGAATTAAAGATTCAGCTTCAGGTATTGATAAAGTAGATTTATCCGTACCCAATTTAATCGCCAGAAATAATAATGATAAAATTGATCCGGTAAATGATTTTGTACTAGCTACGCCAATTTCAATTCCTGAATTGATATTTATTTCTATATCTGCAATCCTACTTGCTGCAGAGCCGACAGAATTCGAAATTAGTATTTGTTTACAACCTTTAGTTTGAAATAAAGACATCGCTCCTAACGTATCTGCAGTTTCACCAGATTGAGTAACCGAAATAAGCAATGTATTTTCATCAATTGGACTATCTTTATATCTTAATTCAGAAGCATCCTCTGTTTGACATGGAATGTTTGCTAGGCTTTCAATAAAATATTGCCCAACTTCACATGCATAAAGACTAGTACCCATACCAGTCAAAATTATCCTGTTGATATCTTTTGTAAAATCATTTGGCAAAATAAAGTCTTCGAATTCTATTTTGTCATCATTAAATATTATTTTATTGCTTAAACTGTTATAAATACTTCTTGGTTGTTCAATTATTTCTTTAATCATATAGTGATCAAAGTCATCTTTACTAAAATGAGTATCAGGAACCTCAATAAAGCTATGATCAGGTTCAAAATATCCACCACCAATGTCTTTATATGAAGCGGAGTTATCACCTAAGATAACCAATTGATCAGATTCTAGATATACCAGTTTATTAGTATATTCCCCTATTGCTGACATATCACTTGCTATAAACATTTCATCATTTCCATATCCAACAACCAACCCACCTGCATGTCCTTTTCTGAAACCTATTACTTTTCGCATATCTTTATCTGCCATGGCTAAAACTGAATGAGATCCAGTTATTACTTCTGCAGTCTTTTCTACAGATTCAACAAAGGAATATTCTTGTTTTAATAAATCTGAAATCAAAAACGCTATTATTTCACTGTCAGTCTCAGATTTAAATTTATACCCTTTGTATTCTAATTCAGTTTTTAATTCTTGATAATTTTCAACTATCCCATTATGGACAATCCATACTGATGAGTCTCCATCACTATGGGGATGGGCGTTTCTATCATCTGGTTTGCCATGTGTTGCCCAACGAGTATGGCCAATACCAAAATTTCCTGGAATTCTGTATTCAATTAACATTTCTTTTAAATCATTGATTTTCCCAGCAGTCTTCATATATTCAATTTTATTTTCGGAGTTCAAAATAGCTAATCCGCAACTATCATAACCACGATATTCAAGTTTTTGTAAACTAGAAACGATTACGTCTTGAGCATTTCTGTACCCTAAATATCCAACAATTCCACACATAATTTAACCTTTGTATACTCCCCTTAGAGACTCTGGTAATAATTCAGCTATTTTATTCATAATTATATCAGTACCCATTTCAAGGTCATAATTTTCCTGAATATGGATTGCTTCTCCAATATTTACCACGATTTTAGTAAAAGGGAAAGGGAATCTAAAGTATGAATTAATTTTACTTGTACCAGATATTCCTACAGGAATAACTGATACACCAGATTTGGATGCAATATATGCAGCTCCTTGGTTCCCTTTTTTTAAACCTGAAGGACCGCTACGTGTACCTTCAGGGAAAAAGCCAATTGCCTTACCATCTTCTATTGCTTCAAAAATACGTACTAAACCTTTTCGGTCTAATGAAAACCTTCGTATTGGAATAACATGTAGGCCTTTCATAAAAAATGATGTCATTTTATTCTTAAATAATTCAGTTTTCCCCACAAAGTTTATAGTTCTAGGCAACATAACTGCTAGCATAGCAGGATCTAAATTGGCTGTATGATTAGAAACAATTAAAACTGAACCTTTTTTAGGTATATTGTGTTTTCCAAGCACGGTAACTTTAGCAAAAAGTTTATAACAAACTTTTCCCACAAGAATTAAAAATGTATATATCATAATTTTCTCGCTAGAATATTATTTAGTATAAAACTAACTACTCCTTCAAGCATCATTCCGTCACTAACTACTATTGTAGCGTCACTTGCTATAACTAATGGCGATTCCTTTCTTTTAGTATCTAGTTCATCACGTCTTTCTAATTCAGATTCAATTTCATTCAATTCAGCAGATACTCCTGAATCAACCAATTCTTTATGTCGGCGTTTTGCACGCTCAGATATTGATGCTGTTAAAAATATTTTCAAACTATCCGGAACAACAACTGAACCTATGTCACGCCCAACCATAACAGTATTATCGTAACTAGCTATCTCTCTTTGTTGTTCGACAAGATAATCTCTGATTTCTTTAAAAGATGAATAATATGAAACATTTTGGTCGATCTCTATAGAATGCAAAGATTTGGAAATATCAATATCATTGAATGTAATCTTAAGATCTCTCGAGTCGTCGAAAATTATCTGTAAGTTTAAATTATCTATAAATTCACTAACTGTTGTTTTTTGCTTAAAATCGACACTAGAATCCAATGCTGCATATGTTATTGCACGATACATTATACCTGTATCTAAAAAATTGAAGTTTAGTTTTTCAGCTATAATTTTCCCTACACTTGTCTTACCAGACGCTGCGGGTCCATCAATCGCTATCACTGTTGTTTTAAGACTTGTCATAAAGCTTATGATACCTCTATATTAATTTGTGATGCAATGCTTAGATAAATTATAGGAACATATATGTCGAGAGATACTAGAATCGTGGCTATTGGCGGCGGTACAGGCCTATCAAATCTACTTTCAGGTTTAAAACATAAAACTAAGAATATAACAGCAATTGTCGCCATTACTGATGACGGAGGTAGTTCTGGACGTATAAGAAAAGATTATAAAATGGCACCACCTGGAGATATTCGAAACTGTCTTCTAGCATTGTCTAACCTAGATGATAAATATAAATCCACTCTAAATTACAGATTTAAAAGTGACTCAAATCTATATGATCATAATATGGGGAATTTGCTTATTGCAGCACTAAACCAGCAAGAAAATAGCTTCAGTGAGGCTATAATTAAAGCAGGTTTATTATTAAATGTGCAAGGTCAAGTAATACCAATTTCGGATAATGCAAAAGCTATTTTGAAAGCGCAAACTAAATCCAAACACATATTGAATGGTGAGTCAGAAATTGGAAAAAATATTGAAAAAATTACTGATATCTGGGTTGAACCCACAAATATCACTTTTAATCCATTAGCTAAATATGCGATTGATGAATGTGATGCTGTAATTATTGGTCCAGGAAGCCTCTACACTAGTGTTATAACAAATTTTCTATTTAAAGGTTTAGCAGAAGCAGTAAATCATACACAAAAACCTATTATATTTATATCTAATATTGCCAATGATAATGAAACATATGGTTTTACAATAAAGGAACATATAGAAGAATTTAAGCTGCATACCAATGTTGATATTACTCACGTCATATGTAATTCCACTAAAATAACTAATACTCCAGAAATTAGTGAGTTATATTATGAAGAATGTGAATATATAAATAGCATAAAAGTCATAAATGCTGATCTTCTAGGTAGTCATTCAAATAATAATCATGATCCTAATAAATTAACTGACACTATTTTTAAAGTTATAGAAACTTTATCTTAATTTTCATTTAAATAATCAACTGTGCTGGCTATACCATCTTCAAGGCTTACTTTAGGAATCCATTTCAATTCTTTTAAAGCTTTTGCATTATTTAACACAATCTTATCAACATCAGATTTCCTTCTAGGCATAAAAACAGGATTATTAGTGGACTTGGTTAAAGATTTAATAAGTGTAAAAATTTCTATGACTGAAGTAGCTTTATTTGAAGAAATATTATAAATCGATTTATTTGGAGCATTCATTGCCAATAAATTAGCATCCACTACATCAGAGATATATATATAATCCCTAAGTTGAGAACCATCTCCAAAAATTTTTACTGAATCACCTTTTAATAAAAGTCCTGCAAAAATTGAAATAACACCTGCTTCTCCAGATGGATTTTGTCGAGGTCCATATACATTTCCATATCTAAGAATTGTATATTGATATCCATATAATCCAGCAAATACTTCTAAGTACTTTTCAGTGGTTAGTTTACTAACACCATAAGGAGAAATCGGATTAAGAGATGAATTTTCAGAACATGGAAATTCATCCTGATTCCCATATATAGCACCTCCAGTAGAACTTAATATTATTTTTTCAACTGAGGTATTTTTACAAGCCTTATACAAATTCAACGAACCTAATATATTATTACTAGCGTCTTCACTGGGATTTAACTCTGATACCGAAACACTACTTTGCGCAGCTAAATGAAACACTAGATTTGGCTGAAAGTCCTGTATAGCTGAACCAATATCTCCATTATATAAATCAATCTCATACAATTTTGCTTTATCATTAATATTTAACCGATTACCAGATGAGATATTATCAAGTACCGCTACTTCATAACCCTCAATAATTAAACGGTCAACAATATGTGATCCAATAAATCCTGCACCACCTGTAACTATTATTTTTTTCAATTAATCCTCATTTAAATTAAAAATCATTTAGGTAAATATATTGTATTACAAAATAGAATTGTAGCAATTCATTGATAGAAAAAGTTATAAATATGTTGAAACAAATTAAATCTAATAATAGAATACACCGAGGTTTAATATGATTAATCAAGAAAAAATAAAAATATTAGCGCCAGGACTTTTATTATGCTTCATAGTAGGAAGCATAATTTTCGTAATGAGTCGACAAGTACAGAATTTATTGATTGATAGCCTCTTACTTGCCTTGATAATTGGTATCGTATACAAAAATGTTTCACCAAAATCCGATTGGTACAACGCTGGTGCAAAATTTGCTGGTAAACATATTCTTGAGTTTTCGGTAATGATACTAGGAGCTAGTATATTTTTGCCAGATATATTAGACGCAGGATTACCACTATTTTTGCTTATTTTGTTTGGTGTAGTTGGAAGCATGATAATTGCCTATATTATTGGGCATTTGATACTTGGATTAAATAAAAAAATTGCGACTTTAATTGGTGTAGGGAATTCGATTTGTGGAAATTCTGCAGTTGCAGTAATGGCACCAATAATAGGCGCAAGCGCAACTGATATTAGTGCAGTAATTGGTATAAGCGCGGTGTTGGGAGCAGCACAAATTATACTATTGCCATTACTGTTTTCAAGTTTTGGTATAACAGAGTATCACTATGGTATTGTTGCGGGTATGGCTGTATATGCAGTAGCTCAAGTCTATGCTGCATCTGCCACAGTCAGTGCTACTTCTGCTACAGTTGCAACGGTGGTAAAAATTACGCGAATAATTTTATTAGGACCACTGGTTGTTGTTGTACAATTAATTAAAAGCTTTGCATCTTCAAATCCAAAACAAGAATCAGAAGAAAACTCTGGAAGTTTTTCACTTTTTAATTATTTCCCATGGTTTGTTATTGGATTTATATTTTTCTCTGTTTTACGCTCTGTGGATGTTATATCTGCCGATATTGGGAATCAAATTCGACAATTATCAAAATATTTATTTGTAGTATCTATGGTCGCAATAGGTCTAGGAGTAGATATAAAAGATGTTCTTAAAGTTGGACCAAAAGTGGCTTTAACAATTATATGCGTAATTGGATTCATGATAACAATTAGCTTGCTTATAGGTAGTAATATTTCCCCATAATTACTCTATGTTTTCATTAACAATATTACGATCTAAAAAAGACTGAATTTCTTCGTCATGATACCCTAAGTCCTTTAAAATTTCCTTAGTGTGTTCTCCTAACAATGGAGCAGGCAAACGAGCTGATTCAATATAATCATGCTGTGACATCTTAAATGGAGGCATGACATAGCTCACATTACCCACTTTGGGATGTATATCTGTAGCAATCATTTTATTTGAAATAACTTGAGCATCGTCTAACAGATCATCTCTTTCTTGTACAATAGAGCACGGTATACCTTCATAATTTAATTTATCTATCCAATAGTCGCTGTTTTTAGTTGGGAAAATAGCTCTAAATAATTCTGCTAAATCAGATGCATTCTTCACACGATTTTCATAACTACTATAGTCAGGATCATCAATTAAATGTTCAATATCTAATACACGACATAATCCCGCCCATTGATTAGATTCCATTACTACTATAGCTATCCATTTATCATCAAAACATTCGTAACATGAAGCCATGGCTGATGGCGCGTTTCCAGGAAGACTTCCTTGATCATTTTCTATCCATATCAATTGTTGCATTTGCATTGCCAAAGCTTGATTGAATAATGAACACTCAATCTTTTGCCCTTTCCCAGTTTTTTCACGTTCCCAAAGTGCTAACATTACTGAATAAGAAAGAGACATACACCCTGACATATCTGAAAACATAATTGGATAAGGTACAGGAGTTCCATCAGGAAATTTTCTTAATGACAAAACGCCAGATTTGGCTTGAAGTACTATATCGTAGCCAGGAAGACTTGCATCAGGTCCTTCACTTCCAAAACCACTGATCGATACATAGATCAATTTTGGGTTTGATTTAAACAAGCTCTCGAAGTCTAATTCAAATTGTTTTTCAGTACCCGGGCGCATATTTAATATAAACACATCAGCTGTTTCACATAATTGGGAAACAATCTTTTTACCCTCATCGGTCCGAATATCTAATGAAATACTTTTTTTATTCCTATTTAATGATAAAAACGGTTTACTCATATTCCATTGTGTTAGATATGGAGTAGTATATCGATGACGCATAGCATCACCTCGAATAGTTTCAATTTTTATAACATCGGCACCTTGGTCTGCAAGATACACAGCTCCACCAGGGCCGAAGTAAACTTGGGACATATCAATAACTTTTATACCTTGCAATGGTAGTGTCATATATCTCCTTAATTATAAGAAAACGGAGATTTAATACTTTTGGATGGCGACCCGGAGGGGATTCGAACCCCCGATCTCCACATTGACAGTGTGGTATGTTAGACCAACTACACCACCGGGCCAAATGAAACTCGGACATTATAACACAATCAATACTAGTTGTATTGTGTTATAAAAAATACATCCTTTATATCCCCTTTTCTAGATTTTGTTTTTGCCAATCTGAATCAATATTTCCCTGGTAAAACTTTTCAGGATTTTCTTTTGCCCACAATTGTTTTCTTACAATCATGTTATCTAACTCTAATCCCCTTACTTCGTTAACTCTTAAATTACCTGTATTTACATATTCATTGAATTTACCTAACGATAATTGATGATTTTGATTACTGGCATTAATAAAATTATCTTTAGGTAAAATATTTATTTTTTCCCTACTTATCCATCTTTTGATGAGATTTTTGTAGTATGAATTCCTTATATCAGCTTTCCCAAATTTCCAGTACTCTAATTCACCATCGGAATTAATCAGTAGTATATTAGGTACAACTTTAAAACCCATTAATTTACTTAAACTATTATCAGTATCAATTAAGGTTGTAAATTCTGCTTTAGCAGATTGATGAAATTGCTTAACTTTATCATGATAAATAGCATCCATTGCTACAGATAAAAATTCGACGTTATCATCATCTGCAAATAATTCCTTGTAAGTTTTTTGCCAAACTGGCAATTGTGCCCTACATACTCACCAGGATGCCCACATAAAAATACAGAGTTTTTTGCCTTTGTAGTTATCTAAGGATACTTTTTGTTGATTTAAATCAATGAGATTTATATCAAATAAATCATTATTAACGGATATTGGTGTAGTCATATTTTTCCCCTGTAGTTATATTAGATTCTTTGATAAAACATACCAACTTCTCTATTGAAAAGTTCTAATTGATCATCGTGTACATAATGTGTTGCATCAGGTATTTCGATTAATGCTATGTTGTGATTTTCTTTAATCATCTGTGTAGCAACATCATGTTGTAATATATCGGATTCAGCCCCTCTGATCAATAAAGTTGGACACTTAATTTTTCTCACACAATCCCACATATATTCACCATCTGCGCGGATTTTAGCTTTTGCTATACCTTGTACATCCCATTTAAATCCATATTTGCCTGATTCTAATTGCTTAATGGTGAAATTCACTCTTTCATTTAATGCATGTTCAGATATTGATGGCCTTTGCTTTCTCCAAAATATCTTTACATCCTCTAAACTTTCAAATTCTTTAGGAGTATCGCTCAATTCTTGATTTATCCGTTTTCCTCCTATGGAAGTAGAGACGCTTGGGCCTATATCTACAATAACAAGACTCTCAACCATTTCAGGGTTTTTTGAAGCAAAAACGATACTATTACTCCCGCCCATTGAATGCCCCATAAGTGAAAGTTTGTTAAATCCTTTAGTTTTTATAAAATTTGTTAAATCATCAACATATGCTTCTGTGTCATAATTATAATCAGGAGCCCAATCACTTTCTCCTCGTCCTCTTTGGTCTAATGCATAAACATCAAAAAAGTTTAGCAATTGATCAGCCACATCATTCCAAGCTTGTGCGTAACTCCTCATTCCATGAAGCATAATCAAAGGTTTATGAGCATTGGTTTTGTAATTTATATAATGAAGATTTAAATCATTTGACTGAAAAAAGTTATTCGAAAATTCTCCCATTAATATCTCCTTATATTCTTGCTAGTTTTTGAAAACTTCGAGCCTTAATTGGGGGAGGACCTTCCCAAGAGTCTTGTCTAAACTGATGACTCATTTCAGTCTTAGTTACTTCTCCTACATAAATATTCCCTTTTGAATCTACACAAATTCCATGAGGTGCAATAAATTGCCCGTCATCAAGACCGTAACCAGTTCCTAATCTAGTTATGAGATCGCCATTAGTTTCATAAATACTTACTCTTGGTCCGATATTTGGCAATTCTCGATTAACTGCACCACTAGAACCAATTTCTCCTAAGTAAATAGTTTGATCCTTATCTATACACAAAGCACATGCTCTATGCATATTGTTCCACTGGTCAAGAAAATTTCCGTTCTTATCGAAAATTTGTACTCTCATGTTTTCTCGATCAGCAACATAAACCAATCCATTTTTATCTGTAATAATATTATGTGGAATATTAAATTGCCCCGGATCAGTACCTGCACTACCCCAAGAAAATAAATGTTCACCTTTTGCTGTAAATTTATGGACACTTGAATTTCCATATCCATCAGACACATAAATATCTTGAGTTTCAGGATCTAAAGCAACATGAGTACATCGATTAAATGGTTTCGCACTTTGGTAAGGAGAAGGAGTTTTAGGAACACCTATCGTCATTAATACTTCTCCTTCAGTAGTACATTTCCTAACTGTATGATCTGCGTCATCAGTACAATACAAAATATCATCAGGGCCAACAGTTAAACCATGTGCTCGAATAAAGAAATCTTCACCCCAGGAGGTTAAAAAGTTTCCATCTTTATCAAAAACGATCATAGGGTGAGGACCTCTATTAAATACATAAACATTATCCTTCGAATCTACTCCTACTCCACCTACTTCATCCCAGCGATATTCTTCAGGTAATTTTTCCCAATTGGGTACAACTTCATATTGAAAAGATCCATCTCCAAGCCTCATATTCACACCCTCCATATTGCAAATTTGCTAAAGATTTGTGTTATCCTAACATAATAAGAGTATTAAAGAATGCGATTTTTTTATAAACAAATAAACAATCTGAGTAGTTTATTTTTTTAGAGGTATTTTTGTGCAAATACACGATGGATTCAGTACTTTAGCTAGAGGGCATAAAAATAAATTTATATACTGGGTATCAGGTATAGTCATAATATTTTTGGGATGGCAAGTATTGGGTCTAACTCCAATTTTACTCCACCCTAACACAGATCAATTATTACAATCTGGGAATATCCCATATAGTATTTTGAATTTCATTACCCTAATGTCAGGATTTTTATTTGGGTTAATAACATTCGTTTTCGTGGCAAAATATATTCACAAGCGGCCATTTATTTCGTATATTACAGGATTTAAAACAATTCAATATGACCGAATTATATTTGCGATAGTAATTTCATTCCTTCTATCAGGTATACCATTGATTTTAATGCTCCTTGCAAGCAATGATTGTCAAAATATAATTGATAAATCTATCGAATGTTCTAGCGGATTGGAATTCAACCCAAATTTTTCTTTTGTAAGTTATATAATATTCATATTGATTGCCTTGGTCATAACACCAATTCAAGTTGGGTTTGAAGAAATACTTTTTAGAGGCTACTTCTTACAGGGATTAGGATTATTTACAAAAAGTACAGTGGTTTTATCACTCATTGTGGGAAGTTTATTTATGATTGCTCATTTAGCTAATCCAGAAACCTCTTATGGAATGGCAAAATATATGACAATATTAATGGCTACAGGTACTATTTGGGCATTGATTACGATCAAAGGGAATGGATTAGAGTTACCTTTTGGCTTTCATCTTGCTAACAATTTATTTGTATTTCTTTTTATAACCACAAAGAATTCTGTAATTAGTACACCAGCATTATTTTATGATGTAGGGATTGAACAAACAGGAATAACATGGACAGATGTTATTTTCACCATATCTTTTACCTTAATTATTCCATATATAATTCTTGCAAAAAAATATAAATGGGGAATGGGTTTTTCATATTTGTTAAAATCCTATAGTAATTTAAAGAAGAAATAAACAAATAGACTATTTTATTAATTTAATAAGTCATGTACAATTGATTCATTAGTATACAAATTGAAGTTATCTAATTCGAAAATATCGAGGAGGGCTTTGTGCTAAAACCAGATTACAAATCAAATATAATATTATCTGAAACTGAATATGACACTGTTGGTAAAAGAGTCAAGAGATACGATGCTACAGATAAAGTTACTGGAGCCGCTAATTATTCAGGAGATGTACATCCTGCTGGATATATTCACGGTAAAATCCTTAGAAGCCCACATGCTCACGCGAAAATTATAAAAATTGATACCTCTAAAGCATTAGAATTACCGGGAGTAGTAGCGGTAGTAACATCCGAAGACTTCCCTGTTCTCAACGGATTGGCTGTTGATTTAGGAGAAGGTGCAATGCAAAATCCTATGTTTTTAAGTAATTTTTGTATTGCTAAAGATAAAGTATTGTTCAAAGGACATGCAGTTGCAGGTGTTTCCGCAACATCAAAATTAATTGCAGAGCAAGCTTTAAATCTTATAGAAGTTGAATATGAAGTTCTTAAACCAGTCATGCGTCCTGAAGAAGCAATAAAACCAGATGCACCTATACTTCATGACAGACTTGTAACAATAAATTCCACCACTATTCGAGCAGGTGGTGTTAGCGCTGACGAGCTTCCTAAAGATAAACAAACAAACTTAGCTAATAAATTTGAATTTGCACTTGGAGATGTTGAAAAAGGTTTCAAAGATGCCGATGTTATTGTAGAAAAAGAGACCAAAACTGAAGCTGTACATCAAGGATACATCGAGCCTCAAACAAGTACTGTTAGATGGGGATCAGATGGGTATTTAACAATGTGGACAAGTAGTCAAGGGCATTTTGCTATGAGAGATTTAACTGCAATGTTATTAGGTATCCCCCAATCCAAAATCAAATCAATTCAAATGGAGATTGGCGGAGGATTTGGTGGAAAAACAATAGTTTATTCCGAACCTATTGCCGCTATGCTTTCAAAAAAATCAGGGGGTTCTCCTGTAAAAATAACATTGAACCGAACTGAAGTTTTTGAAGGCACTGGTCCAACTTCTGCAACTAATGTCAAAATAAAATTAGGTGCTAAATCCAATGGTAAAATTACAGCTGTACAGGCAAAACTATATTATGGATCAGGAGCTTTCCCTGGATCTCCTGTGTTGCCTGGAGCTCGCTGTATGACAGCACCATATGATATACCTAATGCTCATATTGAAGGTTATGATATTTGTACAAATCTTCCCAAATCTACAGCATATAGAGCACCAGGTTCTCCAACAGCATCTTTTGCAATGGAAATTGCTGTTGATGAACTTGCAGAAAAACTTGGTATAGAGCCATTAGAATTTCGTGCAATTAATGGTTCAAAAGAAGGAACCAGACAAGCCTCTGGACCAGTTTTTGGTAAAATTGGTTTTCTAGAAACATTACAAGCTGCTAAAGATCATGAACATTATAAAAGTAAATTAGAAGGTCCTTATCGAGGAAGAGGTATTGCCTCGGGTTTCTGGTTTAATGGAAGTGGACCATCAAGTGCTATAGCGAGCGTCACAGCTGATGGTACAATTAATTTAGTTGAAGGTTCTCCGGATATCGGTGGATCCAGAACAGCTGTTTCAATGCAACTAGCTGAGGTGTTAGGCATTGATGCTACTAATATCAAACCATCGATTGGCGATACTGACACTATAGGGTTTACTTCAGTTACTGGTGGTAGTGGAGTTGCTTTTAAAACTGGTATTGCTTGCTATGAAGCTGGTTTAGATATCAAAAGACAAATGGTTGAACGTGCAGCCAAAATATGGGATGTAGAAACAAGTGATGTTGAGTATGAAAATGGAGAAATCAAACACAGTTCTGATTCTCAACTGAGAATGACATTCAAAGAAATGGCAGGCAAACTTAATGCCACGGGTGGACCAATCATAGGACGTGCGGCAGTAAGTCCCGGATCTCCTGGCAATGCTTTTGCAACACATATTGTAGATGTAGAAGTAGATCCAGGCACCGGTAAGGTTACGATTTTGCGTTATACATCTGTACAAGACGCTGGAAAAGCAATACATCCAACATATGTCGAAGGACAAATGCAAGGTGGAGTGGCACAAGGAATTGGATGGGCATTAAATGAAGAATACTTCTACAATGATGAAGGTAAAATGATGAATGCAAGTTTTCTAGACTACAGAATGCCCACAGCATTAGATTTACCTATGCTTGACACAGTAATTGTAGAAGTTGCAAATCCAAGTCATCCATATGGGGTTCGAGGTGTAGGTGAAGTATGTATTGTCCCTCCTCTCGCAGCACTATCGAATGCAATCAAACAAGCTATTGGCACTAGGTTAACCCAATTACCAATGAATCCTGCAAGGGTACTTGAAGCAATCGATAATAATAAATAAGTTATATTAACCATGGCAAGTGTTTGGTTTAATCAAGAAATGCGAGAAACAACTGGATTTACAGGTACTGTTGAAGTTGAGGGTAAAAATATAAGAACAGTTATCGCTAATCTTGAAATCCAGTTTCCTGGTATTTCTGAAGTTTTAATATATGAAGATGATATTATGCCTGGACTCTCAGTTATTATTGATGGAAATATTGGAAGTATAGGTGTTCTAGAAAAAGTAAATGAGAACAGTGAAGTTCACTTCTTACCTGCACTAGGTGGCGGATAAATACTCATCTACTGTTGAATAATGTTGATTCCAATTAGATATCTTCTCAAATTCTAAAGCAAACTTAAATATTGTATTTTCATCATAGTGATTTCCAACTATCTGGCACCCCATGGGCAACCCTAGTGAATCAAATCCAATCGGAACAATGAGTGATGGCAATCCTGTAATATTAAATATACTGGTAAAGCTTCTACGCAATGCATTTCGAATAGGGTCTTCCGAAGGATTAGAATCATCTAATTTAGGTGCAGCCATAAAATTTGCAGGAGCTATAATTACATCACATTGATTAAAAAATGATTTGATTTTCTCTGTGAATAATCGTTTTTGTCTTTGAGCGTTCACATATTGATGCCCCATAACATGCAACCCTGCCTCTAAACGCCTTCGTGGATGATTCCCATATGAGTCAATATTCTCTTCCATGTTAGTATAATGATAAGCTGCCGATTCAGGTCCAACTATAATGTCGTAAAGAATAGGGCCTTGCTGTGCCTCAGATTTACTCAATTGATCTAAACCAATTTCAATAATGTTAACACCTAAAGATTTAAATGAATCTAAGGCTCTTTGTATATTTATTTCAACATCTTTACTCAATATATCTTCAGTAAATGCAGTAAAAATTCCTATAGTTTTACCATGTAAATCAAAATTTCCATTTATGTCTATATTAATAGGATCCATAGATACGGAATACGGATCAGTATCATCATATCCTTCAATTGCGTTCAGTAATAAGATACAGTCCTTAACGGTGCGAGTCATAGGACCAACGTGGTCTAATGACCAACTCAAAGGAATAACTCCATGTCGACTAACACGACCAAATGTGGGCTTTAATCCAACTATTCCAGAATTGTGTGCAGGTCCTCTCACAGAACCACCTGTATCAGTACCTAAGGCGCAAGTCACTAAACCAGCAGCTACTGCTGCACCAGACCCACTACTTGAACCACCTGGAAAATGCTCTAGATTCCAAGGATTATATGTAGATCCAAAATATTCATTGGTCATCGTCCCACCCATAGCAAATTCTAATAAAGCGGTTTTACCCAATATTATCGCGTTTGTTTCTTTGAGTTTTGATGTTACAGTAGCATCATATTCTGCTATATAATCCTTTAATACTTTGGAACCAGCTGTTGTTAGTTGATTTTTTGTATAGATAAGGTCTTTTAATCCAACGGGAATACCTTGTAAAGGGCTTACAATTTCCTTATTCAAAAAAAGTTTTTCTATTCTCTTAGCTTCTTTTATACTTTCTTGAGAAAAGACTGAAATAAAGGAATTAATTTTTGAATCATACTTGTCTATTCTATCTAAAAATGTTTGGACAATTTCAACGGGGGATACTTCTAAATTCTTCATCAGGTTAGATAGTTGCTGAATATCCATATATGCAAAATTATTATTACTCATCTTAAATACCATTATTTCATTTATTTAAACTCAAACCATGATAGCATAAAACCTTGCTAACAAAGTAGCTTACTGGTATCATTATTAGCTATTGTAACTCAATTATTATTAATATTTATTAATGTTAAATAGATCGTTAAAGAGAGGATGCCAAATTGAGCAAAATCAAAGTAGCTATTGTCGGAGTAGGTAATTGTGCCTCTTCTTTTGTTCAAGGTATACATAAATACCGAGAAGCTGATGAAAATGAATTTATTCCTGGGCTCATGCACCCAGTGTTAGGAGACTATCATATCGGAGACATTGAAGTTGTTGCAGCATTTGATGTGGATAAGGATAAAGTAGGAAAAGATTTATCTGACGCGATATTTTCAGGAATGAATAATACTGTTGCTTTTCACGATGTTCCGAAAACTGGGGTAACCGTTGAAAGAGGAATGACTCATGACGGTATTGGGAAATATCTCTCCGAAGTTATAGAAAAAGCCCCAGACCCTGAAGATTCTATGCCATCTATAGCAAGTATTTTAGAAGAACGTGAAGTTGATGTATTAATTAATTATCTTCCTGTCGGATCTGAACAAGCAACAAAATGGTATATGGAACAAGCACTTTCAGCAAAAGTTGGTGTGGTAAATTGTATTCCAGTGTTTATTGCAAGAGAACCGTACTGGCAAAGACGTTTTCAAGATGCAGGTGTCCCGATTGTTGGAGATGATATTAAATCTCAAGTAGGTGCTACTATTACACATCGAGTACTAACTAACCTATTCAAGGATCGTGGTGTTCGAGTTGATAGAACGTATCAATTGAACTTTGGTGGTAATACTGATTTTATGAATATGCTTGAAAGAGAACGTTTAGAATCTAAGAAAGAGTCTAAAACTAACGCGGTTACATCACAGCTTCCTTATGATGTAGGCAAAGATAACGTTCACGTTGGCCCTAGTGATTATGTGCCATGGCTCGAAGATAGGAAATGGTGTCATATCAGAATAGAAGGAACTACCTTTGGTAATGTCCCATTAAATTTAGAATTAAAATTAGAGGTATGGGATAGCCCTAATTCAGCAGGTGTTGTTGTTGATGCTGTTAGATGTTGTAAAATTGCTTTGGACCGTGATGTTAGTGGATCACTAACTGGACCATCTTCATATTTTATGAAATCACCACCAATACAATATACAGATGATGAAGCACATCAAATGGTTGAGGACTTTATAAAGCCTGTAGAATAATTACACGTATGAAAATCGCGCAAATATCCCCTTATGATTTAAATTATCCCGGGGGTGTTGTTTCACACATTTTCCAACTGGGAGAACAGTTGATGCGTCGTGGACATGACGTAAAATATTTAGGGCCTGTAAATAGTCCTAGTCTTAATTATTCAAATCAAATAATACCAATGGGGAATTCTATTCCGATTCCTGTTGCTGGGTCTGTAGCTCGAATATCTTTAAATTTTTGGGAAACGAGGAAAATTAAAAACATACTCGAAAAAGAAAAATTCGATATTATACACCTACATGAACCCCTCATGCCCTCATTACCTTTGAAAATACTTTCTCATTCAAACTCAATCAATATTGGAACTTTTCACGCTTATAGTGATAAAGATTATGTATACAAATTTACTAAATGGTATTTAACCAAATTTATGAAAAGACTCGATGGTAAAATTACCGTTTCAGTATCTGCAAAAGAATATGTCCAAAAACACTTTTCAGGAGAATATACCGTCATACCCAACGGAGTCGATTTAGACTTTCTTTCCCAAAAAACTGAACCTTTGAATCAATATATGGACAATAAATTTAATATATTATTTCTCGGAAGATTAGAAAAACGAAAAGGTTTACAATACCTTCTAAAAGCTTATATAGAACTTAAAAAGAAATATGATATTCGATTAATAATTATAGGTCCAGGAAATCTTGATAAACAAAGTATGAAATTAATTAAATCAATAAACTCTGCTGATATTGTTTGTACTGGAGCTATCACTGATCAGTACGAAAAACGTATGTACTACCAAACCGCAGATTTATTTTGTGCTCCAAACACAGGAAATGAAAGTTTTGGTATAGTCCTTGCGGAAGCAATGGCATGCGGAATTCCCGTAGTAGCGTCCAATATAAATGGTTTTAAAAATGTTATTGAACATGGCAAAAATGGTTTTTTATTTGAACCTAATTCTGTATCATCTATATATAATTATATTGAACTTCTGATTACGAATAATGACTTAAGAAAGACGATTGCAGAAAATGGACAATTGAAAGTCAAAGAATTTAATTGGAATAAACTTGTTGATAAAATATTAGACTGCTATGAAAAGGCAAAAAATGGATTATAGAAATTATATACGTAACAATATACTCGATAAAATTGAAACACCTATCGTGACTTTTTTACACAAATTAAAAATATCGCCAAATCTACTTTCAGTATTTGGTCTGATTTTGGGTATTATTGCAGCAGTATTTATAGCATTAGATGATCTAATTTTAGCAGCTCTATTTTTAGTAATTGGAGCAATAGCAGACTTATTTGACGGATCCTTGGCAAGAAAATTTAATAAGGAAACAAATTTTGGAGCATTTTTAGACTCTGTTATAGACCGAGTACAAGAATTAAGTATATTTATTGGGGCAACCTATTTACTGATTAGTAAAGAAAATTATGAATGGGCTATTTTACCTGTCCTAACATTAGGTTTATCGTTTCTTGTAAGTTATTCTCGAGCCAGAGGAGAAGGCTTGGGTATACAAACGAAAGATAGCGGAATAGTTACTAGACCCGAAAGATTATTAATTTTAATAATTGGTTTAATAACAAATCAATTCATTATTGCCATGATGATTGTTAGTTTGACATCTTTAATTTCATTTATACAAAGAGTCCGAGCTATAAGCAAATAATCATAATAACTATAAATGATCATAAAGAGTCTTTAATTCATTAATCACAAATTGATATGTAGAGGTTTGTTGACTCTCGTCCCGATCAATAAGAATCGCTTTTATATCTAAAGCAATAGCCCCTGCTATATCGGAGTCATAAGAATCTCCAACATGAATAACTTCATTAACCTTAGATTCTGATACTTTTAATGCAGCTTTAAAAATTTCTGGACTAGGTTTTCCTATACCTACTTCTTCAGAGGTTATAATATAGGATAAGTATTTCGATATTTCTAATTGGTCACAAATTTCATATAAACTTTTGCCCATGTTGGTAATAATGCCTAATTTGTAATTTTGAGTATTCAAATCTTTAAAAACTGGTATCACATCATCATATAATTTAAAACCATATGGAATCTGTTGTACAGCTCGCCAAATATTACCAGCAGTTACTAAATCTACTTTAAATCCCGCGTGATCTAATATCAACGATTCATATTCACTAAAAAATTTGGTGCGTTCATCAGAATCCATTAATGATAATGGTTTAACACTTGAATTAACTTTTTCCATATATGAATCTGCAAATTTGTAACCATATTTAATTTGTTCAGAATTCAAATTTAAACCAAATTGACTTAAAGCCTGCATTTGGATTTCTTCTCTATCTGGATGAAATTTAGCTAACGTGCCAAAAAAATCAAAAAATATTGTTTTTATCACTAAATGTACCTTGTAAGCATTAAGTTATATGAAATACATTATTACACATAATCTAATTAATGACAGTAACGGATGGGTATATGGAGAATGTAAAAATTCTAGATGGTGGAACTGGTACAGAAATAAAACGAAGAGGATATAATGTTCCTTCGCACATAGAATCTATATGGTCAGCTCAAGCGCTAATTGATAATCCAGATATAGTTGAGGATATTCATTATGATTACATTTGTGCTGGGGCAGATTATATAATTATAAATAATTATGCGTTAACACAACCTATTTTATCGAGAGCAAATATAGAAAAAAAGCTTGAAGAATTGACACTTCTTGCAATTGATGTCGCGCAAAAAGCTAAAAAGCGATCTGGGAAAAATGTCAAAATTATCGGATCTTTACCGCCTCTCGAAACTAGCTATAGAGTCGACCTAATTTTAGAAGAAGAGCTTATGGCTAAATATTATCAAGAAATTTCATCCATATTAAGAAATAAAGTCGATATTATTATTTGTGAAACTATGGCTAGTACCGTTGAGGCAAAAACTGCTTTACATGCAGCACTGAACACTGGTACAGAAACATGGATAAGTTGGACTTTGCAAGGTACTAGATACAACACCCTACCCAGTGGAGAAAGTTTAGAAGACGCTTTTAATGCTATCTCATCTTTACAGCCTGAAGCATATTTAGTTAATTGTGGGGGTGCCAATCTGATAACAGAAGCCATAAGTACTTTAAGTAATTTAACTAATAAAACAATTGGGGGATATGCTAATTCTGTTTTTGTTAATACCAATAGCAATAAAACAGATTTAGATTTAGACCCGGAAAGATCACAAAAGAAATCACATGAAATAATTGATGAAGAAACCTATGCTTTAGAGGTTTCTAAATGGATTAGTAATGGAGCGTCAATAGTTGGAGGATGTTGCAGCACAACTCCTCAACATATCAAACTAATAAAGAAACTATTAAAATAAATGTATGATTCTTATGAAAAATATGCGTAATTTATAATTTCATGCTATAATCTTGCTTCAATATAAATTGGGTGAAAAGGATATATGCATTGAAACAGTATGAATTAGTAATTGTTATTAGTCCTGAGATAGATCAGGAAAATTCAGATAAAATTATTGATAATTTATCTAATTTAATTACATCTAATGATGGAACCATAGAAGATTTAGATAGATGGGGAATTAGAAAATTAGCATACCCTATTAATAAATTTCGCGAAGGAAATTATGTTTCTTCATTAGTAAATATAGATCCTTCAAAAGTGACGACTATTGAAGGTAGTATACGAAGTAATGAAGATATTTTACGACATCTACTTACCTTGAAAGATTGATGAACACGATTGAATTGTAGAGGAGGTTGAAATGGTAGGTTTCAATAAAATAATGGTAATAGGAAATATCGGCACAGAACCTGAAATGAGGTATACTCCGAGCGGTAGTCCTGTTACATCCTTCAGAGTAGCTACAAGTAGATCGTACACTTCTAATGATGGCGAAAGACATCAAGAAACCGAATGGTTTACTGTAGTTGCATGGAATGCTTTGGCCGAACAATGTAATCAATATCTTGCGAAAGGAAGAAGAACTTTTGTAGAGGGAAGATTGAAAAGCAGACAGTGGGATGGCCAAGATGGCCAAACACGATATAGGAATGAAATAATTGCCAGTAGAGTATTGTTTCTTGATAGAAATCCAGCTCAAAACTCAGAAAATGAACCATCTACTTTCGAAAGCGGTGACTCAAATAATTATAATTTCTCAGACACACCCGCTGATAAGCCTATAGAAACAGACGACCTACCTTTTTAACAATTATCCAGGAGAAAGAAAAATATGACCACACAAAATAGATCTCGCCCTAATAATCGAAGACGACCAAATAATCGTTATAATAGTCGAGTAAAAATATGCCAACCTTGTTTTGAAAGAAAAGGCAGGCCGGTATCAAGTATTATCACTTATAAAGACGCAACTGCTTTGCAAAGATACATATCTGATAGAGGTAAAATAGAGCCAAGAAGAAAAACAGGTACCTGCTTGAAATGCCAAACTTATATAACGAGAGAAATAAAAAAAGCTCGTGAAATTGCTTTGCTTCCTTTTGCTGCAGAACATGTATTACTCAACCCTATTGAAAGACGTTCAAATAATCGAAATTATTCAAATAGATCATAGTTCAAAATGGCGAATATTAGTAATCAATCTAAAAACCGAATGACGTTACGTGAACAACACCGGTTATCACAAAACGAATCAAGTAAGAGAACTCTTCCTATAATCATATTCACAATAATATTATTAATGGTAGTAATATTAATCCCTGGCATAGGATATTACTGGACATACGTGATGCCGGAAAATAAAATTGTAATTTCAGTTGGTGAAACAGAAATACAACTTAGAGAGCTATTAAAAAGGACAAAAGCTAATGCAGCTGCTGAAGCTGCATACGGTTCAGAGGTCAAATTATCCCTGCTCCCTTTTGAAACTTTAAATTCAATGACTGAGCATGAGCTTTTACGCCAAACTACTCCTACTATTAATTTATATGTATCAGGTGATGAAATAGATCAAGAAATTAGAAATGTTCATTATCCAAGGATAAGTACTGGAGATCAATCTGACAAAGATGCCCTTGATAGAGAATTTCTTGAAATCTATCAAAGCTATTTAAATCTCACAAAATATTCAGACAAAGAATATAGAGACTTAATTCAAATGGGGTTATTACGAACAAAACTTACCGAATATTTGGGAGACCGAATCCCCACAATAGCTGATTCAGTAAACTTGAAATATATAAAATTTAGTGAATTAACAATGGCTGAACAAGCATACGCACAACTACAATCAGGAGCTGACTTTAGCCAATTGGCTAGAATATATATGAAAAATGATGCATATGCAGATGATAACGGACTAGTTGGATGGGTACCTGAAGGAGCATTCCCAGAACTTGATCCAACTATTTTCACCATGGAACTGAATAGTTTTAGTGAACCTATATTAACTAATCAAGCCTCAATAATAGTCCAAGTAACTGCTGGCCCAGAACCCCAACCACTACAAGAAAAAATGACCAAAATATTAAAACAAAATGCAACAACATCATGGCTAGATGAACAACGAGATAAATTAAACGTTCAGATTGATTTTAATTCACAGGATTACCAATGGATGGTCGATAAAATTAGCCAATATGTTGGTTAGGTTTTAAGCAATGGAAACAGAAAATATAAATATTGGATTGCTTGGGTTAGGAACAGTAGGTACAGAAGTTGCCTATCAGTTAATTCATAATAACAACATTATCAACAACCAAAAATCAAAAGTCCAAATAAATTTATCCAAAGTTTTGGTTAATGATATTAATAAAAAAAGGCCGGACTTTCTCCCTACTGATAAAATAACAGACAATCCTAACGATATATTGAATGATAATAATATAAATCTTATCGTAGAGTTAATTGGTGGAGATCAAATTGCTCTTGATATGATTAATCAAGCCGTGGATAAAAAGGTTAATATAGTTACTGCAAATAAACTTATTATGTCAAAATATGGTCACGAGTTATTAACTCGTGCAAAAAACAATGGTATTTTATTACTTTATGAAGCAAGTGTCGGGGCAGGAATACCTATAATTGGGCCGTTGTACCATAGCTTAACTGCAAATCATATTAATAGAATAAATGCAATTATTAATGGAACAACAAACTATATTCTATCTAACATGTCTACAGGCACTCAAACTTTTGAAAATGCCCTAAAACAAGCACAAAATCTTGGATATGCTGAATCAGATCCTACAAGTGATATTGAAGGTATTGATGCAGCATATAAACTATCTATACTAGCTTCAATCGTCCTAAATAATAGAATAACTGAAGAAGATGTCTACAGAGAAGGGATAACAAAACTATCTGCTGTAGATTTCAAATATGCAAAAGATTTAGGTTATACAATAAAGCTTCTCGCTATTGGAGAACTAGATCCTGAAAATGTATCTCTAAGAGTTCACCCATGTTTGATTTCAAATGATCATTTGTTAGCCAAGGTTGAAGGTGTCTACAACGCTATCGAAATACAAGGAAATCCTATTGGTAATATTATTTTCCATGGAGAAGGTGCTGGACCTAAATCAACATCAAGTGCGATTTTGGGGGACATTATTTCAATAGCTAATAATATTTCAAATAAGGGTGCAAATTCACCAGTAAACATAACCGATACTACCATTAGATATATTGACTATATTCATACTAGTTCTTCATATTACATGAGAATGTCTGTACAAGATAAACCTGGAGTGCTAGCTGAAATATCTAGTATTTTAGGTAAATATAATATTAGTATCGCCTCGGTACTTCAAACAACTCACAATCAACCAGATAATATCGCAGAATTAGTCATGATAACTCATCCTGCTGTTGTAAATAATTTAAATACAGCAATTTCGCAAATTGAAAAATCAAATCAAATTAAATCTGTTGATAGCCTTGTGCGAATTGAAGACCTCAATTAGGACAAAAATCCAATAGAGAATAACTACTATCATGCATAAGTTTATGCTAAACTTACTTTGCTAAATAATTATGAAACAAATTGGCTCGTTAATGAATCTAGGCGTTATACAAAACTATAAGAAATACTTACCAGTAAATAAAAACACTCCAATTATAACTATGGGTGAGGGACAAACTCCTCTAATTAAATCCACGAATATTATTAATTCTATTAATTGTAGTAATTTATATTTTAAGTTTGAAGGCTGCAATCCTACAGGCTCATTTAAAGACCGAGGAATGGTTTTTGCTATAGCTAAAGCCTTGGAAACTAAAAGTAAAATAATTGCATGTGCATCTACTGGGAATACAAGTGCTTCAGCTGCGGCTTATGGAGCCCGGTTTGGTTTAAAAACTATTGTGATAGTACCAAATGGCAAAATAGCTTCAGGAAAATTAGCTCAAGCAATTGCTTATGGAGCTAAAATTATAAGTATAGACGGCAATTTTGATCAGGGTTTATCAATAATTCGAGAATTATCTGATGATAATAATGTAACAATTGTAAATTCTATAAATCCATTTAGAATTGAAGGTCAAAAAACTGCAGCCTTTGAAATAATCGATGAATTAGGGGATTCCCCGGATTCATTATTTATTCCAGTTGGAAATGCAGGAAATATAACTGCCTACTGGAAAGGGTTTACTGAATATTTAAAATATGAAAAATCTAGCAAATTACCCATATTAATGGGTTACCAAGCAGAAGGTGCCGCTCCACTTGTAAAGGGGGAACCTATAGAAAAACCTGAAACAATAGCTTCAGCAATACGCATAGGGAACCCTGCTAGTTGGGAAAGTGCAATAGCTGCACGCAATGAATCTGGTGGATTAATAGATTCAGTAACAGATGATGAAATACTATCAGCTTATGAGATGCTAGCAAGCCAAGAAGGTATATTTTGCGAACCAGCATCAGCTGCATCTTTAGCAGGTTTAATCAAAACGAATCTGATAAATCCTCAAAGTATTAAAGATAAAACCATAGTTTGTGTTGTTACAGGCTCTGGATTAAAAGAACCAGAATTAGCAGAAAAACAATTCAATTCAAAGCCTATAAATATTAAGCCTGAACTTGAAACTGTAAAAGAAGCTATTATGAATTTATAAAGGAGAAAATTGGAAAATATAAAAATTCATGAAAGCTTTGAATCAGTATCAGATACATGGAAATCAATATTATCACAAATACCTAAACACTCTATTTTTCAGACAATAGAATGGCAAAAAACTTGGTTCAGTATTTTTGGTGAAAATAATATTTTAAATATATTAGAAATATCAAATAATGATGAAGTAATTGGGATTGCACCATTTTTATTAAGCAAAGATAATAAATTAACATTAATCGGTTCAAAGGATGTATATGATTATCAAGATTTTCTAGTTGTCCCAAATTATGAACAGGAATTCTTTAACGAAATTGGCCTATATTTTCAATCTATCAATTGCACATCAATAGAAATCAATTCTATACCAGAAAACTCCGCAACTTTATCATTCATGAGCAAATTGGCGGAATCGAATCAATGGAATTTTGAACAATATTCAGAAGATGTTTGTCCACTTATGGAATTACCAGAAGACTGGGAATCTTATTTTTCAATTCTAAATAAGAAAGATCGACATGAATTAAGAAGAAAATTTAGAAGACTGGACGATCAATCAGAACATACAATACAACAATTTACTACTACTGAAGAAATTACAAACTCTATGGATGACTTTTTTGTATTAATGTCAAAAAGTGGTCATCATAAAGCTGAGTTTTTAACACCTGTAATGAAAGTATACTTTGAAAAGCTTTGTGTAGAACTATCAAAAGAAAATTGGACTAGACTTTATTTTATGGAAATTGATAATAAAAAAGTATCTGCATGTATAGCTTTCGACTATAATAATATTAGATATCTCTACAACAGTGGCTTTGATCCAGATTATCAACATTTAAGTTGTGGATTATTACTTAATGCAACTTCCTTAAAAGATTCAATAGAGCATAATTTTGAATGTTTTGATTTTCTTCGTGGTGATGAAAGTTATAAATATCACCTGGGGGCTCAAGATACAACAATTTATACTATTAAATTAATGAAAAAATAATTCTCAATAATGTTTTGAATAAATCTAAAGTAAATTTATTAGTTTTATCATTTCACACTTGTCCTCTTAGCAAATTGGGGACTGAGTCTGCAGGCGGCATGAATGTATATATACTTAAACTGAGCCATGCATTAGAAAAATTAGGTTTTTCAATTGATATTTTTACTAAAAACCATTCAGAATGTTCGGAAGATATAACAATTATAAATTCAAATATAAGAGTTATTCACTTAAACACTGTACCAGAGCATGTCACTAAAGAAGATTTATACGAACATGTCGTGAGATTCCAAAAACAACTTCTTAACTATATTCATAAAAATAAACTTACTTATAATATTATTCATAGTCACTATTGGTTATCAGCATTAATTGGAATTGAAATCAGTCAAGCTTTAGATATAAAAAATGTAGTAACGTTTCATACACTCGCTGAAATTAAAAATCAAACTTACGCTCAAGAAAAAGAATCTTTATTACGATCAAATAAGGAACAAGAAATTATTAATACTACAGATAGTATTATAGTATCTACGTATCATGAATTAGATGTTCTTATTCAACATCATCAGGCAGAATCTACAAAAGTGAATGTAGTCCCACCCGGTGTAGATTTATCATTATTTAACCCATTGAATAAAAAAGAATCAATTAAACGACTAGGCATAGAAGATCGCCCCATAATTCTATACGTGGGGCGAATAGACCCTATAAAAGGACTGCCTATTCTTATTGAATCTATGAACTATCTAAAGTCAAATAAAAATCCAAAACTTCTAGTTATCGGCGATAATACAGCTCAAAATGATACAACAAAAATATCTCTTGAGTTAATAAAAAAATATGAATTAGAGAATAATGTCACGTTTACAGGACCTATCGATCAAACACAATTACCTTTATATTACAATGCAGCAAGCCTTTGTATTATACCCTCTCATTATGAAAGCTTTGGATTAGTAGCTTTAGAAGCGATGGCATGTAAAACAACCGTAATTGGTACCAAAGTACCTGGATTAGAATCTATAATTCAAGATCAAGTTAACGGGATACTAGTAGAAGTTAACTCTCCGATAAAACTTGCTTCTGCTATCGATAAATTGCTTTCTAATAATGATTTAAATTCTCGCATTGCAGAAAATGGGTATAATAAATCCAAAGATATGACATGGGATCTATTTGCCCTTAAAACGTCCATAATATATCAAAATTTAATCCGATAATTATTTATGCCTTTGTACACCAATGGCTGTATTTTATATTTCTACCTGTAACAATATCAAAATATAATGATTGTATCTGACGTGTTAATGGCCCCATTTGTCCATCTCCAATTTCGTGATTATCGACAGAACCTACACCTTGTACGTGAGCAGCTGTTCCTGTTAGAAAGATTTCGTCAGCTAAATATAATTCAGATCTTGGTATACTTCTTTCTTCAACATCAAATCCAAGTTCATTTTTTACTATATCGACAACACAATCTCGAGTAATACCGGGTAATAAGTTATCTATCAATGGTGGAGTAGACAATTTCCCATTTCGATAAATGAAAATATTCTCACCTGTACCCTCTGAAACTCGACCTTGTTGATTTAACAATATAGCTTCATCAAATCCAGCTACGATTGCCTCAGTTTTAGCAAGAATACTATTTACATACAAACCACTAATTTTTAAATGCGGAGGTATGATATAATCTTCCATTCTTCGATATGAAGATGTACAACAATTTACAGCTTTTTCAGTATCTAAATAATCTCCTAAGGGAACAACGACAATAGTAAAACCATCATCTTCTAATTTACTTAGATCTAAATAAGCAACTCGTTCTGCACCTTTATAAGCTAAAGGTCTTATATATACATCCTGATTATATTCACATTTCTCTACTAATTCCTTGGTAATATTACACAACTCTTCTACGGTATAAGGAACTTTAATTCGCATTAATTTACAGCCAGATAAAAGACGTTCATAATGTTCTTTAAGCCTAAATATATATGTAGTTTCATCTTCTTCGTTCCAATTACCTCTAATACCTTCAAACACAGCGGTACCATAATGCAAAGCATGTGTCATTACACCAACTGATGCATCTTTCAAAGGTACAAACTCTCCTTTGTGAAAAGCTATTTCAGGCATATTATTGCTCCTTTCAACAACAATCGATTTCACCGTGGTTATAAATAATATCACGTTTTATAAAAACAACAAAATAATAGATTAGAAGAATATTGTAAAAAAGATTCAAGATACCATTTTCCCAGCTTTAAAGTTATAATTAGAGTATATCAATTTAAGGAGAAATACGTGGTAAGAAAAGATGGTAGAGGTGCTGAAGAACCTCGAGAAGCTAAAATATCACATAATATACAAGAATATGCTGAAGGTTCAGTATTAATTGAGGTTGGGGCCACAAAAATAATTTGTGCTGTTTCTATTGAAAATACCGTCCCACTATTCTTGCGTTCTACTGGTAAAGGATGGATAACAGCAGAATACTCTATGTTACCTAGATCTACTCATACCCGAACACAAAGAGAATCAAGTAATCGTCCAAAAGGGCGTTCTCAAGAAATACAACGTTTAATAGGAAGATCTCTTAGATCCATAACAGATTTATCTATAATTGGAGAACGCACGATATATATCGACTGTGACGTACTTCAAGCCGATGGAGGCACAAGAACTGCAGCAATCACAGGATCTTATGTAGCATTACATCAAGCTTTTGATAAAATGGTTCTTGAAAAAACCATAGAACAAAATCCACTAAAATCTCAATTAGCTGCTATAAGTGTAGGAATTGTAGATGGAGATATTTTGCTAGACCTGTGCTATGAAGAGGATAGTATTGCAGATGTGGATATGAATATAATTATGACGAAAAATCATGATATCGTCGAAATACAGGGTACAGCAGAACAAGCTCCCTTTTCTATATCTACAGCAAATGAAATGATCAAAACTGCATCAAATGGTATAGATTATCTAGTTGATGTTCAAAACAGAGCCCTGACAATTAATTAATAAATCCGTTTATAATTATAAATAAAGAAAACAAATACATGAACATACGAAACTATACAATCATCATCTTAATATTAATAATGTCGACTACAATCATAAGCTGTAATTCTTTACGATCAAACGAAGACAATGAAAAGCAAGAATTACAAAGCGTAGAAGATAACAAACAACTTCTTAATGAAATAAGTAATATTAGAAACGAAGTACAAACCCTTAAAAAATCAATTGATAGTAATACCAATACAACTAATACAAATTCAAGCCTACCCAATCCAAATGTCTTACCTTCTATTGCTGACTTAGTTGAAGTTACCCGACCTGGAGTTGTATCAATAGTAATAAGTAGCACACAAAATACTTTTTTTGGAAGACAAGATAGTGAAGGTGCGGGAAGTGGAATAATAATATCAGAAGATGGATATATATTAACTAACAGTCATGTAGTTGATCTAGCTAATGTCATCACAGTATCTTTTTATGATGAAACAGAAGCTGAAGCAGAATTAATTGGCCAAGATCCTCTTACTGACTTAGCAGTAATTAAAGTTGATAAATCAGGTTTAACTCCGTTATCGATATCTAGTAATAATAATCTTCGTGTTGGGGATTGGGTTGTTGCTATTGGGAATGCTATAGGTCTAAAAGGTGAACCAACTGTGACATTAGGTATAGTTAGCGCACTAGAAAGAGAATTAGCCATAGATAGTACATATTTGACAGAATTAATTCAAACAGACGCTGTTATTAACCCAGGCAATAGTGGTGGCCCTTTATTAAACTTAGATGGAGATGTGATAGGTATTAATACAATAAAGTATGTTGAAACAAGTACTGATGGTATCGGATTTGCAATAAGTTCAGAAACAGCATATACAATAATGCAACAATTAATTCAAAATGGGAAAGTTATATGGCCATGGATAGGTATTGGTGCACAAGACATTGATCTTCAGAATATTGATGAACTTGATCTTAATGTTACTGAAGGGGTATTAATTAGATCAATTTCTCCTAATGGACCTGCTGAAAAAGGCGGACTTCTTGCAAATGATATTATTATCGCAATTGATCAAAAACCAATTCGAAATGTCAAAGAGTTACAAACATTAAGGCAAACAGGTTATTTGTCTATCGGGCAAGAGATAACTGTAACAATTATTAGAGAAAAAGTTGCTCAAGACATCTTAATTACCCTAGAAGAACAACCTAGATTATAAAACTGTAGGATCAATGTACTTTAGAAACATTCAAACTAATCGACTTTCCAAGGATCGTCGATTCAAAATCGCTCTTTTTATTGAGATTAGATTTTTGTAAATTTAGAGCTAAAGTTTCAGAGCTAATATATTTTTCAAATTGTAATATAGCCTTGCTTAACTCTTCATCACCTTCAAATTCTATACTAATACGGTCTTCAATATTAAATCCAGAGTCTTTACGTATATTCTGTACATTATGAATAAATTCTCTTGCAATCCCTTCATTAATGAGATTTTCATCCAAGGTAGTATTAAGTGATACTACATAATTATTTTCATATATAGAAGAAAAATGACTTATATCCTCAATCTGAATATTGAATTCTTCTTTATCTATTTTAATGCCATCAATTTCAACATATCCTTTAGATATTGCCTCTCTAGCAATTAAATCAGAATCCATATTTTTCAAAGTATTGGCAACAAGATTAATATCATTTCCTAACCTAGGGCCTAATAAATCAAACCTTAAATTAACAATATATTTAAATATTCCTTCTATTGAATTATCAAAAACAACTTCTTTAACGTTTAGTTCTTCAGTAATTTGTTGGTTCATGTATTCTTGTAATTCATTATCAGAAATAAATGCTCCAGATATAATAATTTGCGAAATAGGTTGCCTAACTCTTATACCTGATTTTTGTCGTACTGATCTCCCCAAACTGACTAGAGTTTTTGACAATCTCACCTGAGAGGATAAATTAGGATCAATAAGATTTTTATCTGATATAGGCCAGTTCCCAAGATGAACACTTTTAGGGCTCTTATTGTCGTGTGTACGAACAAGATTCTGGTAAATTTTATCTGTTATAAATGGCATAAATGGTGCTAATAAATGGCACAAAGTATATAAACATTCATATAGAGCCTGATATGCAAACTGTTTATCCGCATCATTTTCAGACTTCCAAAATCTTCTTCTGTTCCTTCTAACATACCAGTTGGATAATAACTCTATAAATTCTTCAACTTTATAACTTGCTGCAGCTGAATCATAGTTATCTAAGTTATTAGTTACAAATTCCACTAATTCATTTAGTTCTGAAATAATCCATCTATCCAAATAATTTGTATATTTACGATTTTCCTGTGAAGGAACAAAATCATCAATATTTGCATAAGTTACAAAAAATGAATACACATTCCACAAAGGAATTAAAAATCTTCTCTTAACTTCATTAGCGACATTAAATCCAAAATTGAGATTATTAGCTGGATTTTGGCGAGAATATAGCCAACGCATGGAATCAACTCCCATTTCATCAGCCGCATCTTCAAACCATATCGCATTACCTTTGCTTTTATGCATTTCATCACCTTTTTCATCACGCATCAAAGCATAGCTAAAGACATTTTGATATGGTTCGGTATTCTCTAGAACAGTACTCATTGCCAACATGGAATAAAACCAATTTCGAAACTGTCCTGGAAAGCTTTCAGAAATCCAATCAGCAGGAAACCATTTGCTCCAATAATCTTTATCAGATCTATATTTCAAGGTAGAGTAAGGTACTATACCAGCATCTAACCATGGATTTCCTACATCTTTAATTCTAGATAAAGGTAATTTACAATTTGTACATTCGATTTTGACATAATCTACCCAAGGCTTATGTGGTGAATGACCTTCAAATAAATCCCAGCCTTCAATTGCCCGTTCTTTGAGTTCATACTCAGATCCAATAACTTCAAATTCATTACAGTCTTCACATTTATAAATAGGTAAAGCCAAGCCATAATATCGCTTTTTTGAAATCATCCAATCGTCCATATTTTTTAACCAATCCAATTCTCTTGCTAATCCAAACTCTGGTATCCAACGAATCTTACGAGTAACGTCCATAATTTGCTCCCGAAATGGATCTACTGAAATAAACCATTCGGAAACTAAACGAAATACTAATTCCTCTCCACACCTCCAACAAACTGGGTATCTATGCACAATCTGTTCAATCTTGTATAAAATATTTTTCTCTTTCAAATCATTGAATATCTCATCATTTACATTAGACACATTCATTCCAGTATATTTATCAAAACCATCCACATAGTCTCCAGAATCATCAATTGGAGCAATAGTGGTTAAATTATATTTTTTTCCTAAAGCATAATCCTCTTTACCAGCACCAGGTGCAATATGCACAATACCCGTACCCTCATCCCCCACTTCTTCCCATGGAATAACTTTATGTATTACATCTTTCTGTATTGTTAAATTATCAAATGGGCCAATATATTCCATTCCAACTAAAGTTTCACCTTTAATTTCTTCCACAATTTCGTATGGACCTTTCAAAAAAGAAACAGTATTTTTGGCAATATAGTAATATTCTTGGTTTTGTTCTACTTTGATATATATTGATTCAGGATTTACAGCCGCAGCAATATTTGCAGGAAGAGTCCACGGCGTAGTCGTCCATATTATTAAAAATTCATTATCAGTATTTTGTATCTGAAATTTTACAAAAACACTTTTGTGAGTAACTTCTTGATATCCTTCTGTAACAATTTCATGTTCGGATAAACCAGTTCCACATCTTCTACACCATGGCATAACATCATTACCTTCATACAAAAGACCTTTTTCACAACATACTTTTAAAAAATGCCATATAGTGTAATTATTTTCATCTGACTTAGTATGATAAGAATTATCCCAATCCATCCAATAACCTAAACGAATAGATTGCTTTGTTTGAATTGCTGAAAACTTATCTACTCTTTGTTTACATAATTCAACAAATTTATCAATACCAAATTTTTCAATATCTTTTTTGGATTTAAAACCAAGTTCTTTTTCTACTTCAACTTCAATCCATAAACCTTGTCCATCAAAACCATTTTGATACCTTTGTTCATATCCTTGCATTGTTTTATATCGTTGATATAAATCTTTATAGGTTCTTCCCCATGCATGATGGACTCCCATAGGATTATTTGCTGTAATAGGCCCATCAATAAATGAATATTTTTTATCTGCATCATTGTTTTTATTCAAGTATTTCTCAACAATGCTTTCCTCATCCCAGAATTTCATCATTTCATATTCAAGACCAATAAAGTCCGGTCGAGAATTAACAGGTTCAAACATATAAATTTCTCCTAGTAAAGTGTAGATTAAATAATATTACTATTTCACTTGTTTTTTAACAATCTATAATAAACAAAAAGTTATTATATCGAGAAAAACGACCAGAGAAAAACGAATACTTAATGGTATGGATTTTTGATTTATATAAAGCTTAATCATATAATAGATTTACCAAATCTAAGTAAAGCAGGCATATAATTGAAAATAAACATACTTTTATTTGCAAATCTAAAAGAGATCGCTCAACAATCTTCATTACAATTAGACGTACCTGAAACAGCTATTGTGAGTGATATAATTGATATTGTAAAAAAAGAAATACCTGATATAGCACCACATTTTAAAAGCATTATGATTGCTGTTAATATGATATATGTAGAAAATAGCTTTAAATTAAATAATAATGATGAAGTAGCATTGATCCCTCCCGCTAGTGGAGGTTAAGAATAGAGAAACAATTTGATATATATTACAGAAAATATATTAACGACTAATAAATATACTCAAGAGTTATCAAAAGAATTCTGTGGTTCAATTTTAGTCTTCGAAGGTATAACCAGAGAATATACCGATGGACAAAAAGTGACAAAATTAGAATATGAATGTTACGAACCTATGGCTAAAATAATGCTTGAGGAAATTGAAAAAGAAATTTTCGAAAAATGGGAAATACACGATATAATTATTGCTCATCGAATAGGCATTGTTGATATTGGTGAAACTAGTCTTGTTGTATCAGTTTCTTCCCCTCACAGACAAGCTTCATTTGATGCCATACAATATGTTATAAATAGACTAAAAAAAGATGTTCCTATTTGGAAAAAAGAATTCTTCGAAAATAGTGCATCTTGGGTTAATTCTTAGTGCAAATTATGTACGAATATCGTTAATATTTTCCCCAAATAGGATTTTTATTCAACAGAATATTGTTATTTTCAGCAACTTTTTATATAATTAAATTGTGATAATAATCACAACTTTACAAAAAAAGGATGTGAAAAATAATGGACAGATTAGACGAAAAGATCATTCAAATACTTCGTGATAACGGAAGAATTTCAAATGCAGAAATTGCTAGAGATTTAAATGTTAGCGAAGGCACTATACGACGAAGAATCCGAAAATTAATACAAAATGAAACTGTTAGAATCATGGCTATTCCAGATCCTCAAAAGATTGGATATAACACAGTAGCATTGATTGGAATTGAAAGTGATCCTGACAAAATAGATGATGTCGCAAACTATCTATCAAATCTTCGAGAAACACAATATGTTGCATTAACAACTGGGTCTTTTGATATTTTTATTTGGGTTGCAGTATCATCAACTGAAGAATTAGGTAAATTATTAAGAACAAGTATTGCGACTGCTCCAGGGATTAAGAGATCAGAAACATTTGTAAATCTTGCAATACGTAAACGTGGTTTTGGACTTTTAGGGTAATACTACTTTTTAATAAAAAATGATTTTATTATTTGAGTAACTGTTTTCTTATTATAATCTTCGATTATTTCCCCCCTCCAACGCTTTACTGGTTGTTGATAGTGGCTATAAACTAAATACCCAATAATAGCAACAGCTAACAAAATACTAGAAATAATAAAAAATTCTAGAATTATTACCCCATTGGTAATCATTAAAACCGATAAAGTGATTATTAGTATTACACTCAAAAACCTTAATATATTTAGTTTCTTAAATATCAGTCCTATGAAATTAATAAAAGATATCTCATTTTGATCTTTATATTTATTCTCGATCTGGGCTAATAGTTCTTCAATTTCGTTTTCAACATCTTTTTTCATAAAACATCGTTACTTTGTAGACCATTTCAAGTTTGGTTGTCGAGCTGCTAAAGCTTCATCCAACCTTTGGACAGGTGTATTATGCGGTGCTTCATGTAATAATTCAGAATTATTTTCACATTCATCTGCAATTTGTAACATGGCATCAATGAATTTATCTAGGGTATTTTTAGATTCAGACTCAGTAGGTTCAACCATTAAAGCCTCATCTACAATTAAAGGGAAATACATAGTAGGTGCATGATAACCATAATCTAGTAACCTTTTGGCTATATCTAACCCTTTTACTCCATTTTGTTTTTGTTTCCTAGCTGTAAAAACCACTTCGTGCATACATATAGATCTATTATCAAATCCTATATCATATGCATGTTTTAATTTATTCATAATATAATTTGCATTCATAACAGCATTTTTACTTACTTCAGGGATACCTTCTTTACCTAATGCCCTAATATAACAATAAGCTCTTACTAATACTCCAAAATTTCCATGAAAAGCACCAAGGTGGCCTATTGTATCTGGCATTTCAACAAATTCATACACGTTACTATTTCTTTGTACTACAGGGCCAGGTAAATAATTTAACAAAGTATCATTTACACAAACTGGACCTGAACCTGGGCCGCCGCCGCCGTGTGGAGTACTAAAGGTTTTATGAAGGTTTATATGAATAACATCAAAACCTAAATCCCCTAATTTTGTCTGCCCCATCCACGCATTCATATTTGCCCCATCGCCGTATACTAAACCACCAGCTTCATGAACAATATTACAAATATCGACTATTTGATTATCAAACAAACCTAACGTACTCGGAAGAGTCAGCATAATACCTGCAAGATTTTCATTAGCATTTTCTTTTAGTACATCAATATCCATATTACCGTTTTGATCTGAAGGAATAGATTTTACTGAGAAACCAGCCATTGAAGCAGATGCTGGGTTTGTTCCATGAGCACTATCTGGTATCAATATTACATTTCGTTTTGAAGAAGTAGATTGTTTCTCATGAAAAGCTTTTATCATTAAGACTCCAGCTAATTCCCCCTGAGCACCAGCCATAGTGGATAAGCTTGTAGCGGTCATTCCAGAAATATTTGACAGATAACTTTGTAAATTAAACATCAATTCTAATGAGCCTTGGACTAAAGATTCCTCAATCAAAGGATGTATATTACTAAATCCTTTTAGAGATGCTAATTGATCATTAATCTTAGGGTTATATTTCATGGTACAACTACCTAAAGGATAGAATTGAGTATCAATTGAATAATTCATTTGACTTAAATTAGTAAAGTAACGAACAACATCTAATTGGGATAATTCTGGCAATTGTATATCTTCGCGCAAAAGTGAAGATTCTGGTAACTCAGACAAAGGGACATCTATATCAGATAAACTGACTCCGAATTTATCCTTTCGACTTAAATCCATCAATAAGGGCATTTTATTATATTCACTCATATTTGATATCCTATTAATTAACGTGTTTCAGATTGTCTACTAAGGAATCAATTGATTCTTTAGAATGAATTTCAGTAAAACAAAACAATATCCCATTATCAATTTGATCACTTATATCTAATCCGCCAATAATTCCTACTTCAATAAGTTTTTTATTAATAATTTTGGGTGATATTGGGCAAGCTATAACAAATTCGTTAAAAAAAGGCTGAGAATTTATTAACTCGAAACCATCTATTTGGGAAATCTGTTCAGCTGCATAATGGGCGTTATGAAAGCATGAAGATGCTACTTGTTGTAATCCTGATTTGCCAAGTGTTGCCACATATATAGTCATCATTAACCCCATCAAAGCTTCACTAGTACATATATTAGAGGTTGCTCTTTCTCTTCTAATATGTTGCTCGCGTGTTTGTAGAGTCAATACAAAAGCAGAATCTCCTCTCTTATCAACAGTCTTCCCAACAATGCGACCAGGCATTTGGCGAAGGTATTCACTTTTACAAGCAAAAAGACCAATATAAGGTCCACCAAATGATATTGGTATACCTAGCCCTTGCCCTTCTCCAACAACTATATCTGCTCCATAATCTCCAGGAGCCTTATACATAACAGCTGCCAATGGATCAGCTGAAACCACAAATAATGAATTAGACTTATGTGCTGTATCTGAAAGGGCTCTCATATCTTCAATAGAGCCATAAAAATTTGGGTATTGCACAATCAAGCATGCATATTCATCTTTTTTCATATCTACATCGTTAGTATCCATAAATACTATTTCAATGGATTGTGGAGCTAAATATGATCTTAAAACTTCCTTATACCTAGGAGCTATCGTAGATAAACAAGCAACTTTATATATGTTTTTTACTCGGCAGGCCATCAAGGCTGCTTCTGCTAAACTTGAACCACCCTCATACATTCCTGCATTGGCCACATCCATTCCATACAACTCGGTAATTAAGCTTTGTAATTCATAAGTAACTTGTAATGTACCTTGACTAACTTCAGCCTGATAAGGAGTATAAGATGTTAAATACTCTCCTCGCTGTGCTAAAGACAGAACTGTAGATGGAATGTAATGATGATAAGCACCAGCTCCAATAAATGATTTTGAGGGATTAGGGTTTATATTTTTTTCAGATAATAGTGTTAAATGCTCTACTAGTTGCATTTCAGATATACTTGAAGGTATTTCTGAAAGATTACTGTCTCTATATTCTTTTGGAATATCGACAAACAAGTCTTCTGCAGATTTAATCCCTAAATACTCCAGAATTGCTTCTTGTTCAATTTCACTATTCCCAATATATGGAAACTGTTTAGCCATATAAATCCTTCTATAATTGTTGAATATAATTCTTATATTCTTCTTCAGTCATCAAGTTATTTATTTCTTGAATATCTGAAACTTTTATCTTTAACATCCACCCCCCATTTAATGGATCGTTATTAACAAGTTCAGGATTATTGATAAGTTCTTCATTTACTTCAACTATTTCGCCACCTATAGGAGTATATAAATCAGATACAGCCTTAACAGATTCAATTTCACCAACTTTGGTAAATTGATTACAAGACGTACCTACATCATCCATTTCCACGTAAACTACATCTCCCATTTGTTCCTGCGCAAATTCTGTAACACCAACGAGGAATAATCCTTGTTCAGTGGATTTCACCCATTCATGCTCTTTAGAATACCGTATTTCATTTTGGCTCATATATTATCTCCTTAGAAAAGGTAGTTTTGTAACAGTTGCATCAAATTTCTTTTCACGTATTTCAACTTCAATATTCGAGTCAGGGTCCAATTTTTTAGTAACATATCCTAGTCCTATGGATAAATTCAATGTAGGAGAAAATGTTCCACTAGTAACATAACCAATTGATTCCCCGTTAAGAAATATCGAGTTGTTAATCCTTGGAATCCCTCTACCTTTAATTATAAACCCAATTAACATTTTTTTTGTAGGGGTATTTTGAATATTATCCCATGCTTGTTTGTAAAGAGTTTCTTCAGAGTTCGTAACAAATCTCTCCAATTGAGCTTCTTTAGGGTTTATTTCAGAAGATATGTCATTACCATGTAATGATAGACCTGCTTCTATACGCAATACATCACGTGACCCAAGTCCACATGGTATTGCGCCTAAATATATTAACTTATCCCAGAATTTAGATGATAATTTTGTACTTGCAATGATTTCAAATCCATTTTCACCTGTATATCCAGTTCTAGATATTAGTACATCTTCTCCTTCACAAGGAATTTGTGTGAATCTAAATCTTCGAATATTTAATTCGTCAATATTAAATAATTTACACATTATTTCTTGTGACATTGGACCTTGTACTGCAATCATTCCAGAAGCATCTGTAAAGTCGTCTATTATGATATTTTCAAAATTTGAGTTTAAATTGCGATAACTTTTCAAAACAGCTAATACCTGCTCTTTATTACTAGCATTACAAACAATCATGATTTCATTTTCATCGATTTTATAAGCTACCAAATCGTCAATAATGCCACAATGTTCATTCGATAAAAACATATAGGAAGCTTGATTAATCTCAAGGTTTAACAAATCGCCAGTTAGTACGTAATTTAAAAATTCCTTAACTGATTCCCCCTTACAATTCATTCTTCCCATATGAGAAACATCAAATATTCCTACATTTGATCTCACAGAGTTAACTTCATTTATAATTCCACTAAACTGAATAGGAAGATCCCATCCATGAAAATCTACAATCTTTGCTTTATGAAGATAATTATTATATAAAGTTGTTCGCTTACCCATTTTTTCTTTTTGTCTTTTTTAATTGTTTAGATCTAATATATAGAAAAATAATAAATGAAATTAATGAGAACAAACCTAACAAGCCAACTAACCAGACTAAGACTAATCCTACCGTTTCAGTCAATGGCGGATAAAAATATACTACAAGAAACCCAATCATAGTGATTATTCCAAATACAATCCAATATTTTTCCCATTTATGCATAATCACTTCATTCTAGAAATTAATTCTTCATAAACACGGCTTAATTCCACCTCTGAACTTTGCAGTAAAACAAGAACATGATATAACAAGTCAGCTGTTTCATTCACAAGTTCATTCTTATCTGAAAGTGCAGCTGCTATAGCAACTTCTCCAGATTCTTCAACAACTTTTTGAGCAATACGAGGGGTGCCATCTTGAAAAAGTTTTGAGGTATAGCTACCACTTGGTAATTCTTTTTTTCTATTACCAATTGTTGAAAATAATTGATCAATTATATTACTAGTTGTTTCTGAATATTCTATTTCAGTAATAGGACCTATAAAATCGTCGTTAAAACAAGTTGTTTCTCCTGTATGACATGCAGGTCCATCTGGTTTCACCATAGCCAAAAGCACATCATTATCACAGTCTTGAGTTAAAGAAACAAGGTTGAGAAAATTCCCTGAAGTTTCTCCTTTCAACCATAATTCATTTCTACTACGACTGTAAAACCACACTTTATTAGATTCAATAGTCTTATTTATTGATTCTATATTGCCCCAACCTAACATTAAAACTTGCTTAGTTATTGAATCTTGACATATAACTGGAATCAATCCATTGATATCTAATTTAACTTTCATAATAACCTCTACTTACACGGTATTTATTTCATCAATATCTGTATTAAATCTTCTAAACTTTTTAATATATATTGTGGTTTTGGTAAATCTTCATCAAGAGAATTATTATAACGATTGACCCAAGCACTATCTATACCAACTCTTCTAGATCCAAAAACATCATCATATTGTGAATCTCCAATATATAGACAGGATTCAGAAGAAATTTTCATATTATCGAGAACATATTTGTATGCAGACTCTTCAGGTTTGTAGGATTGAATTTTCTCTGAACAAGCTACAAAGTCGAAATTAAATTTATGTAAACTAATTAAACTTTCAATTGAATCAATGTCTGCATTTGATAAAAGTACAATTGTAAATCCATTCTCCTTTAATAAATCTAGAACCTTTTTTGATTCAGGATAAGAGTCTCTGGTGGACCATCCTTCTACGCATATTTCAGCGGCATATTCAGAAGCTCCTTTTTTCACGTCAGGAATCGCTGAAAACACTTTTTCAAAACATTCTGTCCATGCTTTTCTGTAAGACTTAAATGGATAACCAGGTCCGTATCTCTCTTGACGAAATGTTACTTCTATGGGTTTCCATAAATCCCAAAGTGTTTTCCCAGAAATATCCAAACCTAAACCATCAACTATTGTATTAAATGTTGGAATCCATAAATCATTAGTATTAATAACTAAAGTTTCATACATATCAAAAATTAATACTTGTTTTTGTGACATAATTACATCCTGTCCTTTTCTATTAAAATCTTACAGCTATATCTTTTGAATCTAAATAATTTTTTACCTCTTTGATTGAATATTTATTGAAATGAAATATCGAGGCTGCTAAAACCGCATCAGCATTACCATTAATTATTGCATCTGAAAAGTCACTGAGTTTACCAGCTCCACCACTAGCTACAACAGGTATTGATGCGTATTTAGAGACAGCTTGTAACAAATCAATATCGTATCCTGAAAGCATACCATCAGAGTCTATGCTATTCAGTACTATTTCTCCAGCTCCAAGTTCTACAACTTGTTTGACCCATTCAATTGCATCCAAACCAGTAGATCTACCGCCATCTCTACCAGTATGTGTTTTAACAGTCCATGTAAATCTTTGTCCATTATTTGATCGAATAACGTCAATACCAACTACAATACATTGACTGCCAAATGCTTTAGCAGATTCTTCAATAAATTCAGGTCTTTGAACTGCTGCAGTATTTATTGAAACTTTATCAGCTCCAGCAAGAAGCATTTTGTTTACATCCTCAATTGTCCTAATACCACCACCGACAGTTAATGGTATAAAAACTTGTTCTGCAGTCTGAGAAACAACTTCAATCATAATATTCCGATCATCCGAAGAGGCCGTAATATCATAAAAAACTAATTCATCTGCACCTTCTTGATTGTAATATCCAGCAAGTTCAACAGGGTCGCCAGCATCAACATGATCAAGAAATTGTACACCCTTTACGACACGACCTAGTTTTACATCTAAGCAAGGAATTATTCTCTTTGTTAGCATTAATAACCTTTCTTGGTAAGTTCAATTGCTGTTGACAGGTCCACGGTCCCACTATATATAGCTTTCCCAATAATAACTCCAAACAAAGGTAAGTTACATAAATTTTCTACATCTTGTAAAGAACCAATCCCACCAGAGGCAATTAATTCAATATTCTCCATTTTTAGCAATTCAATTAATTTCATACGATTAGGTCCTTCTTGAGTGCCGTCTTTTTCTATATCAGTATAGATATATTTATTTATATTATATTTTTGATAATTATTGATTATGTTAGTTATTGTTGTATCAGTATCATTTTCCCAACCATCTATTGCAACCTTATCTTTTCTAGCATCTAAGGCAATAGCTATTTTATCAGCACCTACCTCTGCACTGATTTTTAAAACTTCTTCTTGATCACGTATTGCTATAGTTCCAAGTATTATGGTTTGCACACCAACATCAATCAATGAATGAGCTACACTCCGGTTTCTTATACCTCCACCAACTTCAACATCAACACCAGAAAGATTACAAATTTGCTCGATTATATTGATATTCGTAAATTTACCATACCGAGCTCCTTCTAAATCAACGATATGAACACGATTAGTACCTAAGCTTTCCCATTTTTTGATTAATTCAATTGGGTTTTCCGAATATATCGTTTTTTTATTAAAATCTCCTTGATACAACCGAACAATATTATTATCCAAGAGATCTATGGCAGGAATAATTTCCATAGTAATTCTCCAAATTATTAAATATTAGCTAAAAAATTCTTATATAGGCTTAATCCAATTTCTCCACTTTTTTCAGGATGAAATTGTGTGGCAACAATATTATCCTTGGCAATTGCACTACAAAAAGTCAATCCATATTCTGTCTCACCTAGTACAATATCGTCGTCAAATGGATCAACATAATAACTATGTACAAAATAAAAAAAAGAATCTTCTGGTATACCTGAAAAAATAGGATTTTGTGTTGTAAATTGCACTTGATTCCAACCCATATGTGGGATTTTTAACCCGTGTTGAAATCTCTTTACTTCTCCAGGTATGATACCCAAACATGGTTCAGGATCTTCCTCAGAGGTTTCCATTAAAAGTTGTAAACCAAGACAAACCCCAAAAAACGGCCTTTGTTCTTTTATGTAATCAATAATTGGGTTTACCAATTGTTTTTCCCGCAGTTTTTTCATAGCATAACCACTAGATCCTTGCCCAGGAATTATAAGTGATTTTGCTGCACTAATCTTTTCTGGAGTATCAATAACTTCTGCAGAGTATCCCAAAGATTCAATTGCTTTAAGGACACTTCGTATATTTCCTGTACCATAATCTACAATCGCAGTGTCCAAATTCACACTCCAAAGATTTATTTATAGATACTATTTCCCTAGATTATAATCAATTTTTGCTTTATCCAAGGAATCAAACCCTGACTCGATTTCAGAATATCTTGCTAGTGCAAAAAGTGTGTCAGCTAAACGATTTAAATAAACTAGTATTAGATCATTATTTAATAAATTCTGTTCGTGCATATTTACTACTAGTCTTTCAGCTCGTCTGGCAACAGATCGACTAACATCTATTGCAGCAGAACACGAATTAGATCCTGGAATAACAAAAGATCGTGGTAATTCTAGTTTTGGAGTAATGTAATCTAAAAGTTTTTCCAAATAATCAATATTATCTTGCCCAATCACTTTAAAATTAGACTTCATTGTTTCATACATACTAATATCGGTTGCCAGTTCTGATCCAACCGTAAACAACTCTACTTGAATAACTCTAAGATATTTACTTACTTCTTCACTTGTTGAGAAAGATCTGGCTAGACCTAAAGATGAAATTATCTCATCAACAGTCCCATAGGAATTACATCGAATATCATCTTTTGATACTCTTCCTCCATACAGCAACCCAGTTTCACCATTATCTCCATATTTAGTGTATAATTTAAACATACATTAAGTATACCATTATTATAAATAAATATATTGACTAAAATAAATCCCAATAATAAACTCTGAAGTAAAATTAAAGTAGGATGGGTTATGACACCATTAACAATAACAATAACTGAGAATGCCGCTAAGCATGTTCGTGATTTCACAGGACGTGAATCTGAAGAAAATGTTTCACTACGCGTAGGAGTTAAGGGGGGAGGTTGTTCGGGATTGACTTACGACCTCAGTATAGATAGCGAATCTCTAGAAACAGATAAAGTCATCGAAGAACACGGTATAACTATACTTATTGATAAAAAAAGTTATATTTTTCTTGCAGGAACCATATTAGATTATTCTGGTGGATTGAATGGAAAAGGATTTGTTTTCAGCAACCCTAATGCCAAAACTACTTGTGGTTGTGGGACATCATTTTCTGTCTAGAGTTTTATGGTAAATAAATTATCTACAAAAAGTCAGCAATACATCTTCGATCGTTCATATCTTGGAATTTATGAACTCACTGGAAAAGACTCTCTAGATTTACTTAATCGTTTATCCAGCAATAAAGTTGATGATTTAAACATAAACCACGGCGACTCTACAATTCTTACAAATAACAAAGGTAGAGTCATTGATGTTATTACACTTTTTCAACTCGGTTCAAAAACACTAATGTTTACGAGCAAAAATAATTCACAAGAAGTGATCGACTGGATCGACACCTACACTTTTATAGAAGACATTTCCTTAGTAAATATAAATTCCGAATTTAATCTTATTACATTAATTGGGGATAATTGGACCGAACATCTCATACAAAAACCAACAATTGACAAATTCACTTGCGAGTCACTTGAGATTGATGGCAGTAGTTGTTTGATTATGAGAACTGATCCAACTGGACACATTGGATATGATTTACTAGTACCAGCGAATAAGAAAGAAGACATTATCAATTCTTTATCAAAAGTAAAACCTAACATAGAAATCCTGAATGATTATCAATATGATTATATAAGGATAAATGAAGGTATACCCCGACTAGACAGAGAAATTAATGATGATTTCAATCCTTGGGAAATTAATTTAAATTACCTTATAAATATGAACAAAGGTTGTTATATAGGCCAGGAAGTCATTCTAAGACTAAATACTTACGAAAAAGTCCAAAAATTTCTAAAAAAGCTTTCTATTAAACTCGAAGACCATAAACATAACACCAAAATTAAATTCGCAGATGATGATATTGGAATTATAACTTCAGTAGATAATACAAATAAAATCGCTCTTGGGGTGATTAATAAAAAGTATTGTGAAATTGGTAAAACATATCAATTAGTAGATCAAAACAGTGAATCAATAGGTACGGCAGAAATTCTTGAAACTGAGCTTCCAAATTCTATAGCTTAAAGAGCTAGTCCACCATCAACTGTAATAACCTGTCCAGTTATATAGCTGGCTTTTTCTGAAGCTAAAAATTCTACTAAAAATGCAACATCATCGCTTTCGCCAAACCGATTCATCGAAATTCTAGAAAGAATACCCTCTTGCATTTTCTCTGATATTGTTTCAACCATTTCAGTCTTAATAAATCCTGGAGCAATAGCATTTACAGTTATATTTCTTGAAGCTAATTCCTTTGACATTGATTTCGTTAACCCAATTAATCCAGCTTTAGATGCAGCATAATTTGATTGCCCCAAATTACCATGTAATCCAATTACTGAAGAAATGTTAATTATTCTACCCCATCTGTTAGACATCATTGATTTGATAGCATTTTGTGAACAAAGGTATGACCCTCTTAAATTTGTATTAATAACACTATCCCAATCTTCAGTTTTCATACGCATCGATAAACCATCTTTGGTTATTCCAGCATTATTAATTAAAACATCTACACCTGAAAATTCATTCGATATTTCTAAAAACATTTTTTGCACTTCTAATTCTTCAGAAACATCAGCCTGTATCACCTTCACTTTACTATCACTAATATTATTGACTTCTTTTGCTAATTCATTTGCAGCTTCATGGGATTGATTATAATTAATAATAATATCGTAATTATTTCGAGCCATATTCAAGACAATACTCTTTCCAATTCCTCGAGCACCACCAGTAATTAATGCAACTTTATTATTTTCACTTATCATATTTATCCTCTAGACAGTATCTATTGCCTTTTTAATAAGATTAGTTAATTCAACATCATACGCTCTTTTTGCTAATAAAATACCATTTGCAATACTATCTGATTTGGAGCGTCCATGACCGACAATTACTATACCGTTTACACCAAATAATGGTCCTCCACCACCGACTTCAGCAACATTCATTTTATCAGCTATTTCTTTATATAATTTCTGTACTAATTCAGGAGGAAGAAAATCTGCAACCATAGATCCTATTTTGTTTATTATGGCATAACCAATTCCTTCGGTGTATTTCAAAAGAATATTGCCTATGAATCCATCACAAATTGCAACGTCAACTTTGTCGGAAAATAAATCAACACTCTCAATATTGCCAATAAAATTTAATGAACTCTTTTCAAATAATTCATATGCATCTTTTATTTGTTTATTTCCTTTATTTGATTCTGTTCCAACATTTAATAAACCAACTCGTGGGTTATTTTTCCCTTGTATATTTGCAGAAAAAACTGTACCTATTGCACCAAAACCAAGTAATTGTGAAGGTCTACAATCCAAGTTACTACCAACATCTAAAAATACAACATCTGATAATGAGCCCAACATTGGGCCGCCAATAGCTGGCCTTTCTATACCTTCAAGCAAACCTAGAATCAGCGATGCACTTGCCATAGATGCTCCAGTAGACCCCATGCTAACTACTGCATCAACAGTACCTTCTTTTGCTAAATTCACAGCTTGGATTATAGAAGCATTTGGTTTTTCTCTTAATGCTTTTAAAGGATTATCATTATCTTCAATAACATCATCAGCATTGATAACATGAATCAGAGATTTATCATAATGTTTATCGGCAAGAATATTTGATATCTGTGATTCCACGCCAACAAGATAAACTGTATATCCATAATCATTAATAACTTTTAAAGCGGCTTCAATAGTCTCACTTGGTCCATAATCGCCACCCATGGCATCTAAAGCTACACTAAACATTCAATCACCCTTTAATTCTTTATAGATCATATATATTTTTGCTGTACCAACAATTACCGATTCATCATTATTTTTTACGCATGAAACTTTACAGTTAATTTCATTTTTATCATTGATAGATTCTATCGAAGTAATTTCAATTATAGATTGAATTGAGTCTTTAACAAACACTGGCCGACGAAATCTAACATCTAAATAGCCATTATTTATCCAATTAATTCCAAATATACTTGTTAACAACTCCGAAATTTGAGCCAACACCAACATACCATGTGCAACAATACCCCCAAAGTTACTTTTTTGTGCAAAGTCTTGGTCTAAATGAATTGGATTATCATCCCCTGAAGCTTCAGCATATTTATTAATCTGAGTTTGTTCGATAATTATACTATTTGATGTATATATTTCGCCGATAGTTTTTTGCATAACTTTATTCCGGAATCATTAATGTAGTAGAACCTTTAACAATAGTTCCAAACCCTTTTTTTTCTATATTAAATGCAACCTTTAAAACAGTAGCATTAGTTCTTTGGTTTTCTTGAATTATTTCTGCATTAGCTACATAACTAGACTCTGTAATATCTTGTACAGCTAAATTTGATAGTGTCTGAGCCATATGTATTGTGCCTGAAGGGAAATTAAAACGATCTAAAATAGTTTTAATACTTATTGATAATAGATATAGAAATGGTAATGATTCTTTCTCAGTACTATTTTTTTCATAATGATCAACTGCTTTGTAATATTTATTTACTTGATCAGAATTTATATTTAAATTGAATTGTATTTTTTTATTTAAAAAAATAACTTTCACCTCTATTAAAAGATTTCACGTATTATTATACAATTTGCATTAATGGTATCCATAATCATACCTATATGCCATTTGATTCTATTAATAAATTTCTAAGATATTATACCTATATACTATACTATGTCTATGTATATTAGACTTGCCACAGGAGCCAAAACTAATGTATAGGGTGTCTAATTCCTTTCAGCAACACTTATTTCTACTGGGTCTCCAGTCCATATATCGTAGTCCAGCTTAAAACTTTTAATAGATTGTTTTTGAATTACAGATTCTTTATATGGACCTTCCCTTCGATTGGATATTTGTTCATTCCGTTTCTTTTTGCCCTTATCGTGCAATTCTGAGCCGTCATTCTTGTTTTTTTTAGACATCAGTTATTCTCTCCTTTCTTAATAAAAAACATCACTATTTAGTTTTTCGAGATACATTTTGTTACTCTTTACCATCTTGTCTATAGCTGCAATATATCTATCGAGCTGTTGCTTTGTGGATTTCCAAGGTCGCAAGGAATTAACAAATCCTTCTCTGTATATTTGATTAGAACGCCAGATAGAATACCTAATCATTGCCTCACCTGTTCTCACAGCTAATGGGTCATCATATAAACCCTTAATAATTATTTGGAGTGCAGTGCGTGTATATTCTGGAGGTATTACATCTGAATCTTGGACTATCTCTTGGAATATGACGATATAAAACAATTCAACATATCTATTAAATGATGTGAACATTGCTAACTTTATAACTGGAGGTAGAATTTCTTGTTGTTGGATACTAGGGGTAAGAATCCCCATCGCAACACGTTTCTCATATTCACTTTCTTGTATATATGCGGAAGGAAATGTTTGTACAGCCCGGGTTCGATACATTTCAATACTGTCATGCTCAGAGATCATAGCTATGGATATGTTCTCTTTAAACCCAATCTTTTTTAGATACTGAACATTCCATTTTTCTCGAGGGACTCTACTCTCTAACCCCTCCATTATCTGAAGTCTTTGCTCTCCGTAGACATCATAGCGGGAACTCTGGATACCTCCTCTTCTGCGATTGGAATCAATGGGTTTCTGGTGATCAGAATTATAAATAAAATTGTGTTTTTCATTAACATTGGAGGTAGCATTTCCTTCTCTACGTGATAAAAGTCCTGCAATAGCACCAGCTTTAGATTTCATCTTTGTGATTGTCTTTTCAGTCACACCAGTGCTCTGAGAAATTTGTCTAACTGGCAACTGCCTGGATAAGCCGTCTACAATCAGCCTAAGAGTATTTTCATTATGCCCTCTGAGGCCTAGTAACCTTAGCTCATATCTAAATTGTTTATCAGTCATTATTACTATATTTTATTACATTATTTCTCTTATTACTATATATATATAAACATTATACAGTAATAAGATTAGTATATATCACAAACCAATTATGTCAACACAATAGGAGGAGCATATGCAGCGAATAAATTTAGAAGAATTACCTAGGATGTTAGGGGTTAACTCTCAAGTTATTAGTGTCTTCAGGGAATAGGCAAATATTATATGGAATGGAGAGTTGACGTATAACATGGCTGGTATACAACTGAGTAGACGGACGATATAGGGGTGTAAATTACTAATTTGATCAAATATTTTGAACTATTTAGATTAACCGATTAAAATATATGTAGATATTATTAAATACTAAAGGAATTTCTATTGAATTTTAATAACCTAAATGAATTTATTGATTTTTTAGAAAAACGTGATGAATTAAAAAGAATCACCACAACTGTTGATTCAAATTTGGAAATAACAGAAATTGTTGATCGCGTATTTAAGAGCTCCGGTCCAGCACTGCTGTTTGAAAATGTCACTGGTTCTGATTTTCCTTTATTGATTAATTTATTTGGTACAGAGCAAAGAATGTGCTGGGGTCTTGGAGTAGAAAACCCAACTGAACTTGTAAATAAAATAAAAATATTATTATCGAATGTTGAAAATCCTCCGAAAACAATTTCGGATAAAATAAATCTTTTGAAGAATTTATTTTCATTGCGAGTAGTCCTTCCGAAATCTACTAAACATGCAGAATGCCAAGAAGTAATTTATAAAGATAATGATGTCGATTTATATAAATTTCCACTTATGACTTGTTGGCCAGAAGATGCTGGCCCATTTATTACCATGCCTCTAGTATTTACACGTGACCCCATAACAAACATAAGAAATGTGGGAACTTATAGAATGCAAGTATATGATAAAAATACTACAGGAATGCACTGGCAAACACATAAAGTTGGTAAAAGCCACATGGCAAAAGCTAAAGAAGCTGGAAAACGGTATATTGATGTTTCAGTTGCAATAGGAGCAGACCCTGCAACAATGTGGACAGGTTCGGCTCCGTTACCACCACAAATTGATGAAATGATGCTTGCTGGGTTTCTCAAAGATACCAATGTTAAAATGGTAAAATGCATCACAAATAACTTGGAAGTACCTGCTTCATCGGAAATAATATTAGAAGGGTATGTTGATACTGAAGAAATGCGCGATGAAGGTCCTTTTGGAGATCATACTGGTTATTATTCTGGTAAGGAACCTTACCCTGTATTTCATGTTAAAGCAATTACTCATAAAAAAAATCCCACTTATATATCAACTATTGTTGGTATTCCGCCTAAAGAGGATTATGTCATGGGGAGTATGACAGGAAAATTATTTTTACCAATAATACAAATGGCGATTCCTGAAATACGTGATATGAAGATGCCTGCAGAAGGAATATTTCACAACTTGGTTATTGTTTCTATAAAGAAATCATACCCAGGCCAAGCATATAAAGTCATGTATGCATTGTGGGGTTTAGGTTTATTGAGTTTAGCAAAAATAATCATTGTAGTAGATGAAGATGTAGATCTAAATAACAGCTCTGAGTTATTGTGGAGAGTAACAAATAACATTGCTCCAGATAGAGATGTTATTACATTAAAAGGTCCTACTGACGATCTAGACCATACAATGACAAGCTTTGCCTTCGGAGGAAAACTTGGGATTGATGCAACACGTAAAATTGAAGGAGAATCGGGACTTAAAAAATGGCCAAACGACATAATTATGTCTCAAGAAATAAAAGATCTAGTAACGAATAAATGGGAAACATACGGTTTGGAATAATATTTTGATTGCAAAAATTATAAATAAAATAAAAGTCTTATCAGATTCTATAAGATTTCAAGAAACAATTTTCACTCTTCCCTTTGCTTTTATAGGCAGTGTTATAGCATCAAAAGGGATTCCAGAGTTATCACAAGTACTATGGATCACTTTAGCTCTTACTGGAGGAAGAACACTTGGAATGGCAAGTAACAGAATTATTGATATAGAGCAAGATAAATTAAACCCTAGGACACAAAATCGAGCTTTGGTGACAGGAGATTTAAAGAAAATTGAAGTTGCCACTCTAGCATTTTCCGGACTGATATTACTGTTCGTCTCGGCGTATATGCTAAACCCTTTAGCACTAGCACTATCACCTTTAGCTGCAATTTGTGTTTTTTCATATTCCTATTTTAAACGATTCACATGGGGTTCACACTTTGCTATAGGCATAACCGATAGTATCGCACCTATTGGAGGTTGGATCGGTGTTACTGGAACTTTTGATTTAGAGGCTTTGATTTTAGGCGCTGCTGTAGCTTGTTGGGTATCTGGATTTGATATATTTTATTCTGCACAAGATATGGAATTTGATCGAGCAAATAATTTAAATTCTATCCCCCAAAAATTCGGACTTAATGTTGCCTTTAATGTTTCAAGATTCATGCATATTTCAACGAGCATTTTCATTCTGATAGCTGGAGTCATGAATAATCTACATATGATATACTATTTAGGATGGGGAATAGCAACTCTACTTCTTTTATATGAGCACTCCATAATATCACCAAAAGATATGTCTAGGATGAATGTAGCTTTTTTTAAGGTAAATGGATATATAGGAATAATATTACTTATATTTACTATTATTTCTTTCCAACTAACTAATGGATAAAAATATTATGAATGATGTGCAAAATACACCAATAATTGTTGGAATTTCAGGTAGTAGTGGAGTTGCAATTGCTGAAAAAACTATTAACAGATTATTACAAGAAGATGTGCCTGTCATCACAGTTTGTAGCAATTATGCTAAACTGGTATGGCATCAAGAACTAGGTAAAAGTTTCAAAGATAGCTTAAGTATTTGGAGTGAACACCCGAAATTTCAATACTTTAGAAGTGGCGATATGACAGCTAATATTGCAAGTGGATCAACACCAATCAGATCAATGATAGTTGCACCATGTTCTATGAGTACTTTAGCTTCGATTGCAAATGGGATATCTTCAAATTTATTGCATCGTGCGGCTGACGTAACCATAAAAGAAAATAGAAATCTAATTATTGTCCCTAGAGAAACTCCATTGTCTTCTATCCATTTAGAAAATATGACAAAATTGGCTAATTTAGGAGTGAAAATTATTCCACCAATGCCAGCATTTTACCTTAAACCAAACAGTGTGGATGAAATTATTGATTACTTCGTTGAGAAAATATTAATTGTTTCTGGTGGTGTATCTAACTATGACTCAAAATTTATATATTCTCCTGAAGAAATTCTCCCTGATATATATGATGAAAAATAGTCGATAAATGAATGAATTTGAAAAAAATCAAAAAGCACACTTTGTTTCAAATATGTTTTCTCGTATTGCTAGAAAATATGATTTGTTGAACACTGTTATTAGCCTTGGAATGCATCATCAATGGAGAAAATATGCTATTAGAAAAATGGAGAAAAAGAATTACATTTCTTCATTAGATGTTGCTTGCGGGACTGGTGACTTTTCTTTTTCACTTTCTAAAATAAACTCTATGGAAACTGTTGTGGGTTTAGATTTCGTAAAACCAATGTTGCAAATAGCAAAAAACAAATCCACTCAATCTAATACTGATAAATTAACATTTGTCTTAGGAGATGCCTTAGAATTACCTTTCAAAACTAATACTTTTGATTGTGTAACAACAGGCTTTGCTATGAGAAATTATGAAAGTGCTGAAATTGCAATCCAAGAAATGTCGCGTATTCTAAAACCATCAGGAACAATTATTATTCTTGATATGCTACCGAATCGAGCGCCAAATATACTTCAAAGATTAGCACTTTGGTACTTTAATAAAGTAATTCCCATATTGGGAACAATATTTGCTAGAGATAAGGAAGCATATACCTATTTACCAAATTCTGTAACTAAATTCTATGACAGTAATGAGATAAAAATTATGATGGAATCAAAAGGTATTAAAGATATAACTATAAAAAAGTTTGGATTAGGTCTTGTTTCTTTGCTTATAGGTAGTAAAAATTAAGAGAAACTACTGGAGGTATTTTTATGCCGATAATTAAAAAATCAGATATACTAAACGATGATTCTTCTGGGAATATCATCAGATCACTTTCCAGAGGTGAAGTAGGCGCAACTAATCTTACAGTTAGTGAAATAACTGTACCACCAGGAAATGCTATCAATGTTCATATTCATCCCGGGCATGAAGAATGTATGATCATTTTAGAGGGCACTTTCAAATCATTAATGGGAGACACAACAGAAATGGTTGAATCTGGTGACATTATAATTGCGCCTGATGGTGTACCCCATGGTTTAGAAAATATTAGCAATGAAAATGCTATATTTATCGCAATATTCCCTACTATAGACGTTCAAAGAGAATGGATTTAATACTTTGGTAAATAGTATAAGCTTACAAATATTCAAAAACTTATTCATCTCAATAGCTGAGGAAATGGGCGTAACTTTAGGTAGAACCGCATATTCACCTAACATAAAAGAGCGTTTAGACTATTCATGTGCAGTATTTGATAAACATGGTCAGATGATCGCTCAAGCAGCTCATATTCCTGTTCATTTAGGATCTATGTCTTCTTCAATTGAGCAAGCTATAAAAAATCAACACTGTTTTGATGGAGATATCATTATACTCAACGATCCCTACCTTGGAGGAACTCACCTACCTGATATAACACTGGTTGCACCGATATATATTAACAATTCACTTGAAGGTTTTATAGCAAACAGAGGCCATCATGCTGATATAGGTGGTATGACGCCGGGTTCACTACCACTATCTACAGATGTACATCAAGAAGGATTAATAATCCCTCCGATCAAACTCTACTCTAAAGGTGTTTTAAATGAAGATGTTTTTCAACTCATTTGTAGAAACTCTCGGACTCCTGGAGAAAGACGAGGAGATCTTTCTGCACAAATTGCTTCTATACGAACAGGTGAAATACGGATGAAAGATGTAATTGCTAAATATGGAATACACGAAGTTGTAGAACATATGGATGCATTAATGAATTACTCTGAAGTATTAATGAAAAAAACTATCTCCGATATTCCAAATGGGAAATACTCTTATACTGATTTTATGGATGACGACGGAATAAGCAGTGATAAAATCCCAATAAGTGTTAACATAACTGTTAATAATGATAATGTTATAGTAGATTTTACTGGGACTTCTGATCAAAGATACGGATGCGTAAATACGCCATATGCTGTGGCACGTTCTGCAACTTTATACGTATTTAATTGTCTCGCTGGTCAAGAAAATATCCCTTCAAATGAAGGATGTTCAAGACCAATTTCAATTATTATTCCAGAAAACAACTTATTAAACCCCTCTCCACCTCATGGTGTTGCAGGTGGGAATGTTGAAACTTCACAAAGAATTGTGGATGTGTTATTTGGAGCCCTATCGAAAGCATTACCTGATAAAATTCCTGCCGCCAGTCAGGGGACAATGAATAATTTATTATTTGGAGGAATTCATCCTGAAACCAAAGAATCATATGTTTATTATGAAACTATTGCAGGTGGTATGGGCGCTAGGCCTACAAAAAATGGTTTACATGCGATACAAACACATATGACAAATACACTGAATACTCCTATCGAGTCTATGGAATTTCAATTTCCTATAAGAATAAAAAAATATTCAGTTCGAAAAAATTCTGGAGGTAACGGTAAATTCACCGGTGGGGATGGTATAACCAAAGAAATTGAATTCTTGGGTTCTGCCCAAGCAACAATATTATCAGAACGAAGAAACACAAATCCCTATCCTTTAGCTGGTGGAGAGCCAGGTCTTTCGGGAGAAAACACATTAATTAAAAATAGTGGCGAAGAAATATCATTACCACCAAAATCTACCTTTGATGTATCATCGGGAGATTCTATAAGAATTGATACACCCGGTGGTGGCGGATGGGGAACAGAATAATTTTGATATAAAGGAGAAAAAATGAAATATCGCAAATTGGGAAACTCAGGACTAGATGTATCTACAGTTGGACTAGGTACAAATAATTTTGGCGGAAGAATGGACTTAGAATCAACTAAAGAAGTAATTCATAAATCAATAGATTTGGGAATTAATTTCTTTGATACAGCAAATACATATGGAAATCAATTATCTGAAGAATATATAGGAAAAGTTATTACAAAAGAATTACGAAGAGAAGTAATAATCGCAACCAAGGTTGGAATGGATATGGGAGGTGTGCCAAATAATATTGGAGCATCAAGAAAACATATTCTGCAACAAGTAGAAGACAGTTTAAGAAGATTGAATACCGATTATATAGACCTATACCAGATGCATAGACCAGACCCAAACACCCCCATACTAGAAACTCTAACAACACTTAACGATTTAGTAAGACAGGGTAAAGTAAGGTATATTGGTTGTAGCAATTATGCAAGTTGGCAAATTGCAGAAGCTATGGAGACTTCCAAAAGAGAATCTATAGAACCATTTATATGTAACCAACCTGAATATAGTATGCTCAATAGAAGTATTGAAAAAGAGGTTATACCGGTTTGTGAACATTATGGAATAGGTATTTTACCATTTTTCCCTTTAGCAAGCGGCTTCTTAACAGGAAAGTATAAAAGAAATATGCCAGCACCGGATGGTACCCGCTTAGCTGGCAACCCCGAACGAGCAAATAGCTATTTTACCGATGCAAACTTTAATAAAGTTGAAGCACTGGAAAAAATTGCGACTCAATCTGGCCATACAATGACGGAATTGGCTATTTCTTGGTTACTATCAAAAGGTGTTGTAAGTTCTGTAATTTCAGGTGCAACTAAAACAGAACAAGTTGAAATTAATGTTAAAGCGGCTGAATGGGAATTAGATAGTTCAATTGTTGAACAAATAGAAATCATCCTAAATGATTGATAAAATTTATAATAAATCTCTACTCTTATATATATTTATTTTAATTTTGATACATTCAACTATACCTGAAGGTGTAGCACATGGCGACATTGAGTCAAAAATATATGAATTTAAAGACGAAATATATAATACTAGAGTATTTGTAAATCCATTAGAACCATTTACTAATGAAATAAGATTTGAAGTAGAACTTTACGATAAAACAAATAACCTAGTTAAAGATGCTACTGTAAAGATTCGTAGTTCAAAAATTGAGGCTAATGAAACTGGTTGGGCTTATGCATTAAATACACCTAGCTCAAAACATATTTATTCTACTATTTTATCTTTACCTCCGAATGGCAGTTGGAACTTAAGTGTTCAAATAATGAGCTCGTTAGGTGAAAAAACATACGCTGTTGATAAAGTAACTATACAAAAGGAAACAAGATCTACATTAGGAGGTTGGATATTTTTTGGTTCACATATATTTATTCTCGGAGGAGCATTAATCCTTTGGAAACAATCAAGAAGAATTAGGAACAAATAAGTAATTACTTTGATAGTACAATAATGGATTGCCTTCTTGAGTATCTATTCCTTGTACTTCTCCTAATACAATTGCATGATCCCCATGATTGTATTTTTGTATAACCTTAGCCTTTATAAAGGCTATAGATCCTTCAATAAATGGCGACCCGTATTTAATTGACCAATTTAATTCAAGAGGTTTAACACCTATAGCTTGCTCTTTAGCAAAATAGTCAGCTATATGTTTTTGTTTATCAGACAATATATTAATTGCAAACTCATTAGTATTATTTACGTGAGTGATTGTATTTCTAGTATGTCCGATACATACCAAGACAGTAGGAGGATCTAGAGATACTGAAGTAAATGAATTTGCAGTCATGCCATGTATGAATTCGTTTTCATCTAATGTTGTTACAACGGTAACTCCAGTGGCAAAACTAGACATGGTTTTTCTATATTCGATTGCAAAATTTTCTAGCGACATTTGATCCTCAATTATAAAAAAATTCTACCATTTCTTATTTAAAATAGTCTATAAAAGCAGATATAATTTATAGCAATGTTACTTTGACATAAGGAATAGTACTTTGATAGACTTCAATTTAGGACTACTTTATGCATAAAAATCAAGAAAAAAAACCTACTATAGGTGTTATTTTATTAGCTGCTGGATCCAGCACAAGAATGGATGGCGATGATAAAATATTTATGCCAATTTATAACAATCCTCTATTATATTACAGCTTAAAGGAATTCAATAATTCTTGTCATATTTCTTCGATTAGTATTGTACTAAATGAAAAAAACTATCAAACTGGAATGACATATATTAAATCCCTTAATTTCGATAAAGTTACATCCATATGCATAGGCGGTTCAAGACGCCAAGATTCTGTATTAAATGGACTAAATGCGCTAGGGGAACATGACTTTATACTTATTCATGATGCAGCTAGACCTTGTATAAATCAATGTATTATTAACCGAGGCATTGAAAGCGTTATTAAATTCAATGCATCTATCCCCGTTATACCCTCAACCGATACCCTTAGAACACTACGTGATGAAGAATTTGCTGATAAAGTAATTGATAGAGAAACTATTTGGATAACACAAACGCCTCAATGTTTTTCATATGAATTAATATTAAAAGCATTAACAGCAACTGAAGTTTCAGTAACAGATGATGCCATGTTAGTTCAAAAATTGGGCGTAAATATAAAAACATTCAAGGGATCAAAAAATAATATTAAAGTCACTACTAGCGATGATATAGCTATGGTTAAATCAATAATAAAGGAAAAAAAATAAAGTGCGAATAGGAACAGGATTTGATGTACATAACCTTAATGATAATCGCAAACTAATATTAGGCGGAGTAGAAATACCGTTCGATAAAGGCCTTGAAGGTCACAGTGATGGCGACGTTGTTATACATGCAATAATTGATTCACTATTAGGTGCAGGTGGCCTTGGAGATATTGGTCAATATTTTCCATCATCAGATATGAAATATAAAAACATTAGTAGTATTACCCTACTTGAATCAACGCTTGAGATAATCACTGCCGCTGGATGGACTATAGGAAATATTGATGTAACAATAATAGCTCAAAAACCTCAAATTTCAACGTTTATAGAATTAATAAAAACGTCTTTGTCTGCTGCATTAAATATAAAATCAAGTCTCATAAATATTAAAGCAACAACTACAGATGGACTTGGATTTATTGGCCAAGGTAAAGGTATTGCATGTCAATCAGTAGCTTTAATAGAGTAATTAGAATATGATTGTGATATGAAATTAACAGATACACTCACAGGAACAAAAAGAGATTTTACACCACTAAATAACATAGTTACCATGTACGTTTGTGGCCCAAACTTATATGGTCCTTGCCATGTTGGTCACGCTTTGTCTTTTATAGTTTTTGATGTTCTAAAAAAATATCTATTATATCGAGGATATGAAGTTAATCATGTACAAAATTTTACAGATATTGAAGATCGAATAATTGAGACTTCGAATTCAGAGTCCCGTTCGATAAAAGAAATCTCAGAATATCATATTGATCGTTTTTTAAATGAAATGGATGCATTACGAGTAATGAGAGCTAATGCCTATCCTAAAGCTACAGACTATATAAATGAAATGATAAATATGATTGAAAAATTAATCGATAAAGGAATTGCATATAATCTTGATGGTGATGTCTATTATCGTGTTGAAAGATTCCCGAATTATGGTAGCTTATCTAGGCGATCATTGGATGAAATGGAATCAGGAACAAGAATTGAAGTTGATGAGAGAAAAGAAAACCCCTCTGATTTTGCTTTATGGAAATCTTCAAAGTCAGGAGAACCAGCTTGGCCTAGTCCCTGGGGAGATGGGAGACCTGGTTGGCATATAGAATGCTCAGCAATGTCTATAAGTCTACTAGGAGATCAATTTGATATACACGGAGGAGGACATGATGTCGTATTTCCTCATCACGAAAACGAAATTGCACAATCTGAAGGTTTCAGTGGGAAAAATCCAGTAGTAAATTATTGGCTTCATAATGGTTTATTAAGACTTAGCGAAAAAGATACGGAAAAAATGACACGACATCAAGGAAACTTTGTAAGCCTTGAAGATGCAATAAAAGAACACTCTATTGATGCTTTAAGAATATTTCTTTTGTCCTCTCATTATAGAAGTCCAAGAATATACTCTACCGATGAAATTCATGGTATTGAAAATGCCCTGTCACGTGTGCGTTATTCACTAGAAACTGAATATGATAATAATGGAAGTATTCTTGATGTTAGTATACGTCAAAGAAATTTTATAGAAGCAATGGATGATGATCTTAATACTCCAAGGGCTATCGCAGAAATATTTGAACTATCAAGAGATATTAATAAAGGAATTCAAGAAGGATTAAATGTTGAGAATGGAACCAATTTACTTAGAGAGTTAGGTTCTATATTAGGTTTAACTTTTGAAAATTCAAAAGAAAAGGACCAAGAAGTCG
>JAKUQA010000025.1 GCA_022450525.1 Dehalococcoidia bacterium | reverse complement strand
CCACCATTGATTATTAGTAATAGTGAAGTAGAAGAAGCATTGGGTATAATGGACGATTCCTTTAAAGCAATAGGGGTTTGATATGAAATACGGATATCAGAGAACGGTTAATTTTGATTTTGAAAAGGTAGATAAAAAAATCAGAGAAACATTGTTGGAGGAAGGCTTTGGAATTTTGACAGAGATAGATGTAAAAAAAGCGTTTAAAGAGAAACTTAAAATTGATTTTCAACGCTATAGAATTTTAGGTGCTTGTAATCCGCCTCTTGCACATAAAGCCCTCACAGCTGAGCTTGAAGTAGGGATGCTAATGCCGTGTAATGTGGTAATATGGGAGAATTTAGATAGTAGTGTAACTATATCTGTAGGAGATGCTGAAGTTCTTCTCTCTGTTAGCGAAGCTGATTTAAATTCTATTACTAGAGAAGCAAATCAGCGCTTGAAAAAAGCTGTTGACGCTGTGTAAAATGCAAATAAAGTCATGCCAACTTTTGATTACAAGTGTAATAATTGTGGAAACAAGTTTGAGGAACTTGTTCTTTCTAAGTATGATGAGCCTGCAAGGTGTCCATCATGTAGAGATCAAAGGATAGACAAAGTTATGAGTGCACCAGTAGCTTGGGTATCTCATTCTATTTCAAATTCTTCTAGTGAGTGTTCATGTAGAGAGAAACAGGACACAGGTTTCTCTTGAACATAATACAACTCTTGGTCGGAAGTGACTAGAAGTGACTAAAAGACATCTTATATTGTGACAGTTGATCATTATGGACTTTCCTCCTTGCTCCCACCGCTGGGAGCATTAATATTTGCATTTTGGATAAAACATGTTTATTTAGCCCTTCTGTTTGGAATTTGGCTAGGTTGTTTTATCCTTAATAGTTGGGATCCTGTTTTCGCTACCAGCGACACAATTGGAAGTATAATTAATGTTTTTTCCGATGCCGGAAACACTCGCATTATAATTTACAGTTTAGTTGTTGGTGGCACATTAACGCTAATAACTGCTACTGGAGGGGTTCTTGGATTTATTAGGTGGATTGAAAAACGGCAATGGGTAAATAATTCAACCCAGGCGCAGCTCGTACCTTTCCTAGCTGGTTTGTTTATTACTGTAGAAAGTTCGATAACCTCTCTTGTTGCAGGTACAGTAGGACGACCACTTACTGATCGATTTAAAATCAGCCGAGAGAAACTAGCCTATATATGTGATTCAACATCAGCACCAATTTGCATTCTAATTCCTTTTAATGGATGGGGAGCATTTATTATTGGTCTATTATCAGTCCAAGGTATAGAATCACCAGTCTCTGTTCTTTTCCAAAGTATTCTAGTTAATTATTATCCGATGGTTGCTATTGCGATAGTTTTATTTACTATTCTTTATAAATGGAATATCGGACCTATGGCGATGGCTGAAATAAGAGCAAAAAAAGAAGGAAAACTTTATAATGATGATGCTCGCCCAATGCTTGGAGAAGATATCTTGGGGGTAAAACTTCTCCCTGATATTGAACCAAAGGCTTTTAATCTAATTGGCCCAGTAATAACTATGGTTGTTGCAATTGTTATCGGGATATATGTAACAGGTCGATTGAGTATCGGAGAACAGGATTTTACCTTTTGGAATATTATTAAATCCAGTTCTGGGTCTACAGCGGTGTTGTGGTCGGTCATTATGAGCTTGATAGTAATAGCCGCACTAAATTTTTTTAGAGGTCTTTCTCTTAATAATTATATGGATTGTATTTTTAAAGGAATGGGGGGCATGATTCCTGTTGTTACTTTGTTAGTATTAGCTTTTGCTCTTGGAAATATAATCAGGGAGTTAGGGACCGGTGTTTATATAGCTGGAATAATATCT
>JAKUQA010000024.1 GCA_022450525.1 Dehalococcoidia bacterium | reverse complement strand
AGCTTTAATTTGCTTAATTATCGGAGGTCTTATTCTTGGGGCAAGTATAATATGGAGTATAATTGGATATATTCTAAATACAATATGGAACAGCCTTTTTGGGAATAAGAAAAAACCTGAATCAGATGATGAACCTGAACCAGATGATGAACCTGAATCAGATGATGAACCTGAACCAGATGATGAACCTGAACCAGATGATGAACCTGAATCAGATGATGAACCTGAATCTACTAGGAATTAAAATAATATAATAAGTAATAATTATTTTCACACACATGTGAAGAGTTATACTTTCAAGTAAATTATTTTATTTGTCTTATTAGGATCCCTGTAGTGCGTACCTTTAGATTTAAATGTAATATGATCTTGTCATTATGCATCCAGGAGGTATTTATGGAAGGAGGGTCTTTATTGGCTGTAATCGAAACCTTTATGGATTTTGTTTTTGGAGGGTTAGGAATACTAGCATTATTCCGCGTTGAAAAATTAATCAAAACTTTAAAAGGAAAAGGAATCCTTGAACAAAATTACAAAGAAGAATAGCTCTTTTGTAACAGAACAAAGGAAAATATATAGAGCAAGAAACCCTAAAGTTGATGCGATTTTCAATCTTGATCCATCTAGGGAACCCAAAAGTCGATTACATAAACTGTGGGCAGATATTCTTTATATAATTTTTCTTGGGTGGATACCGACATTAGTTGCAATTACAGTTGTATTAGTTGTAATGTTGCTGGTACTTTTTTTTATATAAGTGAACAGATTTTACCCTTTTAAAAAGGTTATGATGGGAGGGCCTTGAACTCCTGCACTTTGCATACGTTCTTGTTGTGCTGGAGATGTGAAAAATGCTGAAAATTCTTCTTTAGATGGAGCAGTAGCAATACCAACTGATTGATTGGGATTATCTAAACCTTGATGAATTTCAGCTTCGATACCAGCTTCTTGTCTGGCATTCCTTGCGCCATCACTATTAAAAGTATTAGAAAATACTTCAAAATCTTTTACTTCCAAAAATATAACTACTTTAATACTCATATATTTCCCCTCACACCACATAATTTATTAATTTAATGTTTATTATAGACAGTAACAGGCATTATAAAAAGAGGGTGTATCCACCAACCACTCTGAATTGTGTATCCAAATCTATAATAAAGTTGTCTTATGGTATAATTATAATGCAGTCCTAATCCGTTTCTTCTGCTTGTTTATATTGGGAAGCTGATTAGGGCAGCACCTCTTATTTTAGAAATCAAAATCTCACCCTGTGGTAAAATTTAAGCATTATGTCTGATTCATATATCAATAAATTACTTGTGGCTGTAATAATATTAGCAACTTTATGGATTTTATTACCAATGAAAATATTAAGTGGAATTTTCTTTGCAAGCCTACCCTTTATCATTCTCTATGTTATGAATATTTGGCTACCGGCACGAATATCACGTAAGGAAAAAGAAGAAGCAAATAATCCTTATAACACAGATGGGGATTTAAGCGATAAATAAACAGAGCCACTATTAAACGCCATGTTACAGTGCATCTCATAAAGTTAGAGAAATGTCACACTATCAACTCACTCCAAATAAGATTGTTGTAGATAAACTTGCAAATTATTTTGATTGTTGTACACTATTCAAACAAATTGTCAAAAGTGGTGTAGTGGTAGAGATTACCAACAGAAGCGATTGATGGATATTAGTGGGGAGTTGTGCAACCATCTCTCCACTAAAGCCTGCTCTTTGTTATAGTAATAACACCCTGTGATACAATCTCGACTTAGAGGTGAAGTATGAAAAGAAGTAATAATCAAGTTCTTATGGTTGTTCTTATTATTATGGCAATTACAATATTGCTATCTCGACTAGATCTCTTTTTTTAAAATTTGTTCATCTTTCGAAGCTAGTTTAGTCTTAACCCTCAATATGGTTGTGATATAATCTCTTTTTGAAAGAGGTGAAAAATGAAAAAGTTATTTGTTCCAATAGTAATATTAATGACATTATCAGCATGTAGCCAACTTGGGTTATCAACAACTGAATCTGCTGAACCTGTCGATTTGTCTGGAATTGAAACACAATTAGGTGCCTTAGACAGCCAATTAAGTGACTTAGATAACCAATTAGATTCCTTAGATAAAAAGATAGAAGACCAAAATAGTACTTTGCAAGAACAAAATAACAAACTGAATGCAATTGAAGCTAAACTAGATAAGCCTGTTGCCAAACCTGCACCAGAAAAAAAAGATATACCTAACAATGCAGAAAAACCTGATCCAAATTATGGACGAACTAACACTAACCCAATGGTTGTTGGAAAACCAGTTACAATAAACTTAGGATCGGATACGATGGCTACTCTTGATGCTAATTTAAAAGGAGAAATGTATGAACCTAAAATATACTATAGTCTCCCTCCTTCAAATCCTACACCTGAATGGATTATATTCAAAGGTAGTAAAGGAATAGACTCTATTACAACTATGGCAGCAGCAACTGTGACAACATTAAACGATCTCGAAATCACTTTCGCTGCAAACTCAGAAATTGATCTTCCATTTAAAATAAACCCACAAGGATTTATGTCAAATTTTGCCTTTGATTTTGAAATGGACTTAGAACCTGATAATCCCCATTATGAA
>JAKUQA010000023.1 GCA_022450525.1 Dehalococcoidia bacterium | reverse complement strand
GTATAGTACAGACATACTTTCCTGAAAATTATGTTATTGATTTAGCCTCCAAGCAAGATTTTACGAGTTTTTATGATATTGAATCAAAATTCAGACAAGTTCATAATCTTCCTCCATATAGCAGAATAATCAAATTAGTTTATTCTCATTTTGATGCCCAAAGAGCTCAAAAAGAAGCTGAAAGAATGAAGAGAGAACTCATGCAGATAAGGAGTAAATGGGATTATTGGTACATTGATGTTTCTGGCCCTGTACCATCTTTTTATAATAAATTAAGGGGCAAATATCGTTGGCAAATAATACTCCGAGGACCAAATCCCCGAGATATTATCAATAGAATAAAAATCCCAGAGAATTGGGTTGTAGATGTTGATCCTTTGTCTTTTAATTAGAATATCTTTGCACTTATCAAACAACGAATCTATAATGTATAACTGAAATAAATTAAAAGGTGGTTTTATGGCAATTTTAGAGATTAGAATAGTTCCTGATCCTATTCTAAAAATAAAAGCACATAAAATAAAAAAAATAGACGATTCTATAAAAACATTAGCGTTAGATATGTTTGAAACACTACAAGATGCTCATGGTGTTGGTTTGGCAGCCAATCAAGTAGGTGTTTTAAAAAGAATTGCAGTTATTCAAACTTCTTTAGAAGATGAACCAATTTATATTATTAATCCTGAAATTACTGAAATGTCAGGCGAAAGAGAAGTAGAAGAGGGATGTTTAAGCGTACCAGGATATATTGGAAATATCTTTAGGTCAGAAAATGTAAAAGTAAAAGCTCTAAATTTAGACGGTAAAAGAATAAAAATAGATGCTACCGGATTATTAGCACAAGCATTAGAACATGAGATAGATCACTTGAATGGTATTTTATACCTCGATCATTTAAAAAGTCATGAAAGTCTACGAAAAATTACCGATGAAACTGAAACAGATACTGAAGACGAAGAGGTAAGTGCCAAAGAGACTACTTCATAAAAGTGAAACGATAATGCCTAAAGATATTTTATATAGATATGTTACAGAGTTAATAACAACTACATACAAGGATTTTGCCATTTATGCTTGTGGAGGTTTTGTTCGAGACTTAGCATTAGGTATAGAACCCAAAGATTTAGATTTAGTCGTTTCTACTAATCCTGAAGTATTTGCTGAAGAACTTTCAAAGATTCTTGAATCAAATTATTTTGTATTAGATGAGACAAGAAATATTTTTCGTATCACCTATAGCAAAAGTGATGTAATTTTAAATATAGATATTTCAGAATTAGTGCTATCTATAGAAAATGACGCTTTAACTCGTGATTTTACTATTAATTCATTATACATTCCTATTGATAAATTACTTTTTGAAAATCCTATTGAATTTATTATTGATCCTTTAGAAGGATTATCTCATTTAAACCAACGAAAATTAAAAGCAGTAAATGAAGATATATTTAAAGATGATACTATAAGACTACTTCGTGCAGTTCGTTTATCTGAATTTCTTAAATTTGAAATTGATAATCACACAAAAAAACAAATTCGTGAAGATTCTAAATTAATACAAACTTGTGCACCTGAAAGAATCCATGATGAATTAATGAATATTATGTCTTTTGATTTTGGATCGATGAAGGCAATTAAGCAATTAAATGATTTAGATTTGCTATTTAATTTAATTCCTGAATTAAAACTAGGCGTAAATGAAAATCAACCTAAAGAACACTATTGGGATATTTTTGAACACAATGTACAAACAGTAGGGTATTTTGAAAATATTATTCACTCTAAAAATATTGATGGATGGATCTTGGACGAGATTTACTGGAATCCTCGATTAAAAGATTATTTTATGAATCAGAATATTTCAGGTTATACAAGATATTCTGTTGTGAAATTAGCTTGTCTTTTGCACGATATAGCTAAACCACATACCAAAACAATAGAAAATGAAAGAATAAGATTTAAAGGCCATCACAGAGAAGGTGCAATAATATCTGAAGGTATACTCAAAAATCTCCGATTCTCTAAAAAACATGTGCGAGGAATTAGCACAATAATTGACCATCATCTTAGGCCTGGTCAAATGAGTCATGAAGGACAACTACCTTCAGATAAAGCCATATATCGCTTTTTCCGTAGTTCGGAAGATTTTGCTATTGATACTATATATTTAAATTTAGCTGATTACTTAGCTGCTCGTGGCCCACTTTTAGAGAAACAAGAATGGATTGACTATGTTTCAAAGGTAAATCATATTTATTTACAGGGAACAAAACAACAAGATGATCCAAAGTATGACAGACTTGTTAATGGTAGACAATTAATGCAAGAATTGGGCTTATCTTCTGGCCCTATTATTGGTAACATCTTAGAGGAAATTCAAGAAGAGGTAATTTCTGGTAAAATTACAGAATATGAAGATGCTATTCAATACGCAAAAGTAATATTAAATAGGGAAACAAATAGATAAGGAAATGAGTTTTGTTAATTAATAGAAGTAATATAATTAGATTGCTAATGATATTTGTGATTGGTCTTGCTACTTTTGGGGCATTATTTCCAAGCAAATGGGATTTAAATATAGGGGACTGGACTTTTTCTAGAGGAAGTGATTCCTTGCTCGGTATGAAGCTAGGCTTAGACCTTCAAGGAGGAAGTCACTTAGTATATCAAGCAAGAGGAACAAAGAATATCGAAATTGAATTTTCAGACGTTCCTAATGTGAATTCAATTAACGAAAGTATAGTGACTTTTCATTTAGAAAACTTGTTAGACGCAGAGCAAATATTTGCAACTATAGGTAAGATCGATAGTAATAATGAGTTGAGTGTTTATTTAAAAATAAGAGAAACAAGTGAAATACAAAGTTTAGCAAACTATTTACCAGGTATTGAAAGTCGTTTGGAATACAGAATATCTAATATCGATGATATGCTATTTGTTATACCGAGTAGTGAAGACTTGGAAAATCTTAAAGAATTTACTTTTTCTATAGTGTTTTCAGAAGAAAATCAAGCAGTACTTTTAGAACAATTTATTACAGAAATTTTTTCCAATTTAGGATCCAGTAATAAAAGTGTTAACGTTAAGGATAATAAAACAGTAATCATCAATACAGAATTATCTACTCGAACACCAGGTGATGAAATATTAAAACAGGATTTAGAAACTTATATTAGCCCAACCACAAAATTTCTAGTTACAGATATTCCAGCAACTCCTACTGCAAATCAGATGGAAGGAGTAGTAGATATTATCAATCGTAGGGTTAATCCTTACGGTGTTTCAGAGCCAATAATCCAATCTATGGATGGCGATAAAATATTGGTTCAATTACCAGGATTAAATAACGTAGAAGAGGTTAAAACCTTAATAGGAAGGACAGCTCAATTACGATTTGTTGAACGTACATGTTTGGAAAATTATCGTCTTGTTGCTGATGGTATGGAATATTATCCTTGTGAGGTTAAAGAAAACCAATCAGACCAAGAAACAGGATTAACAGGTGATGATCTCGATAGAGCCTATGCAGGGACACACCCTCAAACAGGAGCACCAATAGTAAATGTAGAATTTGATAGCGAAGGAACAAAAGTCTTTGCAGAACTAACCACAAAATTATCTGCTACAAGAGGAACTTCTACACCTGATAGATTTGTTGTTTTTCTCGATGATGAAGAAATTGTTGCCCCTGGTGTTTCTCAACCTATATTAGGAGGTTCAGCATTTATAGAAGGACAAGCATTTACATTTGATAGAGTAAATACAATAGCAATACAACTTGAATCTGGTAGACTACCTGTCCCGTTAGAACTGATTTCTGAATTAACTGTGGATGCAACTTTAGGGGCAGAATCTTTAAGCAAAAGTTTGACTGCTGGTATCGCTGGGTTATTACTAGTTCTTTTATTTATGGTTTTATATTATCGTGCAGCAGGGATTGTTGCAGCATTTAGCCTTATTTTGTATACAGCTATTGTTTTAACATTATTCAAATTAATACCTATCACTTTGACACTGGCTGGTTTAGCAGGATTTATATTGTCTATAGGTATGGCAGTCGACGCTAATATATTAATATTTGAGAGAACTAAAGAAGAATTGCGATTGGGGCGGACACTCTTATCATCTATTGAAATTGGATTTAACAGAGCTTGGACTGCCATTAGAGATGCAAGTATTTCAACACTCATCACTAGTGCAGTTTTAATATGGTTTGGACAAAGATTAGGCGCCACAACCTTAGCCGGTGTGGGTAGCACATTATCAATAGGTGTGCTAGTTAGTTTATTCACATCAGTATTTGTTAGTAAAGTTTTGTTACAAATAATTGGTTCAACATTTTTTGGTAAATGGAAATCTTTATTTTCGCCTGAAAATATTACAACATCTCGAGGGTAAATAATGGATATAGTAAAAAGAAGATTTTGGTATTTTACAATTTCTGCAGTATTACTCGTAATATGTATAAGTTCTTTACTAATTTCACCACGTTTGACATTGGGTATAGATTTTGCTGGCGGATCAACTTTGACTGTAGTTTTTGATTCAGAAATAAAGTCAGATTCGGTTAGAGAAAGACTGAATAAATTAGGCTATAATGACGCAACTGTTCAACAAAGCGGTTCTGATACGGTATTTATTCGAATGAGTAAATTAGAAGAAGGAAATGAATCTTCCGGAACAAAATCTGATCGTATTTTGATAGAAGAAGATTTATCCAATTTAGCAAAAATAGCTAGCGTAGATGTGGCAACTGTTTCTGGTGTTGTGGCCAATGATACAGTGAATAATGCAATTATTGCTGTTCTTGTGGCTTCCGTTGGTATATTACTCTATGTTACATACTCCTTTCGAGGAGTATCAAATCCATTTCGATACGGTGTTGCTGCAATCGTTGCGTTAGTCCATGATTCTCTTATTGTTTTGGGTTTATTTTCTCTCCTAGGAAAATTTATGGGATTAGAGATAAATGCGATGTTTATACCAGGAATACTAGTTGTAATTGGATATAGTGTGAACGATACGATTGTAGTTTTTGATCGAGTTAGAGAGAACGCAACGATCGATCCTGATAGACCTTTATCAATGATAGTTAATGAGAGTATTACACAAACAATTGGTAGATCTTTGAATACCAGTGTTACACTTTTATTAACTATTCTAGCGCTAATATTTTTGGGTGGAGAAAGTATACGTAATTTTCTTTATGTACTTCTAATTGGATTAATAGTAGGTACCTATAGCTCCATTTTTATCGCATGTCAATTTTTAGTTATGTGGGAACAGGGTGAATTGAGATTTCCTCTTAGCAAGAAATCAAGATAATATTTTTCTAATATCTTCTGGTATTTCTTTTGATTTCTCTTTTATTCGATCATAGCTTACATATGTGTTTTCAATATAAGTCAGCAATTGTTTTTGTTGGTTCATAATTTCGAATTCCATAATAAAACTCGATGTACCGAGTTTTTTCACTTTAGTATATATGTTTAGTATTTCATCTAATCTAGCAGGCAATTTATAATCAATATTTGAATGTACTATAACTGAATCAAATATATTTTCTTTACCCAATTCGTAGATATTTAAATTCAAAGATCGAAAATGTTCTTGAACTGCAATTTCGGACCAAACCATATATATTGCATTAAACGCGATACCTTGCATATCACACTCAGACCAACGTACTCTTAATTCAGTTTTTGAAGTATATGTATTTTTTTTCATATAAATTTTACCCTTTTCAAACGATACATAAAGTGGTGTATTATATCATATCGATAATTTATTATAGGTAAGAAATATTATGGAACCATTCTCTTTATATATACATGTACCATTCTGTAGAACTAAATGTCCTTATTGTGATTTTAATACCTATGAAAACATAGAACACTTGATTGATGATTATGTAAGATCATTAATCTATGAATTAATATGTTGGTCGAAATACATTGATTTTAATTCAAAAAACAAATCCATAAAATCAGTATTTTTTGGGGGAGGTACTCCGTCATATATATCCGCAAATTATATTAGTCAAATAATGGATACTGTAGAGAAAAATTTCAATTTAATCGATACTGTAGAAATATCTCTAGAATGTAATCCGAATGACTTGTCTCAAGAAAAAATTCTATCCTGGAAAAATAGTAAGATTAATCGGATTTCTATTGGAGCTCAAAGTTTTAGTGATAAATTTTTACGTGTTTTAGGACGGGATCATGATTTTACAGAAATATCTCAAGGTTTTTCATTAGCAAGATCATTAGGTTTTAATAATCTTAGTTTAGATCTTATATATGGTATACCCGGTCAAAATATTAATGACTGGAAATCTACTATCAATCAAGCACTAAAATTACAGCCTGAGCATATTTCCATGTACGGCTTAACAATAGAAAAAAATACTAAATTCGACTGGATGGTAACAGAGGGTTTAATGCCAAATCCTGATTCAGACATTGCTGCGGATATGTATGAATATGTAGAAAAAGAAATGTACAGAAATGGGTATACGCATTATGAAATATCTAATTGGAGTCTTCCAGGTAAAGAATCCTTACATAATCTAACATATTGGTATTCTCAAGAATATATAGGAGTAGGTGCTGGTGCTCATTCTTTTTTTTCTGGGATAAGATTTTGGAATGTAAATTCTCCTAATGAATATATTAATTTATTAGAAAAAGACCCACTAATAGATAATAATACTGAAATTTGTAGAGGGTTTTGCGCTGTTTCTGAAATTGAGGATTATGATGATAATACAAGAATTGCTGATCAATTTATACTTGGTTTAAGATTGGTTGAAGGAGTCAATGAATCAATATTTAACCAATCATTTATTGATTTAATATCAAAAAAATATAAAAAAGAAATAAAAGAGTTAATAGATATTGGGCTTTTAGAAATAACTAATTCTTCAATAAAATTAACTAAACGTGGAAGATTACTTGCCAATGAAGTTTTTTATAAATTTCTTTAAGGATAAATTATGTTTGTTATAGGTACTGCTGGACATATTGATCACGGTAAATCAGCTTTAGTTGAAAGGATAACTGGAACAGATCCTGATAGATTATCTGAGGAAAAACAAAGAGGAATGACTATTGATTTAGGTTTTGCTTGGTTTAAGCTCGAAAGTGGCGAAGAAGTTAGTATTATTGATGTTCCGGGTCACGAGAAATTTATAAAAAATATGTTAACAGGTGTTGGGGGTATAGACATGGCAATATTGGTAATTGCCGCAGATGAAGGAATTATGCCTCAAACTATAGAACATTTTCAAATTATAAACCTCTTAGAAATAAAATCTCTTATTGTCGCAATTACTAAGAAAGATCTAGTAGATTCAGATTGGATTTCTTTAATCAAGGAAGAAATTAGTGAATTATTAAAAGAATCACCATTCTTAGATTCACCAATAATTGAGCTTTCTTCTGTTACAGGTCAGGGTGTTGATGATTTAATAATCCAAATCGAAAAAAAAGCAGAAAGAATTAATTCTAATAAAACTTTAAGTAAACCGAGATTAGCAATAGATAGATCATTTGTGATTAGTGGGTTTGGTAGTGTTGTTACAGGAACACTGATTGAAGGATCTTTGGATATCGGGCAAGAAGTTGAATTAGTTAAATCGAATCAAATTGGTAGAATTCGTGGTTTACATATACATAATAAGCCATATGATCATGCTGGACCTGGGAATCGTGTTGCTGTAAACATCTCAGGTATTTCTCATCAAAATATCTTACGTGGAGACACTTTAACAATTCCAAATTGGTTAACAGTCACTCGAGCTGTAGATGTTCAAATTAAAATGGTGCGAAATACTAAAAAAATATTACGTCACAATTCTTCTGTTATGTTCTACACAGGTGCATCAGAATCAATGGTTAAAGTCAGGCTATTAACATCTAATGAGCTTGCTTCGGGCGATGAAGGTTTAGCTCAATTAGTATTTGAAGATATGCTTCCATGTGTGTCTGGTGATCGTTTTATAATTAGAACATCTAATGTGACTATTGGTGGTGGGGTAATTATAGAAACAGGTGTAAATCGGCATAAACGGAGTGACTTAAGTATAATAGACCGTTTGTATACTTTATCAGAAGGTAAACCAGAGGATGTTATTCTACAACACCTCTTAGATTTAGAAATCAGTAATATGGATGTTTTATCATCTTCAACCAATTTTTCTATAGAAGAAATTACACCGCTTATTAATAAATTAACTCAGGATAAAGACATTATTATATTAAATTCAAAATATGATGATGTAAGTAATAGTATGATTACAGTTACTTATTATGAAGAGATAAAAACACTTACATTAAAATATTTAGAGAAATATCATGTAGATTTCCCATATCGTGAGGGTTGTACCATCAATGAATTGAATCAAATATTGAAGATATCTGATTCATATTTGCCAATGATAATTAACCAATTTATTGATGATGGACTAGTAAAAATAAATAATCAACTTGTATCTACAACACAATTCTCTATTACTATAAGCGATAGTGATAAGAAGTTGATTGATGAATATTTGCAAATAGCTAATTCTGAATTATTTATTAACATAAATTCTGAATTCAAGAATAGAGAATTAGTTAACCTTATGATACAAGGAAATTATTTCACAAAAATTGATTCGGAAATAGTAATGAGTTCTCAAGAATACAAAATGATAGTTAATAAAATAATTGAATTGATGAAAAACAATCAAGATGTTAAGGTTGCTGAAGTAAGAGATTACCTTAATATTAGCAGAAAAAATGCATTGCTCATTTTAGAACATCTAGATGAGCAAAAAATAACTAAGAGAAATGGGGATTTTAGATCTCTGAATATCAAGTAGAGAGAGAGTAGATATGGGATATCTTGCATGGGCTGGAATTGCTATGTGTAGTTATGGGTTTGCTATATTCTTTACCAAAGTATCTCTAAAGTATGTACCCAATGAAATTGCTGTTTTGATTACCAATGGTATTTTAGTAGTTATATCATTTATTTTCTTTTGGATTAATCGACACAGTGTGTTGTCTGAAATTGATGGTAATATTTCTTTAGGGGTGTGGTCATTAATGGCGATTGCTGGAGGATTTTTAGGTTTAGCTGTAATGTCTTACTATTACGCACTGAGTCAAGGTGAAGCATCTGTAGTATCTCCAATATTTTCGATGTCTTTTGTTATAGCGGTTTGCCTTAGTTTAATTTTTCTTGGTGAAGAAGTAAAATTAACTAAGATCCTGGGAGTAATCTTCGCTGGAATAGCAATATATTTGGTAACTAGATAAAATTTGAGATAGAATTATGCCTTTCGATTTTGAGCTTATAGCTGAAAAACTTCAAAAAGCGGTTAAGTCAATTAAGTCCGATGATAACTTATATCACGAACGAGTAGATAAGATAATAGATTTCTATAAAAAATCTGATCCGAAGGTTATTGAGCAAAAACGAAATCAAGGTAATCATAAATGGTTAGCTGCTAAGTTTTTAGATCACAATGCTACAATTAATTCACCCAAACTAATACCTCAAGATTATCGTGTCATT
>JAKUQA010000022.1 GCA_022450525.1 Dehalococcoidia bacterium | reverse complement strand
ATTAAACGAAATTCTCAACCCTCATGGAGGTACTATAAGCCTTGTAAAAATTTAATGTTTAACATCATAAAATAGGAGGTAAATTATGATATCAAAGACATTAATTGGGTGGATGTTAGTTTTAGGACCTATAGCAGGAGTTATTTTAATTCTTCTTGAACCAAGTGCTGCAAGTGAAGATTTTGCTGTTAATATTCAAGCAAGTTTGGACAATCCTACTTTAGCACGAGTAACTGCAATAGGAATTACCGTAGCAATATCAACTATTTTCATTGGTACTATATTTTTTGCCCGTTCAATGGCAGAAGCTCAAAAGCCTGGATCTAATCTCGCTGCAATTGGTTCTATTCTAGTTCTTTTTTCAGCAGTTGCATTTTCAATATCCTCCGCAATCCATTTGATGATATTACAACCCTCGTTCGTAACAAATGGCGGAAATAGCGTTCAAGCATATGCTATTGCCGAAGCTATATTTAACGGAACATTTTTGATAAGCGGCTCATATTTATTACTAATTGGAATTGCAATAGTCAAACAACAGAACCTAAACCAAATAGCAGGATGGATTGCTGCATTATTTGGAACATGCCTTTTAATAGGTACAATACTACCTGCTGGGGACCCTGGTCTGGAAACAACAACAACTGTTGGTGCAATAGCAGGAATGTTATGGTTTATTGGATTCCTTGGTTGGCCTATTATTACACTAGCGATAGGTGTCCTAGTATTAAGATCAACCGATTAGATCAAACAATAATAAGATCATACTACATGTGAATCTTGCAAATTATATAGGAGGATATAATGGCAAATACAGGTTTATCAGCAGTTTGGCATGATGAGGGAAATAAGTTTGAGATTCGAGAATTTCCAGTACCGGAAATAGAAGACAATGGTGTGAGTATACGGGTACAAGCAACTAGTGTATGTGGATCAGATCTTCATGTTTGGAGAGGTGATGGAAGAACTGCTCAGGATGCTCCAAGAGATCCTTTTGTATTTGGACACGAAATGATGGGATCTGTAGCAGGACTTGGTAAAAATATAACTACAGATTCTTTAAGAAATCCTCTCAAAGAAGGTGATAGGGTAGTATTCAGTTATTTCTTTCCTTGTATGCGTTGTTATAACTGTATTAGGGGGGAAATGGGAGCATGTAAATTTAGAATGGGAAGAATTCCTGTCAATGAATGGCCTGTATGTAATGGAGGATTTGCTCAATATTATTATTTAAGAAGTCCTCAATTTCTGTTTAAACTTCCTGATGAAATAGATGATGCAACTGCAGCTCCTATCAATTGTGCTTTAGCTCAGGTTATGGAAGCTTTTCATATAGCTAAACCACGATTTGGAGACAATGTTGTTATACAAGGTGCTGGAGGATTAGGCGTTAATGCAACGGCAGTTGCCGCAGAAATGGGAGCAAACAAAATCATTGTCATAGATGGACAAAAACCACGATTGGATCTTGCAAAGCAGTGTGGTGCCACCGACATTATTAATCTTACTGATTATCCAACAGTGGAGTCCAGAGTAGAAAGAGTAATGGAACTTACAAATGGTATAGGCGCAGACATTGTTATAGAACTTGTTGGTTTTCCTGCAGCAGTAGAAGAGGGAGTACAAATGTGTCGAATGAGAGGGACATACCTTGAAGTCGGTCATATTTCTCCAAATAGCATGGTATCTCTTGATGTTCAAAAATTAGTAGCAAATCAAATTAGATTTCATGCAATACAACACTATGATCCATGGATACTTCCTAATGCGGTAAACTTTGTTCAGAAAACGTTAGGTAAATATCCATTAACTGATGTAATATCTCATAAATTCCCGATCGAAGATATTGAAAATGCCTTTCGAACAGCAGAATGGTTAGGAACAGATAAAGGAAGTGTTGTTACTCGTGCAATAGTAACGCCATAAATATATGAATACAGGTAAGTTACCAAATGAACTTATGAATAAACTGCTTGCCAAAATTCACTCAAATGACCCACGAGTTATTCTTGGTCCTTCTTTGGGGGAAGATGCGGCAATCATAGCTATGGAAAATCGCAACTTGGTTGTAAGTAGTGATCCTATAACGTTCACATCTACTGACATAGGTTGGTATGCCGTTCATATCAATGCCAATGATATTGCTACAAGAGGAGCAAAACCTCTTTGGTTTTTAGCAACTATATTAGCGCCACCATATACAAACGAATCAACTATCGAAAATGTGCTTTCCCAAATTAAAGAGACTTGCAATTCATTAGAAATTGAACTTGTTGGCGGTCATACAGAAATTACAGAAGGAGTAACTAATTTAATTGTATCGGGAACTATGCTAGGTGAAACAATTAATGACACTATCCTTCGTACTTCAAATATTAAGTCAGGTGATTCAATCCTATTAACAAAGCATATCGGCATTGAGGGAACAGGAGTTTTAGCTCATGAATTTGAAAACACACTTCTAAAATCAGGAATAGATAAGTCATTAATTAATGAAGCTCAAAACTTCATATTTGACCCTGGATTAAGCGTTATTAATGAAGCTTTATTCTCCATGGATAATTTCCAGATAAAATGTATGCATGATCCAACTGAAGGTGGTTTATCAACAGCACTTATAGAACTAAGTGAATCTATAAATAAAAAATTCATCATTGAAGAAAAAAATATTCCTATTTCATCGATAACTAAAGAAATATGTAACACCCTACATATTGATCCTTTGGGAATATTATCTTCAGGTTGTTTACTAATTTTTTGTGAAAGTTCCAGTGCAAAAACTTTACAGCAATCATTAGAAACAAATAATATTCCAACCTCTATAATAGGAAAGGTAATGGAAGGCAATGGTGTTCATCTTCTTCAAAATGAAATAGAAAAACCTATGCCTGAATTTGATAGAGATGAAATCGCAAGATATATATCAGAAACCTCCAAAGACATATAAAAAGGAAATAATGCCATACAGCTACTCAGATATTGTCTATATTTTAAATATAGTACCCAGAAAAGATAAGTCGGGATTAATTAAATGCATAGTTGATATATGTAACAGTACGACAGAAGATGAACAAAAAAATTCTGAATATGTTTACGAGAATTGGAATGAATTCATAGAAAACTTTCATAAAAAACTTTATCAACGAGATCCTAATTTGCGTTCAAGTGTTCCATGGGAAGTTTTACAAGAAGATGAAATACTAATTGAAATAGAAAAACTAATTGGTTTGAAGTTTACGCATCAACAATTATCTAATCTACAAAATACCTAACAAAATACGTTATAATAATTACATGAAGATAAGTACACCTTGCAGAAATGTATGCAAATACGACACAACTGACACATATTGTATAGGTTGCTACAGAACTACTAATGAAATAGCTCTATGGATGATATTTTCTGAAGAAAAACGTATGGAGATTATGCGTCTATTACCTAAAAGAAAAAAAGACTTAAATAGTCAATAGGAAATTATTCAATAAATTAATGGAGAATTAATTATGAGCCAATTAGTTTTTATTCATGGACCAGGAGCAGGGGGGTGTTCTGCAGCTTACGAATATCAATTACGCCATTTCCCAAATAGTGTAGCACCCGATTTACCCGGTCATTTAGAAGGCGAAAGATGTCTTACTGTAAAGAGCTATACCGATTGGGTACGGGGATGGTTATGGGCGCAAAATATTAAAGAAAATCTTGTACTTGTTGGATATACACTTGGTGCTTCTATCGCACTTCAATATGCCCTCGATTTTCCAGACGAAGTTTCAGGTATCGTTATTATGACAGTTGCAATGGAGCCTAAAGTACGAGCCCCAGGAACATATGAAATGAGATTAAAGGCAGCGGAAGATCCTACAGTATACGAAGATGAATGGATAAAATTTCAAAGGGTAGCAATGGAATGGGTTGAGCCTGAATATCGTGAAAGATTAATGGAAAAACACAGAGAAGTTGGCCCTATGTCTCAATATTATGATTTAAAAACCATAGATGAATTTGATGTCCGTGACAGAATTGACTCTTTCAAACCTAAATTACTGCTTTTACGAGGATTAGCAGATCACGGCAATCCTCCCAAGTATGAAGAAAAAATACACCAAGCAGTACCTGGTTCTGAATATATTGAATTTGATAACGCTGGTCATTTCCCTGTAACTGAAATCCCAGATACAGTTAACCATTTAATAGAAAAATTTCTTACTGATATATAGATTGCCAATTTAATCTATTGTAAACAACCAAGCCATTTTGTAGACTATCACAATACAATTTTTACCTACTATTATGAGGTTTTTATGTCTAAAATAAATCATAACGCTTATTTTTTAATAATACTCACAACATTATGTTTGTTGTTATTTTCAGGCTGTGAAGTAGAAGTAGAAGAAATCAAAGACTCTGTAACCTCGAGGATTCCTACAAACGAAACTCCTATAGCAACACAAGAAGATCTTACAAAAGATAGAACTACCAAACCAGAAAAAGAATTAACTGCTGCAGACACTACTAGTAGGCCAGAACCAACTCCTACTCCTACTGCAGAACCAACTCCTACTCCTACTGCAGAACCAACTCCTACTCCCACTGCAGAACCAACTCCTACTCCTACACCACTACCCCAAGCACCGATGCCACCTGGTTCTCCTTTACCCTTAATCGCAACAGAATCAGTGTTAGGGATTGACGTAGACTGTGACCTTATGAGAGCTAATGGTGAATTTACTATTACTAACGATTTACGCGAGAGTGTTATTAACGGAACTGACGGGATTGATAAAATTGACGGTGGTACAGTTAATGTAACTATATATGGGGGAGACGGAAACGATATCATATGTGGAGGATCTGGAAATAGTGTAATTTATGGTGGTCCCGGTAATGATGTACTAATTGGAGAACAAGGAATGGATACATTATATGGAGATTCCGGTGACGATACTTTGATAGGCAGTAGTAATACAGTAGGGATAGAATTCCTATGGGGTGGCACAGGTAATGATTGGCTAAATGGAGGTACAGGTATCGATTATTTGTATGGAGAATCAGGAAATGACACGCTCTGGGGAGGCGATCAAAACGATAAGCTCTACGGAGATGGTCAAAATGCAGATAATAAAGATTGCCCAGACAGCCTACCTTGTAATGACTGGTTGATTGGCGGATTAGGTTCAGACACCCTCAATGGTGGTCCCGGAGATGATTCAATTCAAGGAGACTTACTATTAAGTCAATTAAACGAATTAGCAGCAGAACCAGAATATGTAGATGGGGATATGTTTAGAGGAAACGATGGAAATGACTACATGATTGACTTTGGAGGTAAAAATACTTTTTATGGTGGACCAGGAGATGACATCATTATTGGTGGCAAGAATGTTGACCATATAGAAGGTCAAGAAGGAACAGATCGTATTTGGGGAATGGATGGAAATGATCAACCTTTAAGCGGTGATCTTACCCAAGATAAATATCAAACTGAAAATGACGAAGTATACGGTGGAAATGGTAACGATATTCTTAGCAAGGCAAAAATTAAACTTGGTGGACCTGGAGAAGATGGTTGTAGAGGTGTTGAACCAATAGAAGCATTTAAGGTTGCTTGTGATGATGCGGATTGGACAGGAGATAAACCCTTATAATCCAATTATTTGAGATTATGAAAAATAATCAACCTAAACAAAATAGCAACAAGCTAATCGTTTTTTATGACGGATATTGTATCCTTTGTAATCGAACAATTGACTTTGTTATAAAATATGACAAAAAAGAAAAAATACAATTTGCTTCCTTACAATCTGATTTTGCTCTTTCAGTTCTCTCGAAATTTGGATATGAGTTCGAAAAAATTAAAAAAATAGACAACGTGATTTATTTACAAAAAACTGTAGTGAAAATAAAATCTGATGCTATTTTATCGATACTTTCTGATATGGGTGGAATTTACCATTTAAGTAAAATATTCTACTGCGTACCAAGATTCATACGAGATTATTTATATGATCAAATTGCAAACAGAAGATATAAATGGTTTGGTAAACGAGATACATGTCGAATACCTACAAAAAATGAAATTCATAAAATACTTGGATAAATAAATGTTTGATTTAATCAATATTTACCTATAGATCAAGTATATTGATATTTAAATTGTGCTAAATCTGATATTTTATGGTATATTCCATACACACAAAACTAAATTAATATTGGAGACTATTTAATACATGCAAGCTTTTTTAGCAATATTTAATTCCAATCTAACTTTTTCTATTAACAAATCCTTAATGTCACTTTGTTGCTGTCTATGTTGCTGTATTTTTTGTTGCGGAGATCCTAAGGTCTCTTCTAACTTGGAGGTGCGGATGGCATAATTTGTCCTAAGATACACTGAATTAGTTGAGACCTCAAATGAGGTCTTTTTTTATTATAGGGGGGGGAAATGAATATTAAATTATTGTGGAAATTTGTAGTAATTCTACTAATATCTTCTGTTGCTGTAATTGCATGCACAGGACCAGAAGGACCACAAGGTCCAGCAGGTCCAGCAGGTCCAGCAGGTCCTGAAGGTCCTGAAGCCTCAAATGAAAGTGCTACACAGCCTTCATTTGAAGTCTGGGCAGTTGATCAATCAAGTACTACTAGCTACGGTGGCGGTGGTCTCATTTACATTTGGGATGGAGCTGATATATCTGCAAACGCTAGTGAAGCAACTCCAGAGATTATTGATTTAGCAAAGAAGGCTGAAGAAGCTGGTTGCGAAACTCCTAAAAAACCACACATGATACTTTCTAACCATACTAGCCCAAAATCTACGCACGTAATTCTCGCTAATGTAGGTTCTGGAGACACTTTTTTCATCAACATTGATACACGTACTATAGATGGATGTGTCAACACAATAGGTGGTTTCAATGGAGCAGGCGGAACAGCAAATGCACATGCATCAGTTGGTTCTGTTGATAACAGTATGACAATTGTCGCAAATATTGGTGCCAAAGATGAATCTGGATTCTTGCATAAGATCCAAACTGACTACACTAGCAATGATTATAATCTAGTTGAGACTTTAGCTTTAGACCAATTTGCTAATGACTTAGGAACTTCAGTAGTACGCCCAATCTGTCACGATTTCACTGCCGACAGTAAATTTGCGTATGTTACTCTAGCTGGTGGTGGACTGCTAGTAGTTGATGTAGGCTCTGCAGATGGAACTACACCTATGAATGTTGTAAAAGTATATGAGAAGAGTACTGTTCCAGGAATTGGATGTGGTGTGACCCGTCTTCCCCTTGGTAAAATAATGACCAATGGCGAAAGTGGAGCCAAAGGTGGAGATGATTTCCTTTATACTTTTGATGCTAGTAGAGCAAGTGACGGAGTATTTCCAGATCCAGTACAGATTGAACTTCCTGGAGAAGATACGCATGGTGCGGTTACCTGTACTGATGAGAATGGCAACTTATTTGCCGTAACAAGTATGCGTGTCAGTAATGACGTCAATTTCGTTGACCTACAAACAAATAAAGTTGTTACTACTCAATCTATGTCAGAATCATTTAGTCTCGATCCAAAACCAGATGTGGCAGATATAGTCGGTAATAAAATGTTTATTGCTTTACGTGGGGCTAAACCACTTACGGCTATCGGTGCTTTAGAGTTTGCTGGTCGAACTCCCGGAGTAGCAGTTCTCACAATTAACGATAATTGTAAAGGGTTCGATTGGAACTCAAAAGATTTAGCTTCAATGGATGATCCTCTAAGGCTAGTTGACGGAATTTTCCCTGGTCAAAAAATCAGTGCAGCCGATCCTCATGGTCTAGAAATTGTATTGAAATAATACTTTTAATTATAAAGTGCCGTTTCATGAATTTATATCTAAATCATGAAACGGCAGAAAATATAATCTTAGATAATTTAAATACAATATAAAGATGATGAGGTAGTTTAGGATGAATATTTTTATTGTATCAACGTTTGACTGTACTGTAGATGATTTTAAAGAATTTATAGAAGAACCTGAAAATGAAAAAGAAATTGCTTTGTGTGTTGCAGAGGCGGAAGTTATTGAGGTGAACCCACACAAAGCAATTTCTTTACTTAATGTAACTAATTTAGACCTTTTTATTCAAACTGTTACTAGCGCTAAATATAAAAAATGGGATGAAGAAAATAATAGTGTTAGCTCCATTTTTAGACTCGAAAAGTTAAATTAATACCATTTATTCTTTGGAATGCGTATGTAAAAAAAACTTGATGAGGTTTAGGATATCAATATAACTAAGTAGGTCGTGATGAATTAAGAGTTTATCATGATCTAGCTAAAACATTACCTAATAAAAATTTTAAACAAGGATAAGTGATGACAAAATTAGTCCTGAATACAGCAATTGCCAACTATGGACATACGGCTGAAATAAAAAATGGAAACATAGGATCAAATAGATTCGACATGGAACATAACGATATAAATCCAGTACCTATGATTTTCAGAAGAATGGTTAGAAATTTAGAATTTGATGTAGCTGAAATGGCCCTAGCTACTTATATCTGCTCGAAACACTACCAGAAAAAGTTTACAGCACTTCCAATTTTCTTAACTAGAGGTTTTTATCATACAAATATGATATACCGAAAGGGTGCCGAAATTATTAATCCGAAAGATTTAGAAGGCAAAAGAGTAGGTGTCAGAAGTTATACCTTCACACCAGGTGTGTGGAGTAGAGGTATTCTTGGTAGTTACCATGGAGTTGATCTTAACTCAATCACTTGGGTAATCGCTGGGGATGAACACGTTGAAGAATTTGAATATCCAGAAAATGTTTTGAGATCTCCTACGAATGATCTATATGAAATGCTATCTAACGGTGAAGTAGACGCTGTAATAGGAGCACCTACTAACGGATCACCCGAAATCTTACCATTATTTACCAACCCAGAGTCTTTAGATAAAGATTGGTATTCTCAAAATCAAATATATCCAATAAGTCACGTTTTGGTAGTAAAAGATGAACTTCTTGATAACAACCCATGGCTTGGACAAGAACTAGTTGATGTATTTCATAAAGCCAGATCTGGATATCTAGAAACTTTCAATAAAAACAACTCCCAACAAGATTCTGCTGATCATTCCCAAATGGAATTTGCAAAAATTGTAGGAGAAAATCCTGTGAATTACAGCTTTTCAGAAACACGTGAAGTGGTTTCTACATTTGTTGGCTATAACCTAGAGCAAAAACTTATACCAGTAGCTCCAAGTCCTGAAGAATTATTTTATCTTTAGATAAACTATTATCTATTGTAATTCTTAAACCGAGCAACTGTTGAAATTATGATTATTCATTATTTCACTAGAAAAATACTCATATATTATTCTGGAAGTTATGGCTCAGCAGTTGCTCGATTTAAGAATTACGAACTCAATATAAGAATTTATATTATATATTTACTGAACCCTTGGTGTGTAAGGGCTCAGTAAATATAAACAATAATTATTCTTTAGTCACATTGGTAAAATCAGGATATCCGCTAGCGCTATGTTCAGATACATCTAAACCTATTGTTTCTTCTTCTTCGGTTACTCTCATACCAATAGTCAAATCAATAACTTTAAAAACAATGAATGAAGTTGTAAATACAAATATAAATGCTGCTGCAACACCAGTGATTTGAGCCATTAAGAGATCAGCTCCTCCTCCGAAAAACAAACCATCGGTACCACCAAATTCTTTCTGTGCAAATAATCCAACAGCTATAGTACCCCAGGCTCCAGTAAATCCATGTGCAGCAATTGCACCAACAGGATCGTCTACCTTTAAAATATTTTCTAAGAAGACTGCTGATCCCACTACTACAAATCCACCAATTAAACCTGTAAGCATTGCCATTCCTGGACCCATATTGGCACAACCGGCAGTAATCGCTACAAGTCCAGCAATAACACCATTTAATGTCATAAATACATCAAATCTATTCCAAATAATATAGGAAATAAACATTGCGCCTACGGCTCCTGCTGCAGCTGCAAGATTTGTTGTAATAAATATTACCGCTATAGATCCATCGTTTCCTGAAACTGTAGAACCGGCATTAAATCCAAACCAACCAAACCATAATACAAAAACACCAAGTGCCATCAAAACAACTGAATGCCCAGGAATTCTTACAGAACTTTTGTCGGCTGCATATTTTCCTATTCTTGGACCAACAACTATAGCACCTGCTAAAGCTGCCCAACCACCTACACTATGAACTACAGTAGATCCAGCAAAATCAATAAACCCAGGACCTACATCATTTAGCCAACCACCTCCCCAAACCCAAGACCCAAATATAGGGTAGATAAATGCAGTTACAGCAACTGCATATATTAAATAAGCTGCGAATTTAGTTCTTTCTGCTACAGCACCTGAAATAATTGTTGCAGCAGTAGCAGCAAAAACAGTTTGAAAAATAAAAAACGCATAATCGTTATAACCTGTTTCTGAAGCAGGATCAATTTTCGATAATAAGAAATTATCTGTACCAATCCAACCAGAACTATTTGTACCAAACATCAAACCAAAACCTACTATCCAAAAGGCTAATGAACCTAATGACATATCCATTACATTTTTCATGATAATATTGATAGAGTTCTTGGCTCTTGTTGCACCAGCTTCAAGTAAAGAAAAACCAGCTTGCATTAAAAACACCAATACAGTTGCAAAAAGAATCCACACTATATCTAGTGAAACGGGATTAAAATCCATAACTTCCTCCTATAAATAATGAAGTATATTTTTATAGATATTAATTCCTATTGGTTACTAAAATATTTCTCTGAGGTTATAGTTTTTTTTCATGTATGTAACATTTTTTTCACCTTTGTAACAAAAATATTTACTAATAATGAATTATGAAACAAAAAATTAACAATCTAGCAATTATCACGTAATAAGAATCCTTCAGAATAGATATTGTTAACCATTCTTCAAAAGATTTTAAAGGTAAAGTTATAATGAAAAAAACCACTTATTATACTCAAGAAAATATAAAACGAACGAATAAAACTGCCGCGATGGTAATAGGATTTTATTTAATGATCTTATTAACAAGTGTTATGATTTTTGGAGTGTAAGATTTTCGTCATAGCAATAATTCAAATTTAAAATATACCGCCTCCTTTTATAAAATAAAAAGCCCTCGTTCCCAAGGGCTTTTTATATTTTCAAATCAATTTTACAACTCACAAAACATTTTATTAACAATATATAATGTATAATATAGATCCTATAGAAGAATTATTTTTACTTAAGTAAAAATATTGTTATCTTATATTTCGATTTTAGTAAATTTTTACGCTTTACAGGTCGATATTCGAAGCGTATAGTTTCACTAATTTAGTATTTAATTAGACTAGGAAGGAAGTGGTATAAATGGACTCAAGAGGTACTGGTTTAACATTATCATTGGGAATATTAGCTGCATATATAGGATATATGATCTACCAATTCACAATTGGATTTGATACTAAACTTGATGACGTTCAGACTATTTTAATTAATACTGCAACTGACA
>JAKUQA010000021.1 GCA_022450525.1 Dehalococcoidia bacterium | reverse complement strand
TATTGATAAAGAAGGGCAGATTAACAACTAAACCAGTTTCTAATGTGGCTGGTTTTGTACCGCCTTGCGCTGTGTTTCCTTTCACGCTTGGAGGTGTGTCCGTTACTTCTAATTCAGAAAATGTGGGAAGCTGAACAGATATAGGTGCATCATTGTAGAAGATTATATCTACTTCCATTTGTTCCTTTAAATATAATGAATCATTACCTAATTGTTCGGTAGGGATTGGAAACTGATCAAAGGTTTGTGAATCCATAAAGTAGTAATCTTTATCCTCCCTGTAGATAAATTGGGCAGGCTTAGTTTCAACTGCAGCTAGATTGAATTTTACAGCAAACCCATTGTAGGCCTTTTCAATTGATCTACCAGTTTTCAACTCTTTCAATTTCAACTTCACAGTTGGAGCTCGTGCTTGCATTTTTTGGCTAGAATAATCTATTACTTGATATGGTTGACCATCTAATTCAATTGTTATTCCTTTTTTCAACTCTCCAACATTTATAACCATTATTATCCTCCGATAATTTCATTTCTAGTAGCTGCACTCAATACTTCAGCTTTATTATTTTGCAAAGTTACTATGTCTTCTATCCTCACTCCACCCCAACCGGGGATATATATTCCTGGTTCTATTGTAAATACCATATTGTTTATAAGGATGTCTGGACTATTTGGGCTAACTCGGGGGTATTCGTGTACATCAAGTCCAACCCCATGCCCTAAACTATGCCCAAACTTATCCCCAAAACCTGCCTCTTCTATTACTTTTCTAGCAATATCATCACAATCAGTACCTGTCATTTCTTGTTGAACAAGTGAAATTGCAGTTTGTTGTGCTGTAAATACAGTATCGTATACTTTTCTAAATGTTTCATCGGGTTTTCCAACACAAAATGTTCGTGTTAAATCGCTACAATATCCTTGATACTTAGCGCCCATATCAATAACAATTGATTCGCCTTTTTGAATAATTCGATCTCCAGCTCTGTGGTGTGGTAGGGCAGCATTGGGTCCTGATCCGACTATAGTATCAAATGAAGGACCTTCTGCTCCGAGTTCTCTCATTTTATTTTCTAGCTGTAACGCTACTTCTCTTTCAGATATACCAGCTCTTATAGTTGGTGCAATAGTATTCATAGCTTCATCAGAAATTCTTATAGCTTCTTTTAATATATCTATTTCGTCCATGTATTTAACAGCACGGATTTTTTCTATTGATGCATTAAGTGGTTTTAAATTGACAATTTTATTTAATTTATTTTTCTCTAAAATTTCAGAAAATCGTGAATATCCAGCAAAACTTAGATCTTCAGATTCAAAGCCAAGTGTATTAATTCTATGTTTAATAAGTAGATCAATGAACCATTTTAGTTCAGAATCTATTTTAATGATCTCAAACGATGGTGCTTGATTTGTTGCCTGTTCAATATATCGGAAATCAGTATTTAGATAAGCTGCATCTGGGGTAATGAATAAATATCCGGCAGAACCTGAAAATCCTGATATATAATATCTGTTTTCTGGGTTTGTAATTAATATTCCATCCACTTCAAATTCAGCTAGTTTTTCTTGCAGTTTTGTTAAACGGTCGTTCATTTTACTCCTTTATTGGTATTAAGATAGAAGATAATTTATTGCTGTTAGATAGCCAAACCAACCTAGACCCGAAATGTGTCCTTCGCAAACATCGGCAATTAAAGATTCTCTACGAAAACTTTCTCTTGCATGTATATTTGATAAATGTACCTCAATGATTCTGCCATTAAAATCAGAGAGACAATCTCTTAGTGAAATACTATAGTGTGTTAATCCTCCAGGATTAATTATAATTGCATCGGTAGTTTCTGTTATTTTTTGAATATAATCTATTATTTCACCCTCAGCATTTGATTGGTAAAAAGATAAAGAAACTGGTGAATCAGTAAAATTTTCTATTATTAATTTTTCTATTTCATTTAAAGATTTTGATCCGTAAATCGAATTATCTCTTTTACCAAGGTTATTCAGATTTGGACCATTAATTATTGCTATATTCATGAGATTCTCCAAAATGTATTTACTGATATATTAGTCTATTTGTTGATATTCGCAAGAGGATGGCTCTCTAAGTATATTTTTTTTGCTTGGTTTGTACTTACATGAGTGTATATTTGTGTAGTATCTGGGCTCGAATGGCCTAAAAGCATTTGAACAATTCGAATATCTGCTCCTCCATCTAATAAATGGGTCGCAAATGAATGTCGTATCATATGAGTGTGTATTCTTTTAGGAAGCCCTGCTATTTTTCCTTTTGATTTTACAATATTTTGAATAGATCGATTTGATAATCTTTTTCCAAATTTATTGAGAAATAATGCAGATTCTGAATTTCTCTTAACCAATAATTTTCTTTGATTTCGTATATAGTCATCTAGAATCTTTATTGATTTTAATGATAGTGGCACTTGTCTTTGTTTATTTCCTTTTCCTATTACTGTAACAGTACGTTTTGTTATATCGATATCATTTAGATTTAAATTCGATACTTCAGATAGTCGCAAACCTGATCCATATAAAATTTCTAATATCGATAAATCTCTTACTACTAAATCCAAAGTCTTGTGATTGATTTCATTTTCCTTTGGATTATCTAATAGGGATTCAATTTCATTTTGTTCGAGTACTTCTGGTAATAGTTGGGGTTTTTTTGGGATAATTTTTTTCATTGAATATGATCTACTATTCCATAACGGCGCTTCTGGCATAAATTTTTCTTCAATACAAAATCTGAAAAAAGAACGAAGGCTGGCTAAGCTTCTTATTACACTATTACGACTGATATCTTTAGTTTTTTTAGTTACTAGCCACGTAAGGAAACTAACTATAGTTTTACGATATTCAGTTTGGAAAAGTTGCTTCTTTTTATTTAAAATAAATTTTGCGAAGTCTTGAAATGGTTGTTCTTTGGAGAAGTTTTCTTCAATTAGAAAACTTGCAAATACTGAAAGATCTGATAAATAATTTCTTATTGTATTATCAGATAAGTTTTTTTCGTAACTTAAATGTTTGTTATATTTTTCAATGATTTTTTCTTTATTCATATTATGTTCATGAAGCATTGAATGGAACGATTAGTTTAGGATCAGTTTTTAGCTCGTTTGCATTTAATGTAATTGCACAGTCTTTGTCATAGCAAATTACCCTGTCTCTAGTAGATTCAACCATTAAACCATTACATTCTGGGCATGGGTGTTCAATTGGCTTTGCATTGCTTATAAAATTACAATTTGGCCAGGCGCTACAACCATAAAATTTTCTACGTTGACCTTTTCGTTGTTGTCTTTCAATTATCTCGCCCTCTCGATTTTCTTTTACACAAATGGGGCATTTTATATTGGTGCTGTTGATAATATTTTTTGAATACCGACATTCAGGGAATCCTGAACAAGCGATAAATTTGCCATTTCTCCCTATTTTTTCAACAAGTGGTTTTTCACATTGGGGACAAAAGTCGCCTGTTGGGGTTTCTACAGTAACCTTTGGCATAGTAGATTCTGCTTCAGCATATAATTTACTATAAGGATTGTAAAAATCTTGTAAAACAGAAATCCATTCCTTATTTCCTTTTGCAATTTCATCAAGATTTGTTTCCATAGAAGCTGTGAATTCTACATCCATTATATTAGGAAAGTATGGATTTAGTTGATCTACAATAGCTTCACCTAATTGTTCTGTTTGGTATTTACCGTCGACTAAAGTACAATAATTTCTTCCTTCAAGAGTTGACATTATTGAAGCATAAGTACTAGGCCTTCCTATACCAGATTCTTCAAGCTTTTTCACTAAAGTTGCCTGTGTATATCGTGCAGGTGGAAGCGTAAATTTTTGCTCGTTAGCTATATCGTTTAATTTAAGATCATCATCTTTAGATAGTTTGGGTAGTTTTTTTGATGATTCTTCATTTTCATCTGCATCATTTTCGGGATCATGATCAGGGTTTTCATATAAAATTCTGAACCCATCAAATTGCGGAATACTACCCGAGCATATAAATTTATGTTGTTCTTTATTTATATCTTCAGAAAGTATATTTACAGTAGTAATTTGATTGATCGCATTAGACATTTTGCTAGCAACAGTCCTTCGCCAAATTAGGGTATAAAGAGAAAGTTGCTCTCTTGTTAAATGGTTTTTTAAATTATCAGGTGTTCTTAGTACTGAAGTTGGACGTATTGCTTCATGTGCTTCCTGAGCAGCTACAGCTTTTTTACGAACAGTATGTTTAGTATTTGAAACATAGTCTTCACCATAGACATCTTTAATAAAATCAGTTATTTCTGAACTAGCAATGGAAGAAAGAGTGATTGAATCAGTTCTCATGTAGGTTATCAGGCCGGTTTCACCTTCACTACCGACGTTTATCCCTTCGTAAAGTTGTTGTGCAACTCTCATTGTTCTTGTTGCAGTATATCTAAGTCTTCTGGAGGCTTCTTGTTGTAGCGTACTGGTCGTAAATGGTGCTGGTGCTTTACTGGAAGAATTTCGGACAGAAATTTTTTCTACCTTGTAGGTAGAATTATTAAGTATTTGCTTTAATTCAGTAGCTTCTGCTTCGGAATTAATTTTTTCAGAGTTAAGTTTTGCTTCAAATTTAGTTTTATTTGAATCTGATTTTGATAAATTAATAGTAACATTCCAATATTCCTTAGGTATAAAGGAGGAAATTTCACGTTCACGTTCAACAATGATTTTTAAAGCCACTGATTGGACTCTTCCAGCTGAGAGTCCGAGTTTTCTTCCACTGGTGAATTTTTTTTGTAATAATGGGCTTAATTGATATCCAACAACCCTATCTAGTATTCGTCTAGCTTGTTGAGCATTAACTAACTGCATATCAATGTCTCCAGGGTTATTAAAAGCTTCTTTTATTCCTTGTTCTGTTATTTCGTGAAAAACTACTCTTTGTGTAGGTGGGGTTTTGGAGGATGAAATTGATTCAAGTATATGCCACGATATGGCCTCGCCTTCTCTATCTGGGTCTGTAGCAAGATAAATATTTTCGGCATTACGAGCTAATTTTTTCAGATTTTGTACAATAGATTTTTTCCCAGGCATAATTACATAGCTGGGAGTAAAATTATTATCTATGTCCACAGCCATTTCTTTTGAGGGTAAATCTCTAATATGTCCGACAGATGCTTCAACCTGAAAATCTTTTCCAAGATATCTGCTAACGGTTCGTGCTTTTGCAGGTGATTCAACTATAACTAGATTTTTTGTCATTTTATTAACCTTTTACATATGGCGGAGAGGATGGGATTCGAACCCATGGTCCTGGGGTTACCAAGACACGCGCTTTCCAGGCGCGCCTATTCGTCCACTCTAGCACCTCTCCCGAGTTTATGAGTATTCAAATTATTAAGTTTTATTTTTGATTATAGTATTTAAATCAACAATTAGACAATATTAGATAATAAATATTAGTAACTTTTATATAACATGTTGTATAATCGAGCTTGATTTAACTGTCAATAATATTAATTAATGTATGCATTTATAGGAGATATTACAATGGTTGAACAAGAGCAAAATTATTTAACTCCAGAAATTCTTAGCCAAATAGGTAAAGAAGGTGAAGAAACAATTTGGCCAGAACCTTTGGATAGATCTTCATTAAGGCGTTTTATACAGGCAACTCGTGATGATAATCCATTGTACTATGATGAAGAATATGCTAAATCCTCAAAATATGGTTCAATAATTGCTCCTCCTTTTTACTTTCATAGAAGTTTCCCAAGCCCTTTGGGTGTTGTGGAAGATGCAGAAAAGGAAGAAATGCGCCATAGAGGCCTTGTTGATACTCCTGGATTTGCCAAGCAAGTTAACGCAGGAAGTGAAATTGAATGGTTTGGCCAAATAAGAATTGGAGATACACTTACTGGTAAAACTGTTGTTTCCAATATTGAGCAAAAAGAGGGTAAAAGTGGACCTATGATCATAATAACCTCAGACCGAATAATTAAAAATCAAAACGGTAAGCTAATAGCGATAGTCACAAATAAATCTCTACGAAGACAAGCTGAAGGCACCAGTTTATTCTAAACAGGAATAGATTACTATGCAGCTGTATTATGAAGATATAATAGAAGGTTCAAGTATTCCTTCTAAGTCGTGGGGTCCATTAACTAATATGGATATGATTCGATTTGGATCAGCGATAGATAGTTACGGAGAAATACATCAAGATTATGATTGGTGTATTGAACATGGCTTTGATAATGTTTTGTTAAGTGGCCCGTTTAAACAAGCCCTTATATGTTCTTGGCTAGATGAAGTGGTAGGTGATATTGGTTATATTAAGAAAATTGAAGTTTCTCATAGAGGAATCAATTACGTTAATGAAACCTTAACAGCTTCAGGTACATTTACAAAAACATATACTCATGAAGGTAATGGTTTTGTAGAATGTGATATCGCTATTACCAATGAAAACGGGCTTGTTTCATGCCCGGGTAAAGCAACAATTTTAGTACCTATGAAAGAGATGGATTCAATAGAGTTTAATTTTACGGCTCCAGTGACATATGAAGAATTTCTGACTAAAAAAATATCTGCTGAATTTACAGATCCTACTAATATTTATTTAACTAAAGAAATCATAGATATGATTGGTGCAATGGGAGAATCTTATACTTGGCCTGAACCATTAGATATATCATCTATACGTCGATTTACCCAAGGAGTATTTGAGACTAAATCTCGATATGTTGATATTGACTATGCCCAAAAAAGTTTAATTGGTTCATTAATTGCACCTCCAGCATATGTAATTAGACCTCCTTTTGGATTTTGGGATAAAGGTATGCTTGGTGAATCTGCTATTCCAGTTTTTACAGTCCCGAATACTACTGTTGCGGTAAATGGAGGCAACGAATCTGAATGGTATAAAGTTGTTAAAGAGGGTGATACTTTAACTCAACAAGCACGAGTAATTGATATTTACGAAAAGAAAGGTGCAAAGAGATCTCTTATTCCTGTGGTAAGTGAAACAATTTTTATTAACCAAGATAGTGAAGTTGTTGCTCTTTCTAAACAAATCAATATAAGAATGCCTTAATGCATTTGAGGGGAAAATGAGTAAATCAAAATTATTTTATGAAGAAGTAAACATAGGGGATGAAATTCCTAATTTGGGACCATTGACATGGAATACAACAGATATTGTAAGATTTTCATCAGCAGTAGAAAATTATGAGCCATTGCACCAAGCTAGAGACTGGGCTCGTTCAAAAGGTTATAAAGATACATTAATTAATGGCCCAATTCGAACATCAATGTTGCATAATATGTTAATAAATTGGATTGGTGATGATGGGTTTTTAAAAAAGCTTTCTTGTCAACAAAGAGCAGTGGATCACCCTGGACATACACTTGTAGCAAAAGGGTCTGTTGTGAATCGATACATAGGAGAAGATGGTTTGGGATATATTGAATGTGATATATATATCGAAAATCAAGAAGGAGTAATTACCGCTCCTGGGAAAGCTACAGTTGTTTTACCCACAAATGAAAACCCTAATGTTCCGGAATTTTTTGAATTGCCTAAATCTTTGAATTGACAAAGTACTGCAACTATCCAGTAATAAGTGTTATACCTAAATAGTTACTAATAATATTACCGAATATTACCGCAAATATAGAACCTAAAAACCAAAAAGGCGCCAAAGGATATACATCACGGTATGCTTGTTTTTTCCCTTTATTAAAAATAATTATGATTGAATAAAGTGCAAGTAATATCGATACAACAACTAATGCTATAAATGACCAATAAAATCCTAATAAGAAACCGACCAATATGGAAAATTTAATATCTCCAGCTCCAAGTCGTACTTTTGGTGTTAATTGAATCATTATGAAAAAAATACCTAAAAATAATGCTGCTATAAATGAATCAAGAATCTTTATAAAAGGCAAAGATGTCAAATCAATGAACCTTTGATTTAACATGATGGGTTTAAGTTGCGGTAACCATGCAATGGTAACTATTCCAAATATTAGACCAAAAATTATATTTTTATTTGAAATAATATTACGTTGCATATCTTCTTTAGTTATTTTCCACAGCAGTATAAATGTAACTAAAAAATAGATTAAATCGCCTGCATATTGTGGAGATAATAAACTCTTGAAATTATCAATCAAAAACAATAAGTTAGTCTCTATCTTTTATGAATTGCATAAATTCATTCAATTCTTTGGCTAGTTCTTCAGCAGTTAATGTGCCATGTTTCTCAAGTAATTGTAATACTATCGGGTCAGTTTTAACATTAGTAGTAAAGAGATCTCTTAAATTGTTATCGTCATCTACTAGATTAAGATCAGATTCTGTATTTTCTTGATCTTCTTCATTTTCTTCTTCCAAAAGAAAATTGTTATCAACTGTATCGATTTCTAATAGATCGTCATCAATTTCTGGAATAGTAGCGGGAATTTGAGGAATTATATCATTTTCTATAGTTATATCATTTTCTGGTATTGCATCAGTAGGGGATTCTAATTGCTCTTCAAGTTTATTAGAATCAGGTTTATTTATAAGCGCAGATAGCTTTTCTTGCATATTACTTACAAATTTTTTTATGGGTTCAATAAATAATGATTCTCCCATGACTCCATCCTAAGCGATAGTAAATATTTGTTCTGCAATCATAGGAACTATAGTAATCACGGATGCAGAAACTAAACACATTATACACAAAAGGCCGATAATTTTCAGGTTATTTCCACCACTGGCAAATTTGGGTGCTAATGAATTAGCCAATGTTAGTATAAATATTACAAACATTATAGTAAAAGATGTTACGCCCATATCAGGTGAACCAAACATATCTATAGGATTAGGCATATCTCCACCTTCCATAAGACCAATCCCAGGAGGTAACGATATATTGTTTGGTACCGTAACTGAAGCAGCGTCTGTAGTAGTTGCACCCATGGTTTCAGCATGAACTGAGACTAGTTCTTGGTTAAAGCTTGTTAATATTGCCAAAACAAATACTAGTATAAATGCCATAACAGCATGCATTACAATGGTTAGATATAAAAAGGTTGATGAGGTTAATTGTCTTGTCGCTCGTAATTGAACAATAGTGTTACAAAATTCACTCGTAATGTTACCTACATCATCAGGTGTTCCACCACGTTCAGCGCCATCTACAAGCATATGTGTTGAACGATTGACTAATTCACTACCTGTTTCAGTTCTAAATTTTTCCCAGCATTTATCAATAGGTATTTCAGCTTTTAATCTCACTCCTAATCGTTCGATGTGATATCCTAAACTACCCATTGAGGCTATATCAATTCTTTTAATTGCCTCTGATAATGTGACACCAGTAGATCCAGCAATATTTCCAAGAGTTCTAATAAAAGTTGGCATTTCTTGATCAAGTTTATCAACTTTATTATGGTCAATCATTTGAAAATATGCAGTTGGTATCATTGAGATACCAAGACATGCGAAAACTATGGCAGTACCAGGTAAAAGGCTATAATTTGGAGCAATTATTATAGCTGTAATCAATCCAATAGGAACGCCATATTTCAAAAATCTTTTAGCCAACATTCGTTCTTTTGTTATCCCGTATTTACTGCTATATGTGACATCTTCTTTTGGAGATACACCATTAATTATATATGCTCCCATTGATGTTATGAAAAATAATACTGCTGCCATCAGAATGGTAAAAGTTTCGGTCAGAGAACCCATAAGGCTTGATACTAAAGAAACAACCATTATTAGTGTTACTGATACCAATATTGCACCATATGCATCAGTCCATTTACGTAAATTTTCTACAGCTCTCTCATAATCATTTTTATATCGATCATTTTCTAGAGTAGATTCTTGGATTATGAAATCTCTTTCAGATTCTCCAGATGATATAGCTGCAGAAAATCGTAATAGCAAGCTTCTTACGTTACTAGCTTTTGCTCGGTTAGCTACCATTTCAAATGCTAAAGTATATTCAAAACCTATTCTTTTAGCCAAAAGAAATACGTATTCAAAAAAAACCGAAACTTTGTATGGTTGTGTTGCAGCACCTTGAAGTATTTGTGATCTCGGCAACCCCCCTATAGCTAAAACTGACATATATGCTAGTGATGAAAGTAAATCATAGCCTATAACAGTTGAGTCAGAGGATACTTTATCAACAGCTGTTGAAACATGTTTACGCTCAAAAAGTTGAGAAATGTTATTTAATATTGATTTGATTAAATCCATTCTATTGAAATAATCCTTCTCTTGCTGCTTTTGCAAGAGTGTCATTTAACTCATAAAAGTTTTTAATTCCACGTTCATGAAGTCTTTTCAAAATTTCTGCTCTTTTTTCGATTTCATCATATATGAGGCGACTATCTTTCTCTGGGATACCTCGACGTTGAGCAACAGTTCCTTCTAATAACGCAGTGTTCATATAACCAGGAAATTCAAAGGTGTCATTCGAAGGGTTCCATCTAAATACTTCAATAAAACCAAAAGAATTAGTTTCTGGATCGTATTCAACAATTTCATTTATACTCATACATCTTCGACCCAATGATCCATTTGGTAATTTTACAGCACTTTGAATAACGACAAGATTAAGGTTATCTATATACGCTTTAGGTACATTTATTGGATCTCCTGTCATTCTTTGAATGAGTTTTTCTACAGTAGCAGCATGGAATGTTGCCATACAAGCATGTCCAGTCTGCATAGCTTGAAAGGCTATAGCTCCTTCTGCTCCACGTATTTCTCCGATAATTATTTCATTCGGTCTTTGTCGAAGAGCTGCTCTTAATAAATCAAACATTGTAACCGCAGCACCAGTACCAGAGGATCCTGCTGATCCTCTAACTACTTCTCTTGTCCAATTGTCGTGCGGAACCTGTAGTTCAGGTGTGTCTTCAATGCTAACTATTTTTGAAGTTGCTGGAATGAAAGTGCTGATTGCGTTAAGTAAGGTGGTTTTGCCAGATGCAGTTTCTCCAGATACAAATGTGTTCATGCCCTCACCTAGCATTATTGATAAATATGCTAACATTTCGTAATTGATAGACCCAAAATCTATAAGATCCAAAACGCTGATTGGAACATCGTTAAATTTACGTATAGTAAAATTACTGCCTCGTTTTGAAACATCTGTTCCAAAAACGATATTCACACGAGAACCATCAGGTAGTACAGCGTCAACAATTGGATCTCTAACAGTAACTGGGCGATTTATTTTTTCAGAAAGTTTTATTACAAATTGATCTAATTCTAATTCTGAGGTAAATTGTATGCCTGCTTTTAACCCACCGAAGACTTTGTGTTCAAGAAATAAAGTGCCCACACCACTGCAACTAATATCTTCAATATTAGGATCTGATATTACTGGTTGAATCGTGCCTAGTCCGTCTTTATCACGTAGCATGAGGTATTGTAATGCTTTGTATTGTTCCTCTGTAACAAGAATTTTGTTTTTGGAATTAATGCCTACTGTCGTACATATTTGCTCTAAGCAATTAAGTAATACTTCTTGATGGGGTAGTTCATTTTCATTTTTTAAATCCTCAACATAGTCTATTAAATAGTCATCTACATCCCCCATAAGTTGTTCAATTTCTGGGTCCATAGAAGGTTCTATTGCTACATATGTATCTCTACTATCTTCTTTATCAGGAACTATATGTATAAATACGGCATTCTCTACAGGATATATAAGGTTCTTATACGGGAGATTTCTAACTTCTCGTGTAAGTTCTTCATAATATGCAGGTACACCTATTGTATCTAGATTTGCTTCAGACAAGTATGCCCATAAATGTTTATGTGACTTTGCTTCAGATTGTAGAGCAGGAGGAAGTTTAGCAAACAATCTTGGATTATCTTCTATTGATTGATTAGTTATTTTTATTGATATTTTGTTTGTGGAATTTGAATCCGAACCATTTTTTTGTGTTTCAAGTTTATCAATTGCTTCAATAGGATTTATATCCGCTTCTGGATTAGTAGATTTCTTTCGGGATAAAAGTCCCCAACTAATACCATATCGAATGGTATCAAAAACTTTTCCAGGTAGTTTTAATATTTCTCTTTCTTTAACCATATCAGCACTTCTCTATCTTTATGCTTTGGCTCGAGATATTGGGATTAACCTTACACCTAGACCCGGTTCCACTTGGAAACCACTAATATTACCCGTAGTACTTTCAGCACCTTTAATTTTTGCAACTTCCAGAGTTTTAACAAGGGCAGACCCAGCACGAGTTACTTTTAACATTAGATATGCATCACAAATTGACCGCACTCTTGTTAATGCATTTTCATCGAATGCATTGCTATGAACTGTGCAAATTACTACTTTTCCTTGGTCACATAATCGTTTACATTTTTGGAAAAAATCTTGAATTTTTTCCCCACCAAGGCTTGAAATATATGTCGTCAATGAGTCAATAACTAAAACTCGGGCAGATTGCTCTTTTTCAATATGATTTGCTAATGCATCAAACATAAAATCAGTATTAGTGTCAGTGCCACGTGTTGATATCGGGAATATGCGCAAATGATTCATAATAAAATAATCTGTGCAATCCATACCAATACTTTTCATTTGAGGTATCAGACTTTGTATAGTAGTCTCTGTACTGTAACAGACAACATCCTCACCAGCTTTTAGTGCACCATAAAACAATTGTTGAGTTATGCTACTTTTCCCCGATGCGTCATCACCCTCAATAAGCATTAATGTTCCGTAGGGAATTCCACCACCAATACGACGATCGATTTCTATATTACCAGTGGATATGGTATTACGTTCTTCGACTTCTGTTTCTTCAACATTATATGTCATGGTATTTTCCCATAATTTTAATAGCTGGATATATTATAGTTGATTCTCTATTAACATGCTATAACTCCACTAGAATCATAGTCCCACAAATAAAAGCTAACATTTAAAGGATCGAAACTCGGATTAGTTTTAAATATTCTGATTTCTATTTTTTCTCCTTTTGATCCTGAAAATCTCCACCAATCAGTATCGTCTAGTGTATTAATTTCTCCGTGTCGTTTTTCTCCTATAGCAATATATTGAGGATTTGCTTCAAAGTTAGAGCCAATATTTGTAGGATCTCCTGAAACAATAGTAGGAACGACATTACCTTGTTGATTTAGGATTATATGATATTCTCCTTTTGTACTAGCGCTCAAGGAGATAATTTGTATTATATAAGTACCTGTTCTTGGTAGTTCCATTTCCAAATATGAATCACCAACATCTCCTCCTGCATATGAGAATTTCCCAGATCCTACTCCACTCCAAGCCCAGGTAGGTGGTGTTTTAGTTGCACTCCAACCAGATTCGTTATATATAACTCTATCGGCATATGCATAAGGTTGGCCGAAGTTAAGGAATCCTCTAGGGTCATATGTTCTGGTTTTACCACCTGTTCCTGAATGCTTTACTGCAGTTTTACTCGTTGTTACACCATTAGCAGTAGATAGGGTGAGTCCCCAAGCAGAACTATTACTAATACCAGAACTTAGTATTCCCATACCTTTAATAGTCATAGACTCGCCAGGATTTAAAATAGTTTTTTGATGTGGATATGTTTTTGAATTAATCGAATAGGTCCATTCACCAGCATTAGGTACCGAAGATGATGTGTAATTTAATGAAATAGAATCATTGTTTACTGCCGCTTCGTCAGGGAAGTCAACAATAAGGCTCATATTTTTAAAGTCAGAGATATCAGTGGTTCCTTCATTAATAACTGTAGCTTCAATGTCGCAAAAGTCTGAAACATTTACATTCATCATCCTGATATTCGTTCTTGCTCTTTCACCTGCAAGCTCAGCTGCTTCATTCATAGCTTGTGAAATTTCAAGATTATTATCAAGAGTAGTCCTGTTAAACAAAATGAATGCTGTAAAAAGTACAGTCATTATTAATGCTGTTGAAATAGTTGCTGCCATATATTTATCCTAAGTTTCTTTCCAACAATTCTCTACGTTAAATATTGTTAACAATTAATACTTCCGGCTGTTTTGTAATTATATAATTTAAAGGTAAAGCCTTCCAGTCCACTCACCCAGTCTCCGATACTTTGATCATTTGTATAAGATATTTTGATGGTTATTTGTTCCCCTTTTACACCATCAAATTCCCACCAGTCAACATCATCTTCTGTGTTAATTTCCCCAAATTTCCACTCTCCAGGATTTATTTCTTGAGCTCCTTGTGGTATTGGAAATCCTTCATTTGTTGAATCACCTATATCAGGTGTTTCATCATGAATCCATTGATTGTTAAGAATTATATTGTAATTCCCAACGGATGTATTATTACCTGGACGTATCGTTCCATTTGATCCAATTTCAATAAGATAAGTCCCGTCATAAGGAAGTTCTAAATCTAAGTATGACTCTCCTATTATGCCATGAGCATTTCCTTCTTGATCTAGTACGATTTCAGCAGCTCCTGATGCCGTTCTCCATTCGCCATCTAAACTTTGAACAGGAATCCACCCATCTTTGTTATAGAGGACAGTGTCTGCAGTTCCAAATAAAGACCTATTATCCGGAGTTCTGAATATCCCATTAAGATAAGTTATTTGAGATCCTGTTTTTGAAGCTTTAACACCTGTATCAGATATAAGATTTATAATCCACCTTGGATCAGTACTTGTTCCCGTAGAAAGTGTTGCACGACCCTTGATATTCATAGTTTCGCCAGGATTTAAAACATCGGGCTCTTTTATTGAAAACTTTTCTGATAGATCGTCATAATCGTCATTTGTTAAGTTGTGTAATTGTCTTTGCTTAAGAGTTTTCGAGATGTCCATGACATATATATCACCATCAATGGCGTTACCAGATCGAAAAGCCAAGTTATTGCCATCAGGAGACCATGATGGAAAGGAATCCCATAAATATCTATTATTAGTTATATTGGTTAAATTAGTTCCATCGGAATTTATGCTATACAAATTCACATTAAAATTTTCATATCGTTCGAAAACTAATTTAGTTCCATCAGGAGACCATGAAGGATTGCTATCATTATTGGTATTATTTGTTAGACGAGTTTGGTTAGTACCATCTGTATTCATTATATAAATTTCATCATTACCATCTCTGTTGGATCTAAATGCAATTTTGTTTCCATCTAAGGAAGTAGTCGAAAGTAGATCATTACTGAGATTGTTTGTTATATTAGTTTGATTTGTGCCATCAGGATTCATGGAATAAATTTCCCAATTTCCATCCCTCAATGTAGAAAATGTAATCTTATTCCCAATAGGTGACCAATGAGGATATACATCAATGGATAGATTATTAGTAATACGATTAAGATTTGTGCCATCAGAATTCATGGTATAGATTTCCCAATTTCCATCCCTATCCGTATGAAATACAATTTTCGTTCCATCAGCAGACCATGAAGCGTATTGGTCTTCAGAGGCATTGTTTGTAACATTAGCTAGATTAGTCCCGTCTGCATCCATGGTATAGATTTCAGTATTTCCATCTCTAGTTGATTGAAATACAATTTTTGTCCCGTCTGGGGACCACGAAGGCACCAAATTATTTTTCGTATTCGTAATTTGGGTTATATGGGAAGTATCTGGGAGTTCACTGAGATAAATTTCAGTATTTCCATCTCTGTTTGTTTCAAATGCAATACTTGTTCCATCAGGAGACCATGTTGCATTTTTATCCTCTGTAGAGTTATTAGTAATTCGTGTGATATTAGTACCATCACTATCCATATAAAATAGTTCTTGTTGTACTATCATGATATTTGATTGAAATACAATTTTTGTTCCATCAGCAGACCAAACGGGATACATTTCATCACTACCTGTTTCAGTAATGCGAACTTGATTTGTCCCATCCGTATTCATGGTATAGATTTCACTATTTCCATCCCTACTTGATTGAAATACAATTTTCGATCCATCAAGTGACCACGATGGACTACTATCCTCTTTAATATTATTAGTTACATTAGTTAGATTAGTCCCATCAGCATCCATGGTATAAATTTCACCATTTCCATCTCTCCAGCTAGTGAATGCAATTTTAGTTCCATCATGAGACCATGTAGGGTAGTAATCTGTATTAATATGATTTGTTAGACGAGTTTGGTTCGTACCATCAGCATCCATGGTATAGATTTCATAATTTCCGTCTCTATTTGACCCAAAAACAATTTTCGTTCCGTCAGGTGACCATGAAGGGAATTGATCATTTGTCAGATTATTTGTAAGCCGAGTTTCATTTCCACCATGTAAATTTATAGAGTAAATTTCATAGTTAGTATCATTGGTATCTCTGTTAGATGCAAAAACGATTATTTGTTTTTCATCTTCATCATCATTCCCACAACAAGATGGATTGATATCGCCAGAGTTAGGACTTAGATTTAGATTTGGATTGATCGTATGAGTCCACTCACCAGGATTTAATGAATCTAGAGTAGTATAATTTAGGACAATATTTTCGTTATTTATTCCGGGTTCTTCAGGAAAATCAACCAGGAGATCCATATCTTTGAAATTTTGAATACTAGTAGTTCCTTGGTTTTTTACTGTTGCTTCGAAATTGCAACCATCTAGTATTCTGACATTTGTCATTACTAAATTAGTAGATAACTTTTCGTTTGCAATTACCGAAGCATTATTGACATCTTGGGATATTTCAACACTATTTTCTATCGTAGTTTTACTGAACAAGATAAATACAGTAAAGAGAACTGTAAGTACTAGTCCAGAAGTAATAGCTGGAGACATTATCCGTTCCTGCTGAAAAGCTTTCTATCTGATATTCCATTTACAGTAGTGTATTGAATATAATGTCCGTCATCATCTATTTTGTCAGCATCAGATAGGAGTATTGATACTTGTAATGTGTCACCACGATTCCAAGATGTTGCTGGAGCTGCCCATACTTTGCTTTTACCTGCACAATCTATCCCTGCAATATCTGTTCCACAATAGGTTAGAATATCATAACGCGGAGCTGAAGCACCTTCTTTAATAAGAAATAAATCTGACTTGGATATAGCAAGTATAGGTTTTGTTCCAATATTTTTTACCCATGCCTGTATGGATCTACCGTCACTAGGCGCGCTTACAGCAATGATTTCTACATTTGTTCCTATTTGGGTGGACATTTCTCTCTGGGCAGTAGCAACA
>JAKUQA010000020.1 GCA_022450525.1 Dehalococcoidia bacterium | reverse complement strand
TAATTTTAAATTTAAAGTTATACTTTTTACACCTCGATTATTCGTTTCAAAAAATGAACTAACCCCATTGATAATTTCACCAGCTCTACGAGAATTATCACCACCATTAGGAACTTCGATTTTAATAACTTCAGCGCCTAAGTCAGCCATAAGCATATAAGGAACTGTCCCAGCTTGCGCAGTAGAACATGTTACAACACGAACTCCTGAAAGTGCTCCAGTTGAATTTGTCATAATTACTCCCTTAAACCACTATTAGAGTGGATTTATTATTTGTGTAGATTCAATATTTTTTTTAATATCTTCTATATTCCATAAAAGTGGATTATATTCTCCAGAAAAATATTTTTCTAGATTATCATTGTAATGAGGACTAGATTGATCTCCAGAGTTACCAGGCGGAATAATAAATAATGATTTGGAAAAATCGCTTAGATCAAGTATTTGTCTAAAACTAGGCATAGAAGTTGCTCTAAAATCCGGACCACTTGTATGATTAAAATTACATATAGTATCTCCAGAACCTGGTATTGAAAATGGTCCAACATTCAAAAGAGAAGCTTCAGGTTCTTTTCGACCATTTCCGTGTCTAAACAATATAGTATGAAGATTACCCCAATTCCATTTGTTAGAATCGGCACCTAATTTATCGACTAAAAATTGTCCTACTTCATCTAATGAAATTGCTAAACATTCATCCCAACTAGCGTATGGAAATAAGTTTGATTCAAAAATTGAATTGTCATCTGAACAGATGAGATATTCCAAAGCTGTCATATGGACTCGCAATGTATCTTCTGCAGGTTTTTCACCTAACATTACATCTCTTATTCTATTTAGAATATTGACTTGAATTCTCCATCGAAGTATCTCATAAACTGAACCAAAACTTTCTGTTGAAAGATTACCGTCCCATCCAGATAAGAGTTTTTTTGCTTTTCCTCCATTTTCTGTATTAGGAACAATATCTTGGATTCGTTTGCTTAAATTCAGTCCCGGTATACTAAATGTATCCATTTGAATTTTTGAAAATGTTTCTGCATTATGTTTGTTACTATTAAGCAGTAATTCTTTTACCCTTTGCCCTCGGTAAGGTGTGCCGGTAGCATTGATATAATATGGAAAATCATAAGAAACAATCATATTATTCGATGTATTAAGGTAATGATTTTCAGGATTAATATGTCTTGGCATTTCTTCAAATGGAATTTCTCCAATCCATTCATGCTCTCCAGTCCAACCAGGAACAGGAAATAAATTAGGTACATTATTTGTTCTAATTGGTATTTGTCCTGATAGAATATATCCTATATTCCCTTGAGTATCTGCTAATATTCTATTTGTGTGAGTAGTCCATTTTCTGTGAGCTTCAATTAGTTCATCAACAGTTTTAGAGGAATGCATGGCTTTAAAACTACTAAAAGTTTGCTGAGTTTCTTTTCCTGACCAATTCATAGAAATACTATACTTGCTATCTCCAATTGGATCTTGAATAATAGGACCATGATGTGTCTCGTAAATTATTTCTGTAACAGGCTTTTCTTCTCCTTTAACATATATTAATTCTTCATGTTTTTCTGCAGGGATCCATTTGTCTTTGAAAAGGTATTCAGGAGTTTTAGAATTTCTAATTTGTTCAAAATAGATATCTTGAGCATCTACACCAGCAGTTGTGAGACTCCAAGCAGTATTCCCGTTATGACCATAATATGTTACACCTGGCACACCTGGCATTGAAGCTCCAATAAATGAAAAGTCAGGGCCGCTTATATGCTGTACATGCCAAAAACATGGAACAGTTACTGCCAGATGGGGATCTCCTGCTAGAAGAGGGTATCCAGATTCAGTCAACGATCCATCAACAGCCCAGTTATTTGATCCTGTTCCGTTTAAAAATCCAATTTCACTATATGCTTTTTCAAAAAGCTCATTTAGATTTGTTATTGATCTTTCACCTGCAAGTTCTCCCATAGGAACCATCACCGGTGCGTCAACCGGATAATACGGAAAGAGTTTTTTAAAATTTTCAATTCCTAAAGATTGCAACATTTGCATACGACTAATTTTTGCATGCCCACTTAGAGATTGTGAGTGTGCTATAAGTTTCCACCGGCCAGTAACATCTAAAGGTGACCATCTTTCTGGAACATAATCCAATAATTCAAATTCAATAGGTAAAGGAAGTTCTAAATCAAGATATGCGTTAACACCTGCAGTATAAGCTTCAATAACATTTTTACCTTCATTTTCTAGAGAATCCCATTCCTTTTCTGCTGCTCTCATAGTACCTACGCGTCGAAAAAATTTGTCTGGCCCCAAACCGCCAGGCCCGATAATTTCTGACAAAGTACCTTTTACAAACCTCCGAGTACGTTCCATTCCCCACAATCGATCTTCAGCATGCAAAAAACCTTGAATAAACCACATATCTAATTCACTACTAACTGTAGCATGTGGGACTCCATAAATATCCCAATTGATAGTTGCCACACCATCTAAACCTTTTACAGAGCTAGAACCAGATTTTAAAAATTTTCGTTTTGCTACTGAATCTTTTAATTCATTTATAGTCTTTTCAGTCATTATATTTCCTCTACTATTTCCACAGGCGCATTACGTGCTACAATCATTGTTACTTCTAAACTTCCTGTATTTATTGGTTGATGAGGTGCCATAGAAGGGACATGGAAAAAATCCCCAGCTTCAAAAAATAATTCTTTTTCCAATTGTTCACCAACTAAAAATTTCCCTGAACCGCTAATTATATATATAGCAGATTCGCAATTTGTATGTATATGTGGAGTAGCACTACACCCAGAGGGTATAGTTGCGATTGCTAGATGAATACCTTCTGCACCTACAATATTTTTGGAAACCCCAGCGATTCTTGTCATTGATCCAGAAGAAATTTCAATTTCTCGTTGCTGATGTTTGATTATTTGAACTTCATTCATTATTACCTCTTAGCAAATAAATCTTTGTTTAGAAAATATGTCAAGTTTATCATGTTAGTATCAAAAATAAATCATAATTATTATTCAAATAAGTATATGTTTCTCTGTATCTAAGATATACTATTCGAAATTTATTGAGGTTTTCAAAGTACCAGTAGGAGTTAATTATGAAATATGACTACATAGTAGTAGGGGCTGGTTCTGCAGGAGCAATAATAGCCACCAGATTATCAGAAGACCCAACTAAATCGGTATTATTGATTGAAGCAGGATCTGATTATCCTGATATCGATAACATGCCCGAAGAGGTAAAGTATGGCTATAAATCTACAGTAAACGTTTGGGATAGCCCACACAATTGGCAATATAAAGCACGAGCTACTGATGAATCTGTTATAGATGTTCCTAGAGGAAAAGTAACAGGTGGGTCTAGTTCTATAAATGGACAAATCTTTCTACGTGGGATTCCCGAAGATTATGATAATTGGAAATTATGGGGAAATACAGAATGGGACTTTCAGTCATTGGTTCCGTATTTCAACAAAATTGAAACTGATACTACATACCAAAATGATCCAGGCGATTTCCATGGGACAAACGGACCAATAATATGCCATAGGTTCCCTGAAGACCAATGGAAACCTGCATCAAAAGCTTTTTATAGTGCATGTATCGAAGCTGGATACGAACGTTGTGAAGACGCAAACGCACCAGGAACCATTGGTGCAGGACCTATTCCATTGAATAACCCTGATGGTATTCGTTGGTCTACTGCAATAGGCTACCTGGGGCTTTCGCGACATAGGCTTAATTTAACAATTCGTCCTAATGTATTTGTAAAAAAAATAATATTTAAAAAAGATCAAATTGTGCCAAAAGCAATTGGATTAGAAGTATCTTCAGATAATGAAGATTTTGTTATTGAGGGGAATGAAATCATTTTATGTGAAGGAGCAATAGGTACACCCCAAACACTTATGCTTTCTGGTATCGGACCTAAAGACCATTTAGACGAACATAATATAGAAGTATTATTGGATTGTCCTGGTGTAGGACAAAATCTACGAGATCATCCATTGTTACCTGTTATTTGGAAAACAAAACCTGAAGTAGACCTAGACACAGTAGGCCCTCGAATACAAGTACTACTTCGTTACACAGCTAAAGGTTCATCGATACATAACGATATGATCGTGTATTTTAATGCAGTTGCAGGGGAATCATACAGAGCTATAGGAGAACCAGTGGGTATTAGTGCTGCATTAGGGTTAAATCTCGCTTTATCTAGCGGTGAAATAAAATTACAATCATCAGATTACCGAGAACATCCATATCTCGATTATAACCTTCTTGACCATGATGAAGATATACGCAGATACCGTGATGGGATACGTATGTTAGTTAGTTTAGAAGATAATTCAGATTTATCAGATTTAATTTTAGAACGATTAAGACCTACAGACATTGATTTAGATAATGACAACTCTCTTGACCTTTGGATAAGAAAGCACGTTTTAACCGGACATCATGTATCTTGCACAGCAAAGATGGGACCAAAAGAAGACAAAATGGCTGTTGTGAACCAATATGGTAAAGTTTATGGTGTTGAAGGTTTAAGAATAGCCGATGCATCTATAATGCCTGATTGCGTACGTGCAAATATCAATGTCACAGTGATGGTAATTGCAGAAAAAATTGCTGATTTTATTAAAGAAGGGAAATAACTAGAATTGACCATTAATATTAATTGAGTTATATTGCCCTTTGTGCTCTTTCTTTGAGCTTAAATCATTAAGGATATAACTATTAATACACCCATTAGTAATAATACAAATAAAAAATCAATTTATTATGGGTGGTTTATAGTACTTGCTGTTGCTTTAGCTGGTTTTAGTCAAAGTGCTGGGACATTCCCTGTTTTAGCCGTTATATTAGATCCAATAACTGAAGAATTTGGTTGGTCTAAAACTACGTTCACTTACGCTACATCTTTTGGAACTATTATTGCCGGAATTGTTGCTATTTTCATAGGTACTGCACTAGATAAATATGGCGGCCGTTGGATTCTAACAGTTTCTGTCTTTATACTTGGACTTTCATTTGTTTTACTTGCAATCGTTGAAAACTACATACAGTTTTTCATTATTCTTATTGTTAATCGTATAATGACTATGGGTATTATCGCTCTCGCAACTCAAGTCATCGTATCTAAGTGGTTTATAGTTAAACGAGCAAGAGCAATAGCGTATAGTGGCCTTGGAATAATGCTTGGTAACTCTATAACTCCATTATATGTGGCATTTGTAGCAGATATTTATGACTGGAGAATGGCTCTAACAATATCTGGTATTGTTGTTTTTGTAGTTTCTTTATTACCAGTAATGATTCTCATTCGTAAAGAACCTGAAGATATGGGTTTATTACCCGACGGTGAGTTAACTGAAAAGGATAAAAGACTTGAGGCACTCAAACCCAAAACCGATGAGGTTTCTTTTAATAGAAAACAAGTTTTACAACAACCAAATTTCTATTTATTAGTACTTGCTTTCTCTTTACTTTTTATCGTTGGCCCAGGTTTATGTTTCCATTTAATCTCCTATCTTGATACTCAAGGTATTGGCAGAAATCAAGGAGCCATAGTTATGGCTATTTGGTCATTTAGCGGAGCCATAGGAGCTTTTTTCTCAGGTTTTATGGCTGAAAAGTTTGGTACTCGAAAAACAATTGTTGGAACTTTTCTTGTGAACTCTCTAACTATTTTTGTTATTTTATTTGTTAACAATTTTTATATTGCAATTGTTTGGGGTATAACTCAAGGAATTTTAAGTGCTGGTCTATTTAATACCTTATATCAACTAATATTTGCTGAATATTATGGACGAAATTCATTAGGTTCAATAAGAGGTATGGTTTGGCCAGTTCAAATGACAACTAATGCTTCTGGACCGCTTTTTGGATCAATAATATTTGATCAAACACAGAGTTATTTTTATATGTGGATTGTATTTGGTTTACTAATGTTAATTTCAGCAATAGCAACCTATTTTGCCAAACCACCAACCCTTCACTGATTTAAAGTTTTTGAAAAAGTCTTTATATTTTCATCATGTTCTTGATAATGTAGATAGGTTTCATCTTTTATCATTCCTGAAGTAAATTGGTCGGTTACAAATAAATCTTCAGGTAAATTCTCTAAGTATTTAATCAAGTTAGAATGATTATCGATAAGCCGTTTGTATAAATCCTCGAAACTAGTATTAATATACTCATCAACCTGACCCTGATTTAACTCAACAATCTCTTTATCGTTAAAATCTTTCCATTTAGGCATTTCTTTTTTGTTGTGGTAATCATTTAAGTTGATTAGTAATTCACTATCCCATGCAAATATATGTATTACTGCTTCTAAAAATGACCAAGTTCCAACAGCACCAGGTACTTTTTCATGTTTAGATGAAAAAGAATTAATGGTACTAAGTAAATTATCCCAAGAAGAATTTATTTCATTAATCGTGTCAATTTTGTTCAATCTGTTATTTTCCTTGAAAATTAGGTTTTCTTTTTTCTCTAAATGCCAAACGACCTTCAGCATTATCTTCTGTATTATGAACAATAGCACCAAGATTCTCTTCATAATCACATTGTGTTATTAAATCAACATTTAAACTATGGTAAACCGCTTTTTTAGTCAATTCTAGGGTTATAGAAGGACCTTCAGCAAGACGATTTGCTATTAACATTGTTTCATCCATTAATGAATCATGCGGAACTACTTTATCAACTAATCCAACTTCTGCTGATTCTTCGGCACCAACGTCATCACTAAGCCACAACATTAATAAAGCTTTAGAAACTCCTACTACTCTGGGAAGAAACCAAGTAGCGCCGTTGTCAGGCAATATAGCTCTTCTAAGAAACGCAGTAACAAATCTTGCTTGATCGGAAGCTATACGAATATCTGCAGCTAATGCTAAAGAAACACCACCACCAGCAGCTACACCATTAACAGCAGCAATAATAGGTTTATTAATAGAACGGAATCTACTTATCCATTCGAATCGTGTTTCTTCAATCTGTTTTCTGGTTTCTGTTTGTTTATAACTTCCAGTACTACCCAAATCTGCTCCGGAACAAAAACCTCTTCCTTCGCCTGTAATAACCATAACTTTAGCGTTATCATCTTCTTCAAATTCTGTCAAAACTCTCTTCAATCCATGCCTTATCGGAGTTGAAAGTGCATTTAATCTGTCTGGGTTATCAAGAGTTACTAATAGAACACCATTTTGCAAGGTAACTCTCATATCTTCATATCCTTCATAAGAAAAAATAGTTTGTTTTTCAGACATCACAATGCTCCTTGTAGTAATAAAATTAATTGAAAAAATACTTTTGTAGGATATTTCGTTAAACAATATATGAGTAATCTTTATTCGTCTAGACGAATAAAGCTAGAATGAGTAGAATTCTGTCTTAACTAAGGAGATAAATTATGGCAATAGAATTTAATAGCATACATACAAAAGATGATTTAGAACACATAGGTATTCTATCAAAAACAGATTCCCCGAATAATCCTGAAGAATGTTTTTTATTGATTCATGGGTCAAGTGGTAATTTCTATGGAGCAATGAATCTTGCTTTGATGGATCGTTTTGGGGAAGCAGGTTTTGACGTCGCTAGTTTTAATACTCGTGGACATGATTTAATTTCACGATATGGCGAAAGGTTTTACGGAAATGCTTTCGATATATTATCTGAATGCAACTATGATATAGATGCAGCTGTGAGTTTTTTAGTCGAACGAGGATATAAAAAAATACATTTGTATGGTCATAGTATGGGGGCAGTAAAAGTTGTCTATTATGGTGCAAAACACCCAAATCCATATGTCATATCAATTATATCTTCATCTCCAGTTCGGCTTTCCTATGATTATTTTATGAACCATCCAGATGCAGTAGAAGAGTTTACTAGATGTGTAAATTTAGCAAAAGAACATATAAAAAATAACAAACCTAATGCTTTAATGGATGTACAATTTCCAATGCCACATACATTTGGCGCAAAGGCTTATTTGGACAAACATGGTAGTGAACAATACAATATGACACTTTATGCACAAAACGTCACAAACCCAACACTACTAATTGCAGGCTCTTTGGAAACTCACCCAAGACTAGAAAATTGCGCCACAGATACTCATGAAATTATGAAATCATCACATGAGAAAAACTCAGTAGTTATTGTTGAAGGTGCTGATCACGCTTGGACTGATATGCATGATCAGCATGCAAAAGAAATATTAAATTGGATAGCTAATCTCTAGGAAGGGTAATATGGATAATTTATTTAAAAATGTTCGTTCAGAAGTAACTTACGAAGTAGAAGTTGAAAAAGATATCAAAGTTAAAATGAGAGATGATATCAACTTATCTACTGATATATATTATCCAACTATTGATGGGAAAATAGATAAATCACCAAGACCAGTATTGTTGCACCGAACTCCTTATGATAAAGGTTCGGATAGATTTGCTGAAGAAGCTGAATATTTTACTAAGAGAGGTTATATCGTAGTAATACAAGATAATCGAGGTAGATATAATTCAGAAGGAGAGTTCCATAAATACACTCAAGATGCAAATGATGGTTATGACTTAACTGAATGGATAGTAGACCAAGAATGGTGTAATGGGAAAATAGGAACTTACGGAACGTCATATGGAGCTCATACACAAGCTGCTATGGCTTCAATGAACGCTAAAGGATTACAAGCCATGATTATTGATTGTGGAGGTTTTTCTAATGCTTATATGAGCTCTGCACGCCATAATGGCGCATTTGAACTAAGACAATTGGGCTGGGCTATTTCACAAGCCAAATTAAGTAAAGAAGCAATCGAAAATCCAGTTGTTGCTAAATATTTAGATGAAGTTAACCAAGAAGACTGGCTTTTACGTTTGCCATGGAAAAAAGGTCACTCACCTTTAAAATGGACTCCAGCTTATGAGGACTATATTTTGGAAGAATGGAGTAGGGGAGAATATGATGATTATTGGAAACAGCCTGGTTTAGCAGGTGAGTTATTCTATGACGAGTGGTCTGATATACCTCAAATACATACTGGTGGTTGGTATGATTCTTATACAAGAACAACTTTTGAAAACTATATTGGTCTATCTAAAAAGAAAAAAGCCCCAGTACGAGTTTTAATGGGACCTTGGACACATGGACAACGATCAGTATCATATGCTGGAGAAGTTGACTTCGGCCTCACAGCAAGCATAAATTCTCTTGCTGAAAACTGGGACGATTATAGACTATTATGGTTTGACGCCTGGATGAAAGATTTTGACAATGGTTTTCAAGATCAAAACTCTCTTCTTTTGTTTATTATGGGTGGTGGTAGTGGTTTGAAAAACGAACAAGAAAGAATGCAACATGGAGGACAGTGGAGATTCGAAAATGAATGGCCACTAGCTAGAACCAAATTCACCCCCTATTATTTCCTTAAAGATGGGAGTTTAAGCACACATAAACCTTTAAATAATGACGATTCTTCGACATTTAAATTTGACCCTGATAATCCTATTCCTACTATAGGTGGAGGTTTGTCTGGCGGAATCATTGCACAAGCTGGTGCATTTCATCAAATTGAAAATCCTGTATTTTTTGGTTCAAAAGCACCATTTCTCCCCCTTGAATCAAGATCTGATATATTAGTTTTTGAAACAGAAGTATTATCAGAAGACTTAGAAGTTACTGGTCCAGTGAGTGTCCATTTAGAGATATCTTCATCTGCTAAAGATACAGATTTCACAGCAAAACTTATTGATGTGTGTCCACCAAATGAAGATTATCCAGATGGATTTCATATGAATCTTACAGACAGTATCATGAGGGCACGTTATAGAAACTCTTGGGAAAAAGAAGAACTAATGACACCTGGTGAAATATACTCATTAGATTTTGAGTTATATCCTACAGGCAACTTATTTAAGTCAGGTCATAAAATACGGGTTGATATTTCAAGTTCTAATTTTCCTAGATTTGATATTAACCCAAATACAGGAGGTCCTTTGGGAGTCGATCAAGCTAAAATTATTGCACTGAACACAATCCATCAGTCAAAAGATCATGCTTCTTATATAATGTTACCTATTATTCCTCAATAGTTAGGCCTAGATTTAAAACAGAATTGCCATAATCTATATATGATAAATCTTCAATATTGATTCTGTAATGTATATATGCAAGAGCTGTAATTATTGGGACTAGGGGTTGTAAGACAAATGTTAATAATTCATTGAAAATAATCCCAATTGATCCAGTTATATAAGAAGAACTAATAAATTGAATCGCAGTTATACCTATTAATGGTACCCAGAATTTAAATAAATCAAACCAAGATCTTGATAATAATTTTATACTTCTAAATAAAGCTGCACCAGGACCGGAATTTTCAAAATATATAGCATGTGGATATATAACAGTTGCTATTATCCATATTATTAATAACGGGGCACCTATTATGAAAAGCGTTAAAAACCCAAAGAATAGTAATATTAGGTAAAATATTACTACGTTCAGTATCAAAGAATATCCGCGAGTTAAAGCAAAATAGTAAGCACTTAAAATATTTGTATCGTGCAAAATAATAATTCTTCCTAATGCTATAGTCATTGCAGCCAATGCTAGTGGGTCTAAAAACATTTGAAGTATTAATAGGAAGTAAACATTAAAAGGGACATTAGGGAAATTTACAGTTGCAACATCAGAAGATGGCAAGAAATATTGTATCAATGTATCTACTTCTTTCAGATAAAACATACTTAAAAGTAAACCAGGAATAAATGATATTAGGGAAATAAAAAGTAATTGAGGAAATTTATTTTTATAAATCTGAAGAGCTTTAACAGATATTGAACCTATACTATTATAACGAATAAAAGATCCAAGGTATCCATCTTTTTTTATATTTTGTTCTGGCTCAATATATGGATTAATAAACATTACAGTAGAAATTTCACTATTAATTCATAACCTGGCCAAAGGATTAATGGAACTATTAAAAACCCTGCCAATGTAAGAAAAAACGTATTATATAAAGATTCATAATTTAAAACGTATTTAATTGCAACCATCATGGCCATAAACCACCATATAGAACCAATTAACAACATAGTATTAAGATCAAAAAATGGTAACAACCCTAGAAGAATGACTAAATTTGGTGTTTGAGCAAATCCGGTAGCCCTAGATAATTCCCCAAAAGAAGCATGTTTAGATGATGTAGACAATAAATTTACACCAATGAAGTAACATCCAAATGTCCATAAAATCCAAATTGTCATTTGGGCTATTACACCGATTAAAAAAATCCAAAGGTCATTAATGCTATTATAAGATTCGATAACATTTTCTGGATCATAGCCGGTTACAGTTACACCACGAATAATTGCTATCAAAAAAGGAATAAATAATGCCTGTAATAGGGCAGAAGAATAAATTTCAGCTTCAGCATATACTCGTGAACGTAAGAGTAGCGTGTCTACTATGCGCTTAATGAAAGGCGATTTTTTAATTATTGAAGTTAAATTATTGTAATCAAGCATTATTTCAAACCATTATTTAAAATGTGGAATTATCTCTGTACGAAACAATTCTATCTGTTGTAAAACTTCACTATGGGGTAACCCAGCCCATTGCATTCGAAAAAACATATGTGTTATTCCAAGAGTATCTTCATATCTTTGAATTTCTTCGATTATTTCTTGGGGATTACCTAGCATAAATCTATCTTTAGCAAGTTGTTCAAATGGTATTTTAAAGGTTTCATTATTAGGTAAAACATCATCTTGGCCCCATGAAGCATATGCAGCATATTTAGGTTCTAAGAATGGTTGGGCTTTTGCGTATGCAACAGAACTATCTTTATGCACATATAGTTCTTTAAGCATTGGTAAATCAGGCACAAAACCATTGGTTCGCATTGCAACGTCTTTATAGATTTCAATCTGAGGTATAAGGCTTGTTGTAGTTGCATGAGGGTTTATTAACCAAGGATAACCATTTCTAGCAGCTCTTTTAACAGCGACATCAAGATTAGCAGCCATCCAAATCGGTGGATGGGGCTTAGAAATAGGGTGAGTAGCAATTTTGGAATATGGAACTCTATAAAATTCTCCATCAAATTCAATTTCATCTTGGGTCCATAGTTTCTTAATCAAGTCTAGCGATTCTAGTAACCTGGGTATTCTTTCTTTAGTTTTGACATTAAATGAAATAAATTCTTCATCTCTGTAGCCGATACCAACACCCATAATAAATCTACCATTTGTCATTGCATCTAGTGAAGCAGTAGCTTCTGCTGTCTCAAGAGGATTTAACAAAGGTAGTAATAAAACTCCAGCAACAACTTCCATATCTCCGGACTCTTGAGCTAATCTTGCAAGATAAGGTAATGTAGAGACCATTTGGAAGGGATATGAAAGAAAATGTTGACCTGTACCAATAAAATCGAAACCGGCTTCTCTAGCATATTTTACTTGTTCGACTCCCTCATTAATCCTTTGAGTCATATTGTCAGTTCTGTCCCATTGATTTAAGACCCAGAATCCAAATTTCATAAACGACCTCATAAATAAATATTTTCAATACAGTATAAATTATATCATGTATAATCTCTATAAAATATTTCAAACTATTTTTTAGATGAAAGAAATTAATATTATTGATCACTTAACTGGGTGAATTGTGGATAATAAATACGTACTTGGTATAGACATTGGTGGTACTAAAATACGATTGGGTATTGTAGATAGTAATGGTGATGTGAAATGGGGTACCTCAAAGTCAAATTATAATTTTGATTCAGTTTCAGAATGGATAAATTATTTTACTAATAATATTCTTACTCAGATTCCAGATGAATACACTACATCATATACAAAAATAGGGATTGGTACCGCAGGCTGGATAGATGAAGAATCGAATTTAATTATTCATTCCCCAAATACCAATTGGCAAAACGTAGACCTTAAATCATTATTAGAAAAAGAAATAAATATTCCTATATCAATAATTAATGACTGTTCAGCTGCTGTAATAGGAGAGCATACCTATGGAGCAATTACGGATTGTACAAATGCATTAGGAATATTTATAGGTACAGGAATTGGTGGAGGAATAATATTAAACAATAATTTGTATCAAGGATCTCAGGGATTTGCCGGAGAAATCGGTCATACGATTATTGTTGAAGATGGAAATCTTTGTGAATGTGGTAGAAAAGGTTGTTTAGAAGCCTATTGTGGTGGCAAAGCTATTGGCAAAATAGCAAAAAATATTGCATCAATAGATAACAATTCAGTATTTAATTTATTAGCGGCAAAAACAAATAAACAAATCACTGCCGAAACAGTCTCTATGGCATATTATGAAAATAATGAAGAAGCCGTGGATATTATTAAGGAAATTTCAAATAAATTAGCAATATCAATAACTAATTTTTTTAATATATTTGATCCTGACGCTGTAGTTATTGGTGGAGGAGTCGTCGATGGTATACCTGAAATTGTTAATTACATTGATAATTATTTTAAAGACCTATCGATTACTGAAAATAAACATAACAAAATTAGAAAAGGTAAGTTAAACGAAAATATGGTTTTAGTAGGAGCATCTATAGTAGCCAGGAATGTTATTTAAGAATGCTTAGTTGTTAATCATTTTAGAATAAATTTGTATTATAGAAACACCCATAATTATAAAAGTCATACCTAAAATTGCAGGAGTATCAGGAATTTGACGGTACGCAACAGCACTAATTAAAACCACAAACAAAAGTCCTGTACTTGTCCATATAGCATATGCAATCCCTACTGGTATAGTTTTTATTGTCAATGATACTAGATATATACTCACAATATAACAAAAGATTACAATTAAACTTGGTATGATTTTTGAAAAACCTTCTGTGGCTTTTAGTGTTACAGTTCCTGCCACCTCAAAAACAATAGCTATTGCCAGATATAAATATGCCATAACTATTCAGATGCTTCTATATCAAGTAATTTTTGCAAACGTCTTGAATGACGTTCTTCACCAGAAAATTTTGCATTGATAAAAGAAATAATTATTTCTTTTATAAGCTCTATTCCTATAATTCTGGAACCAATACATAGGACATTCATATCGTCGTGCTCTACACCTTGATGAGCAGAATATCCATCATGACAGAGTCCAGCGCGTACTCCTTTAATTTTATTTGCTGTTATTGAAGCGCCAACTCCACTACCGCATACAATAATGCCTTTTTGTGCTTCACCATTTCTAATGGCGTATCCAACATTTTTAGCGAAATCTGGGTAATCATCTAGGGCATCAAATTCATAAGCACCTGAATCTACAAAATCAATATTTAAAGAAGTCAAAAAAGATTTAATTTCTTCTTTGATTTCAAATCCTGCATGATCAGAACCAAGTGCAATTTTCACAATAACTCCATTGATTTTATTTAAAATACAATAAAAATATTAATACAAGCCTAAGTATAACAAAAATGATCAATAAGGAGGAGAGGTAGTAGTGTGTTTTGCTTGACGTTAAATAGAAGAAATGTGTAACCTGAACAAAATCACCAAATAGGAGGGATTATGAAGGGCGAATTAGCTATTGCAAATATCTTAAAAAAAGAAGAAACAGATTATTTATTTTGTTATCCCGCAAACACACTTATAGAGGCAGCTGCAAGTTTAGGTATTGAACCAATAATGTCTCGAACAGAAAGAGCTACCGTTAATATGGCAGATGGATATACCAGAACAATGAGTGGAAAGAAAAACGGTATTGTTGTTACTCAAACAGGACCTGGTATTGAAAATGCATTCAGTGGTGTTGCACACGCATTCGCAGAGTCTGTGCCTATATTCGTAATTCCAGGCGGAACGGCTAATGCAAGATTAGGACAATCCCCAGACTTTCGATCAAGTGAAGTCTACAGACCCGTTACTAAATGGTCAGATAGAATTAATCAACTTGATAGAATACCAGAAATGATGAGACGAGGTTTCACTTATTTAAGATCAGGACGTGGTCGTCCAGTATTATTAGAAGTAGCACAAGATGTAGCTCAAGGTGAATTTGACGATTCAAAACTTAACTATGAAAAGGTAAAGTTTAACAAAACAGCTGCTGACCCAAATGATATTCGCAAAACTATCGAAATGTTGTTAAAAGCAAAAAATCCTGTGCTTTACGCAGGTGCTGGTATATTATGGGCTGAAGCCACTTCAGATTTAATCGAATTTGCCGAATTATTAAATGCCCCTGTTTTAACTAGCAATACAGGCAAGAGTGGATTCCCTGAAGATCACCCATTATCACTTGGAACTGGCGGAAATACTTATACAAAGGCTGTTAAGGTATTTTTGGATAAATCTGATTTGATATTTGGATTAGGATGTAGTTTCACAACTAATTTAGCATCAATTGGAGTTCCTACTGGAAAAACATTAATCCAAGCGAATGTAGATGAAATAGATTTAAATAAAGAACAACAATTAGATCATTCCTTGATGGGGGACTTATCTCTAGTATTACCACAACTTATTGAAGAACTAAAAAAACAAGCAGGAGAAGAAGCTAGAAAAGGTACTGGAAATGTTGAACAAGAAATTAAAAAAGTTAAAGATGAATGGTTAGATGAATGGATGCCTTTATTGACATCTAATGAAGCCCCAATTAACCCATATCGTATTATTTGGGATTTTATGAATACAGTCGACCGTTCAAATACCATATTAACCCATGAATCAGGTCATCCAAGAGATCAAACAATTCCTTTCTATCAAACTGTTACTCCTCGTTCATATATGGGATGGGCCAATTCAAGTCAATTAGGATATTCACTAGGTATTTCAATGGGAGCTAAACTTGCTGCACCAGATAAAACTGTCGCCGCAATAATGGGGGATGCTTCAATTGGTATGTGTGGTATGGATATTGAGACTGCAGTACGCCACAAAATCCCTGTTCTTCTAATTGTTTTCAATAATCATGTACTAAGCGGCTATTCAGTTAATTATCCAAAAGCAACTGAAAACTTTGGGTTTACCAACTTATATGGAGAGTATGCTAAATTAGCAACTGCATTAGGGGCTCATGGAGAAAGGGTAGAAGATCCATCTGAAATTATCCCATCAATTAAAAGAGCTCAAGAAGTTATGAACACTGGTAAGCCAGTATTACTAGAGTTTATGACAAAGGAAGAAAACAGGTTGTGTAGAGGATAAAATAATCCAATTAAACTTAAGATGTCATTATTTGAGCATAATATAAGAAATAATCTGGTTCAATCAGCACCATTGTCTTCAAGAATCAGGCCAAATAGTTTGGATAGTTTTATAGGCCAAGAACATATACTCGGAAAAGATAAGATCTTAACTAATCTTATCAAAAATAAAACTATCCCATCTATGATATTTTGGGGACCGCCTGGTACTGGCAAAACAACTCTTGCTAAAATAATTGCTGAAGAAACAAATATGAATTTTACCTCGTTATCTGCAGTATCTTCAGGAATTTCAGATATAAGAAAAGTAAGCGATGAAATTCTATCGAACCCAAATCTATCCAAAACTATTCTCTTCTTAGACGAAATACACAGATTTTCTAAAAGCCAACAAGACTCTCTATTACCATTAATTGAAAATGGAATAATTATTCTCATTGGAGCGACTACAGAACACCCTGGGTTTTCGATTATTAATCCCTTAATTTCCAGGATCAAGATATTCAAGTTTGAACCCCATGATGATTTAACATTGAATAAAATATTAAAAAAGGTACTAGATAACACAGAAGAATATTTAAAAACTGATGAAAACATTATTGTGGACAACAATGTTTTGGATACTTTAATAACAGGTTCGTCTGGAGATGCAAGAAAAGCTTTGGACACTTTTGAATTAGCAGTCAATTCTACCATTAAAAAGAATGGGGGAAAAACGTTAACAATAGATATTATTCGAGATCTTTTAGCAAATAATGCACTCTATGATCGCAATAATGATAATCATTACAATACTATATCTGCATTTATTAAATCCATAAGGGGGTCAGACCCAAATGCAGCTATATATTATTTAGCAAGAATGTTAAAAAATGGTGAAGACCCCTTATTCATTGCTCGGAGATTAGTTATAAGTGCATCTGAAGATATTGGCTTAGCGAACCCTAATGCTATGGTTCTTGCCAATTCCACATTTGAAAGTGTAAACAAACTTGGTATGCCAGAATCAAGAATACCTTTAGCAAATGCCACAATTTACTTAGCACTATCTGAAAAAAGTAATTCTTCTTATTTAGCAATTGATAGTGCATATGAAGAAGTAACTAATAATCCAATAACAGAAATACCTAATCATTTAATCAATGCCGAAACAACTGTTGATAAAAAATTTCACATTGGAGAAGGTTATACCTATGACCATGATTCAAAAAATGGATTTATTAAAAAAAATAATTTTCCAAATAAAATTAATAAAAAGAGTTTTTATTTACCTAAAGAAAATGGAGTCGAAAAAACGTTGAAAGAAAGATTTGAAAAATTATGGGGAGATTTATAATCTAGATTATATTATCCTAAGTTAAGCAAGGATCTTTTCCCAAAACAGAAAATTAATGCTCCTGGAATTAATAAAACTGCAGCAATTCCCATTGTTAATTGAATTCCAAATCCTGGAGCAAAAACATTAGTAGTATCAATTACACCAGCCATAGTTGCAACAAGAAATGTACTAAAACTCGTCATTCCAAATTCCATCATATAAACTGACATGACTCGACCTCTGAATTCATCACTTACATAACTTTGTACTAAAGCATTACTCAAGGATAAACGTAAGGATTGAAAAAAGCCAACAAACATCATGGATACACATCCAACAATAAAGGATCTTGTAAATGAAAATATTGTGAGAGTAATACCTAAGGCCAATACACTATAAATAAATAATTTTCCTCTATTGCTATCAGATAAAATGGTTACAATAAGAGAACCAATCAAAGCACCTATTCCCGAAATACTCATTAAACATCCAAGGCGAAAACTGGAATATGTAAGTAATTCAGGCAAATTAAATGAACTAATTATTGCGGTCGAATTCATCCAAGCAAAATCAGAAGCAATTACAACTTGTATATCTTTAGCAAATATAGGCATTAATCCCATATACGGCATAGAAAGAACAACACTAAATAAAGTTGCTAATAATAAATAAAAGATAACAGTTTCATTGAAAATATATTTAAAGCCATCAATTAAATCTCTCATTGGACTTTTTTCTTTAGCATGTGGGTTTAAACTTTTTGTTATAGGGAGAAATGAAATAATTATAGTAGCTAATATATATAGAAAAGTCATAAAATAATAAACAGTTGTAATACCTAATAATGCAATCATTAATCCAGCAACTCCCGGTGCTGCTAGGCGATTTAAATTCATTCCTGATTGGTTTAATGCAATTGCATTAGTTAAATTTTCTCTACCTACAATTTCAGGTATTACTGCTTGCCTTGAAGGCATAGTAAAACCCATAATAGTTCCTTGAAAAACCGATGCCATCATAACATATGACACTCCTGCACCAGTAGAGAGATTAATAAGATCCAGAGAAAGGCAAACTGCTACAAAAAGTGAGGTAATTGCTAGTAAAATTTGACCACTTTGCATGAGTCGTTTTTTTAGAAATCTATCTGCAAGTACCCCTCCAAACATCGAAGTAAATAACATTGGTAGGGCATGAGCAACAGTCATAGCTCCTAAAATTGTATAAGATGCTGAGAGTTCATATATTAACCATGCTCGAGAAACCATCTGCATATTTAACCCAGCCATTTGAGCCATCATCGCAAACCAATATGTGGGGAATCCTTTTGTTTTAAATGATCTTAACGGACTTGGTTTATATGATTCTTCTGCAGAAATTGTATTCAATTTTTTTCACAACTAATAGATTGGTAAACATAAAAAACAAAAAGGACACCAGATCAAAATAGCATACCTGGGGCAATATATGCAACTATCTATATGAGACTGTTGAAAAATTCGATATCTTTACATCTCTTAGATCCAACATGCCGTATGGAGTAAAATTAATATCACTAACGTGATCTTTAATCAAAGCGAAAGTGCTTCCATGATAAAGAGGAATAAGAACAACATCATTAATAAGTTTTTCTTCAGCATCTATATAATACTGTATTCTTTTATCTTCGTTTGTTTCCATAGTTGCTAGATCAATTAGTGAATCATAATCAGGATTATTATATTTACTGACATTGCTTCCAGCTTTGGAATGAAATAATGAATAAAGAAAATTATGTGGATCAGGATAATCTGCTATCCATCCATAATCATAAATATCGTAAGATACTTTATCAATAGAATAATAATATTGATCTGGAGGTATAACATTTGTTGTAATATTTACACCAAGGTTATCAATCCAAGAATTAATTATTTCACTTATGAGAGCATTGGGTCCACTGTATCCAGGGGTATTGTAAAAAATATCAGGTAAAGTTTTATCAAGGTAATAATCTGAATTCGACAAATAGTTTAATGCTGATTCTGGATCATAAATATAATCATTATTATCCAAATTAGAATTAAAATCAGGCATTTGTGGAGGTATTAAACCATATGCATTTTGGTGAACAGATTCAAAGTAATTACTAACAATTGTTTCGACATTGCTACTTTGAGCAAAAGCTTTTCGGACATTTATATCATCAAAAGGTATTGATTGAGTATTAAATCCAATATAGTAAGTACTCATTTCAGTAGATTTAATTAGATTTTGTTCTTTAACGGGAGAACCTCCAAAAATTAAATCAGAGTTATAAATATCAATAACCTCATCAGAAAAAAGTGTAGTTGCATCTATTTCACCAGATTGATACATTAGAGCTGGTTTCCCACCATATAATCGAAAAATCAGACTATCAATTTCAGGTTTATTAAGGTGATAATCTGGATATGGGTATAAATACATAATAACACCAGGCAGCCAATCCCCCATTACAAATGGACCTGTACCGATAGGTTTCGCTTCCCAAGCTCTATTATTCTCGCTGTATCTAATAAGTTGTTCTGAATCAACCAAAAATGTATGTGAATGAGAAAGTTTTGAAATGAAATAAGGAGTTGGAGAAACCAATTTGATTTCGAATTTGCTATCATCAATTATATTAAAACCTTCTAAATTATCGATGTCTCCACTACTGAATTCCCTGGCCCCTAAAATATCGCCTAAGTAGTTAAGTACATTTTTTTTATTTTGGGACTTTAAAGCCCGTTCCCAAGAATATTGAATATCAATACTTGTAACTTTACGTCCTGAATGGTATGTAGCATTGTCTTTAATAGTAAATGTATAGGTTTGTGCATCATCAGATATCAACCAAGTATCAGCAATATCGGGTTGTAGATATCCATCTTTATCAAAACCAGTTAGCCCACTAAAGATTTGTTGAATATATTGAATTGATTTAGCTCCAGTAGCAAATGCAGGGTCTAAGCTAACTGGTCCAGAATCTATATGTAAAACCAGGCTTTCATAACGTGGTATATCGTATGGTTGAGGTTCAAGTGATTGAAAAGAATTAGCAAGTAATCGAATAGTTGGTAAATTATTCTCATATATTAATGAATCAATTTCAAATATGATTATATAATTTTTAATTTTATCTGTAACAGATTGAACAAATCCGTTTTTTAGAGAATTAGTATCTTTCCACTGATATTGTATTTGATAGGCTTGATTATCATTAGCTAATGTAAGGTTCGTTTCTGAAAGTATAGTAAAATCTGGTTGCTGTTTAATAGGACTTATAAATTGGTCAACAATATCGACATTAGATAAATTTCCATCAGTATATAAAAGATAAATATCACCAATTACATTATCTGGTGTTAATTTTATTTCTGCAATGGAAGGTACAGTTTTAGTAGAATCTACTATCCAATTCGAAGGATATTTAATAGAAAAACCAAAAAGATTATCTATATAAAGATCATCAAGTACAGGAACAAATTTTTCTTTTAAATCATTATTACCAGATACAATATTCGAATCTGTATCTTTAGGATTACTTACATTATCTTCAGCACTTCCATTGTTTTTGTTCTCGTCATTAGGAATTAATGTAGCAGTAGGGGTAGGAGTTAGTGTAATAATTTCTGGAGGAATTGATTTGTCCTGAATTCTAGGCAAATCAAATCTACTACAGGCTAAGGTAGTTAAAAGAAACGCTATTATAAATAAAATATAACTAATTTTCATACACGATAAAATTTAAGGTGATATAATCAAAAGAATATTAATTCTTATATATAATTATCTAACGAATTATCAATCAGGGCAAATTATGAAGATAGTACTGTTTAAAACTAGTGACAATAAAATATATCCAGGTGTTATGACTGAAAATGGAGTAACTGATATATCCAGTCTTTATCATACTGAAGATATTTCTGGCCAAGATATAATAGTGAATCTTATTAATAATTATGAATCGAAAAATGAACTAATATCTACATTAGTAGAAGCCAAGGCCCCTATCTCATTTGAAAATATAAAATTACTACCACCTCTACCTCGTCCTAGTAAAATACTTTGTTGTATAGGTAATTATTGGGAACATGCACAAAGAGATGC